>NZ_JBHWIY010000014.1:0-32193 GCF_042731715.1 Streptomyces sp. NPDC059832 | reverse complement strand
GGGGGGGTGGGTGGGGGGGGGGGGGGGGGGGGGGGGGGGGGGTTGGGGGGGGGGGGGGGGGGGGGGGGCGCCCCCCCCCCCCCCCCCCCCCCCCCCCCCCCCGCGGCCCGCGCCAGCGGGCCGCCTTGATCCAGTAAAGAAACTTTGGACAGCTCGCCCCTTCGGCTGCTTCGGCCCGACAGGGAGTGGGCTGTTTTGCCATGTTCCACACCGGTTTGATCGCGGGATCGCCGGAATCTATCCACAGGCTCCCGGCCGTTTGATGTTCCTGCTGGAAGTTGTCCACAGGAATGCAGCCGAACGGGGCCGCTGGAGAGGTGCGGGAATGCGCGTCCTGAGGGGGTGTCCGCTTTCGCTGATTGCGTGCGGCTCGCGCCGGAGGTTCCGGGGCCTACGTGCACAGAGAATGAGAAATGTGACCCACGCCATACATACGCATGGTCACGCGGGATCCGGTTGCGAGACCCTCACAGCGGCTGACGGCTTCCCGGGAGGCGGAACTGCTCTGCGGTACTGCCGCCCACATGACGGGACGCGCCAAGGGATTTTGACAGCCTCTCCCGCCCGGCGGGTCGCGGGGTTGTGGCGAGATGCCCGATCGCAGCAGGCTTCCAGAGAAGGTGCCGGATGGTGCACGCGCGCTTCACCAGGGCGGGCCATCGAGGGGTTCTGCGGGACGGAACGAATGAACGGCGCGGCGATGGACGGGGAACAGTGAACGAGTCGGAGATATCAGCGCTGGACGCGAACGTGACACTCCTCGCGGCCGAAGTGGCCGACCTCGCCGCGCTCATGCAACAGGTGACGCGCGAGATTAAGCGTCTTCGCCAAGCGTTTGATCCTTCAGCCACTGAATGAGCTCAAGCGCTTCAACAAGCGTTTCACGCATGGAAGCGACGTCACGTCGAAGGTCTGCGACCTCTTGAGAAAGGCGGACGTACCGCGCATCGGCGGTTGAACCGGCAGCGTCGCCGGCCAGGGAGGTTCCTCCTGCCCCCTCCGCGGCCGCGTCGGACTCAGGGGCGGGGCGGCGAATGAAGCTGCCTCGCCCCTGGACGCTGTAGATCAACCCTTCGCTCTTGAGCAGCCGGAACGCGTTCTGCACTGTGGCGCTGGCGAGCCCGAACTTCTCTTGCAGCTCCCGCGAGGACGGCACTTTGTCGCCAGGCCCTAGCTCGCCGCTCTGGATCTGGCGCCGCAGATAGTCGGCCACCTGGACGTAGGGCGGGCGGGAGTCGTCTTCGAGGGGCAGCGTCATGCCCGCAGGATACGGCCGCAGCCTCTGTCATACCTACGGAACGCATGGATAGCAGGGGCCCTCTAACGCCTGGGTGTTGCAGTACACCCAGGCGTTGTGGTTACCTCTGGCTGTGGCCGGATCACTGGTCACGAACCCGACTGAAAGGGCTTATTCGCCATGGCCAGGACCGTTATCCGTGTGCACGTGCTCCCCACCACGAACGTCATGACCGGCACGCCGGCGGTGCCGAAGTGGAAGGACCAGGAGAACGGCGTCCGCGCGGTGGACTTCGAGACCGGTGCGCCGCTGTGCACCCTGACGCTCTTCGTGATGGAGGGTGAGCGCGCTGAGGCGCTGAAGGTGACCGTTCCGCAGACCGGTCTGCCCAACGGTCTGCACCCGGGCCGGTTCGTCCGCCCGGTGGACCTCTTCGCGAGCCCGTGGGCGCGGATCTTCAACGACCAGCTTCAGGAGGGCGTGGCCTACCGCTGCGCGGCGCTGGAGCTGGTCGACGCCCCTGCCATGCCGCAGGAGACGACCGGGCCCGAAGGTGCTGCGGCGTGACGTCGCTCCCCGCGCGCCGGGGTGAGACCCCGGATGGCGGCCGTCCGCTCGTGATCTTCATCGACGAGGCGGCCGCTGTCCTGGTGGCACCGCGCCCCTGCCCGTGCCTTTCCCCACGCGCCTGGTGCGGCGCGATCTCTCGAACGAAACGAAGGAAGACCGGTGAACGAACTCAACGAAGCTTTCGGCTGGCTCCGTGCAGCGGTGTGGCTCGGGCTCGGACTGCTCACCCTGTGGGCCGTGGTCTGGGTGATCCGCTACCTGCGGGCGTCGCCGATGGAGCGGATCAGCATCCGGCAGGCGATACGGATCCGTTGGGGCTGGAAGCGGCTGGCGCGGATGTGCGGGCTGTCGGTCACGGACAAGATGCCGACCGCCCTGGCCTCGCTCGCGACCTCGGACGGCAAGGAACCCAAGCCCCGCGTCCTAGTCCCAGCTCTGAAGGTCACCCCGGACGCCTTCGGGGTGATGGCTGGGGCAACCTGCCTGCCGAAGGTGGGTCTGGCGGAGTTCCAGAAGGCCGCTCCCTATCTGGCGGACGCCTGGCGCATGGCCCGCGTGTCCGTGTTGCCGGGTGAGAAGCCCGGACAGGTCACGCTGCGCGGGGTGCGGGTGGATCCGCTGATCACGCCGACCGTTCATGTGCCCAACGGCCGCCCGCCGGAGGAGTACGCGGTGTGGGAGCTGGGGGTGGACGAGTTCGGCTTGCCCGTGGTCGTTCCCCTGAAGGAGGTCCCCGGGGTGGCTATGGGCGGATTGCCGGGCTTCGGGAAGACGTCATGCGTGAACCGGCTGGTGTGTGACTGGGCGCCCTCGCCGGCCATCCAGTTCGTCTTCTTCGACGGAAAGGTCTCCCACGCCTACGAGGGCGACTACGCAGACCTCGTGCAGCGCGCGTTCAAGTTCTGCGGGGACGATCTGGAGGAGGCGAACAGGAAGCTGAAGGAACTCGTACAGCTGCGCCGCGCCCGCTCCGCGTCCATCCGCCGCGTATTGGGCGTGAAGAACATGTGGCACGTCGGTCCCTCGGAGGACTGGCCGCTCATCGTCATCGTCATCGACGAGGCCCACACCTACTTCCGCGACTACAAGGGCTCCGACCCGACCACCAAGAAGCTGGCCGCGCTCGCGGCGGAGAACGCCCGCCTGGTGGAGGACCTGGTGAAGAAGGGCCGCTCGGTCGGTTTCCTGACCCTGCTGACCACGCAGAAGACCACCGGAGACGCGATCCCCACCTTCATCCGCGACGTGTGCCCGGTCGGGCTGTCATTCGCGCAGAAGACCGCCGACGCCGCCGTGGCCGCGCTCGGTGACGACATCCGCGAGTGGCCCGACGCCAGCCCTGTCACCCTCCAGGACCCCGCCTACGTCGGCGTCGCAGTCATGTCCCAGCACGGCCGCCCCGGCTTCATCCGCATCCGCACCCCCTACGTCGCCGACCGGGACGCCGCCCGCGTCGCCGAACAGACCACCCACCTCGTTCGCCACCCGGCCAAGCTCCTGGAAGACCTGATCCACCGCACGGGCGTGGACCTCAACAAGGAGGACCCCGAGCCCCCGGCGGAAGCGGCCTGAGATGCGTCCCTCCATGCGGATCTACATCCGACCCAGGCGCAAGGCCATCACTACCGGGGACCTTGGCCGTGCCGCGCGGATAGGCATCGCCGCCTACCGCATCGCCAACACCCACGAACGCCAGGTCCTGGAGACCTACCTCGGTCCGAACGTCGCCCACAGGGCCGAACTCGTCCCCGCGAGCTGACCCGCCGGCCTCGGCCCCAACTCCCCTTGGAAGGAGGTGAATCCCTTCATGTCAGAAGACCGGATCACTCAGCGCACCGTGACCGTGGTCATGGCAGTCATCGCCATGCTGGCCTTCGTGTTCTCCTTCGGCAACGTCTGGAACCTGGCCCTGCGCCTGGGCGTCCCCGGCCCAGTCGCGCCCCTGATCGCGCCGATGGTGGACCTGTCCGTCCTCGGCCTCCTGGTCGCCCTGCGGTACCTGTCCCTGCGCGGCGTGGCCGCCAACGACCTCAAGGGCGCGAACCGGCTGATGCACACCTCCGGCTTCTTTACCCTCGCCCTCAACATCGCCGAACCCGTCATCGCCGGGCACTACGGCCGCGCCTGCGTAGACGCCGTGGCCCCGCTGCTCCTCCTCGGCTGGGGTGCCGTCGGCCCCGCGCTGCTGCGCCACTTCCACGCCGTCACCACCGCGGACCCCGCCACCGCACCGGCTGTGCTCCCGGCCCCGGCTCCCGTGTCCGACCCGGCGTCGAACCCGGAATCCGTACCGGAGGACGCTCCAGCCGACGCCGGAACCGCCCTCATCCCGGAGCCTGCTCCTGAACCGGTTGCCGTGCCCGAACCCGCGGCGCCCCCGGCCCCCGCTCCTGTCGCTGTGCCGCATCCGGCCGCCAAGGTGGCCCCGGCTCTGCTGGACGCCGCCCGCGAGATTGCCGACGCCCACCGCGCCGCTACCGGCCAGCCCATCACGCTGCCGCAACTCAAGGCCCGTCTCGGCGTCAGCCTCCCCCTGGCCACCGCCGCACACGCGGCACTGACGGCCTGACCCTCCGCCGGCCTCCCGGCACCTCCTCCTGGCCTCCTGGGCCTGACCCGTCATGCCCTCGTGCAGCACCTGGCTCCGTCTCGGTGCTGCCCGGGGCCTCCATCAGCGGAAAGGATCCCCTGCCGATGCCCCGCGACCTCGACCTGCGGCACGTGATCAGCCCCGCTGTCCGGGACCTGATCGAACTGGCCAACCTCGGCGACTTCGACCGCACCCGCGAACAGATCAACCGCCTGCGCGGCTGCACCCGTCCGATCAACCTCGTCGGCCACACCACCACCCGCGACCACACCACCGGCGAAACGATCCGCTCGTACTCCACCAGCGACGAGCCCACCGGACGTCTGCTGACCACCTGCGGCAACCGTCGCGCCTCCCGCTGCCCCACCTGCTCCCGCCTCTACGCCGCCGACACCTACCACCTCATCCGCGCCGGACTCTCCGGCGGCAAGAACGTCCCCGAAACCATCCGCACCCACCCCAGGGTCTTCCTGACCCTCACCGCGCCCTCCTTCGGCCCTGTCCACAACCGACCCACCACCAAGGACGGCAAGCCTCAGCCCTGCCGCTGCGGCACCCGGCACCCCGACAGCGCCCCCGAACTCGGCACCCCTCTCAGCCCGAAGACGTACGACTACACCGGCGCCGTGCTCTGGAACGCCCACGCAAGCGCTCTTTGGGCACGCTTCACTCTCAACCTCCGCCGCACCCTCGCCGCAAGCTTCGGCATCACGCAGAAGAACATGAACGCGGCCCTGCGGATCTCCTTCGCGAAGGTCGCCGAGTACCAGCAGCGCGGTCTGGTCCACTTCCACGCCGTCATCCGCTTCGACGGCCCCGACGGCCACACCAGCCCCCCGCCGGCCTGGGCCAGCGCAGACCACCTCCTCCGCGCGGTCAAGCCCGCGCTGAAGCGGACCACCCTGACCGTTGTCTCCGACACCGTGGGGGACCGCGAAGTCGGCTGGGGCAAGAGGTTCAAGGTGGACGAGATCACCGCACTCGGCGACGGCGAACTCACTGACAAGGCGGTGGCGGGCTACATCGCCAAGTACGCCACCAAGAGCGCCGAGGACTCCGGAACGGTCGACCGTTCTCTGGTCTGCCGGACCTGCTCCGGCCGTGGCACGGTCGGCGGCCGAATCCGGGACTTGTGCCCCGACTGCGAAGGCACCCGCCAGGCCGAACCCCTGCGGGACCTGCCCGTCCACCAGCACGTGCGGCAGATGATCCGCACCGCCTGGGACCTCGGCGGCCTGCCCGAGTTCGCAGACCTCAAGCTCTGCAAGTGGGCCCACATGCTCGGCTTCCGCGGCCACTTCTCCACCAAGTCCCGCGCCTACTCCACCACCCTCGGCGCCCTCCGCGATGTCCGCCGCGCCTGGCGCCTCGCCCAGGCCGACGCCGCCCGCATCCGCGCCGGCCACTCCGTACCCGCCCCGGACACGGTGCTCGTCACCGAGTCCTCCTGGGCCTACCTCGCCTCCGGCTACCACCCCGGCGAAGAACTCCTCGCCAACCAGACCCGCCACGACGTCAGCCAGGCCCAACGCCTCAAGCACGAAGGGCTGGAGCCTGCATGACGACCGCCGTACTCACCGTGGACCAGGTCGCCGAGCGTCTCGGCATCAGCCGCTGGAAGGTCCACGACCTGATCCGCTCCCGCGAACTCGCCTCTTTCAAGATCGGCCGCTGCCGCCGCATCAGCGAAGCCGCGCTGGACGCCTACGTATCCCTCCGCACCGAACGGGAAGCCGCCTGATGGCCAAGCCGAAGAAGAACGCCAACAACGAGGGCACCATCTACCAGCGCAAGGACGGCCGCTGGGAGGGCAGCGCGTACGTCCTGACGACGGACGGCACTTACAAGCGGCGCAGCGTCTACGGCAAGACCTGGGACGAGGCGCACGAGAAGCTGACCAAGCTCAAGGCCGACTCGCTCAGCGGCCTTCCGGTGGCCACCAACAAGATGACGATCGCCGAGTACCTGGCGTACTGGCTGGCGAGCGTCGCCAAGACCAAGGTTCGCCCGACGACCTACGTCAACTACGAATCCCTCGTCCGGAACTACGTCACCCCGGAGTTCGGCAAGAAGAAGCTGGTCCGGCTCGCCGCCCGTGACATCCGCGCCTTCCTCATGAAGACGGCAGCCACCTGCCAGTGCTGCGCGCAGGGGAAGGACAAGAAGCGGCCGGAGCACAAGCGACGCTGCTGCGCCCTCGGCAAGTGCTGCAAGAAGCTCCCCTCGGACCGGACCGTCCGCTTCCTGCTGGTGATCCTGCGTGCCGCTCTCCAGCACGCCGTACGGGAGGACGAGCTGCCCCGCAACGTGGCCCGGAACGTGGAGCTGAGCATGGGTACCAAGCGCGAGATCGAACCGCTCACCGCTTCGGAAGGACGTCGGCTCCTGACGGCGGCTCGGGAAAACCGGCTCTGGGCCGCGTACGAGCTGGCGGTCCGTATCGGGCTCCGGCGGGGTGAGCTGCTGGGGCTGCGCTGGTCGGACGTGGATCTTCTCGACGGGGTTCTGACCGTCCGGCAGGCTCTTCAGCGTGTGGGCGGCGAGCTGCTGATCGTCGCGCCGAAGACCCAGCGCTCGGCCCGGCGCGTGGCGCTGCCGGCCGAATGCGTGACCGCGCTCCGTGCCCAGCGCGCCCAGCAGATCGCCGACCAGAAGGCCGCGGGTCACAACTGGAAGGGGACGGGGAAGGGCCTCGTCTTCACCACGAAGAACGGGACACCCATAGAGCCCCGCAACCTGAACCGGTCCTTCGAAGCCCTGTCCGCCCGCGCCGGCGTCCGCAAGGTCCGCTTCCACGACCTGCGCCACACGTGCGCATCCCTACTCCACGAACAGGGTGCCGATGCCCGAATGATCATGGAGGTTCTGGGCCACAGCTCTATCCGCGTGACCATGGACATCTACACCTTCGTGCGGCTGGACTCCCAGCGCTCCGCCTTCGACCGCGTCGGGGACGCGCTGAGAGGTGACGGCAACGGGCCGGACGATGACGACGGCGCGGCCGGTGTCCTCGTAACCGTCTGATCGATCCGGCATCAGCTCTTCGAAGCGGTTGCCGTCAACCTCTGCCGTCATGACATACGACAGAGGCCCCCGGGACTTCTCCTGGGGGCCTCTGTCCTGCTGTGCACTCGGCAGGATTCGAACCTGCAACCTTCTGATCCGTAGTCAGATGCTCTATCCGTTAAGCTACGAGTGCTTGTGCTTCCCGGTTTTTTCTCCCCGGTCGGCGTTGCGAGAACAACATTACATGACCTGCGCCGTAGCGCGAAATCCATTAGCCACACCCGCCCCGACCTGCGGAAACACCGTGTTCAGCGGTTGCGGGGACGGGGCGCCACGCCCCCGCGGGGCGGGCGGCGGACGGGGCGGGTCCGCATGCGGCCGAAGCCCCTCGCCTGCGGGCGCGGACCGGGGCGCGCGTCAGCGGCCCCCCTCCCCACGGACGTTCACGCGGTCGCCGCCGCGGCGACCGAAGCGTCAACTTCGTCGGTGACCGATTCACCCTGAGCAGGGGTGGGCGCACCGGGCGCAGCGCGGGCTTCCGGCCATGACGGGGTGGGCGGGAGGGAACCAGGAGGCGGGTGCGACGAGCGCGGCGCACCGACGGCGACGCGGGTGACGGTGTGGCGGGAGTCGCCCGGGGGCGGGTTCCACAAACCTGCCGCGAGGGATTGGCCGAACCGCCCCACCCATCGCTTTACGTGATCACCCGGATGCATTGCGCTACCAAATGCACCGGCTCCGCCACGGCGCGCAGTTGTGCGGCCGGACGGCGGTGCGTTCCAGCAGCGTCGACTTGAGGGGAAGAACCATGTCCACACCTCCTGCTCCGCTCCGGGTCGCCCTGGCCAACGGCAGCTTCGAACAGCCCGTCGTCACCGGTGTGGAGATCCTGCCGGACTCCTCACAGACGCAGCCCAAGCGGGTCCCGGGCTGGCTCACCACCGCCACCGACCACATGATCGAGCTGTGGCGTACGGGCTTCAACGGAGTACCGGCGGCCGAAGGCGCCCAGTTCGCCGAGCTCAACGCCAATCAGGTCTCCACGCTCTACCAGGACCTGCCCACCACGCCCGGCACGAAGCTGTACTGGCGGCTGTACCACCGCGGCCGCCAGGGGGACGACACCATGGCGCTGGACATCGGCGCGCCGGGCTCCGCGGTGCAGCAGAGACGCTTCACCGACGGCAACACCGCCTGGGGTCACTACACCGGCACCTACACGGTCCCGGCAGGCCAGACGCTGACGCGCTTCGCCTTCCGTTCCGTCTCCGCCGCCGGCGGCAACCAGAGCATCGGCAACTTCCTGGACGGCATCTTCTTCGGCACCGCCCCCTACCTGGTGCTCACCAAGACCGCCGCTCCCACGGGGCCGCTGGAGGTGGGCGACGTCGTCACCTACCGCGTCAACGCCAGGAACGAGGGCGGCGGCGCGGCCGAGAACCTCGTCCTGACCGACGTCATCCCGCAAGGCACGACGTATCTGCCCGGTTCCCTGCGCATCGTCGACGGCCCGAACGCCGGGCCGAAGACCGACGCGCGGGGTGACGACCAGGCGTACTACGACGCCCAGGGCGACAAGATCGTCTTCGCGCTCGGCAACACCGCCACCGGGGAAGGCGGCAGCCTGCCCAACACCGAGACCCTGCCGGCGGGAACCACCGCCGAGTACCGGGTCACCATCGACCGGGCCGCCGGCGGCAAGCAGATCAGGAACACCGCCACCGCCTCCTACGAGAACCGGCTCGGCGACACCCCGGAGCCGCTGACGGCCACCTCCAACGAGCAGGTCACACAGGTCAACCCGGCCGCCGACCTGACCGTGGTCAAGGCGGCCGACGCGACCACCGTCACCGTCGGGCAGACCGTGACCTACCGCATCACCGTCCACAACGCCGGCCCGAACCGGGCCACCGGCGTCACCGTCACCGACCGGCTCCCGGACGGTCTCGCCTTCCTGTCCGCCGACGGCCCCGGACACTACGACCCGGCCACCGGACGGTGGGCCGTGGGCGCCCTGGCCGACGGCACCGGGGCCACCCTCGTGCTGCGGGCCAAGGCCACCGAAGCCGGTCCGGTCGTCAACACCGCCACCGCCAACGCCAACGAAAAAGATCCCGACACCACCAACAACACCGACGCCGTCACCATCTGCGTCGAGCCGGCCCCCTCCTGCTGCGACCCCTGCGCGACCCGGAAGTAGCCGGGTCCTGCCGTCGGTCGCCGCAACGGCTCCGGAAACGACTCAGGGAGTTCAGCCGAAACGGGCTGAACTCCCTGGTCAGAGAGCGGAGGCGGAGGGATTTGAACCCTCGATGGGCTTTAAGACCCAAACCGCATTAGCAGTGCGGCGCCATAGACCGGACTAGGCGACGCCTCCAGCACACCCCGCGCGAGCGCGAGTGGTGCGTGCAGATGATGACACAGTTGAGCGGTGCCTCACCAATCGACGCCTACGGTACTAGGCAGTCGGGCACGAGGGCAAAGCGCCTGCGGTTGCGCAACGCCGTGGCGTGCGGAGCGTTAGTGATGACGGAGGCGCCGTCCTCCCGTCCTTCCGTCCGTTCCACCGGCATTCCCGCCGCAGTGCACGAGTACAGGAGCCCGCATGTTGCGCCGCCTCGCCCTCACCGCCGTCGCGTCCCTCGCCGCGCTGTCCGCCGCCGCGCCGGCCGCGACCGCGGTCACCGGCCCGCTTCCGCTTCCGCTGCCGCTGCCCGTGCTGCGGGACGACGCCCGTACCCAGCTGACGATCACGGTCTCGGGCTCGGAGAACGCCGCGGCCGAGGGCGCCTTCGAGTTGCGGTGCGGTCCGGCGGGCGGCAGCCACCCGGTGGCGCGGCAGGCCTGCGGCCGGCTGGACGAACTGGCGGGCGAGGGCGCGGACCCGTTCGCCCCGGTGCCCGAGGACGCGCTGTGCACCCAGCAGTTCGGGGGACCGGCCACCGCCCGGGTCACCGGAACCTGGCGGGGCCGGAGCGTCGACACGGTCTTCAGCCGGACCAATGGCTGCGAGATCGCCCGCTGGAACGGCCTGCGGCCGGTGCTCCCGAACGTCGGCTGACCGGGCCGACCCGGACGGAGTCGTACACCGTATGCACAGAACCTTGGTGAGAGCTCCCCCTCATCCGCAGCCCTACGCCCCGTCACTGCCTTTAGACTCCTCCAGTGACAGCCCGCGGCCCGAGGGGCAAGATGGGGCCCGCTGTCGGCAAGGTGCGGTAACCAGGGAGGAAGCGTCGTCGTGAGCAGCAGGCCATCCCGAGGCGCTGCTCGCCTCGCAGCCATACTCGATGCACTCCCTGACGGGCTGCTGCTCGTCAACTGCAACGGCACGGTCGTCAACGCCAACACCATCGCGCTCGAAATGTTCGAGACGCCGGGCACCGCGCTCGTCGGTCGTGGGCTCCTCGATCTGCTGCCCGAGTTCGACTCCAAGCTGATCCCGGGCTCGATGCGCCGCCCCGAGACCGCCGACGAGCGCGTCCGTACCAAGCCGA
The DNA here is from genome assembly GCF_042731715.1 of Streptomyces sp. NPDC059832. Taxonomy (NCBI): domain Bacteria; kingdom Bacillati; phylum Actinomycetota; class Actinomycetes; order Kitasatosporales; family Streptomycetaceae; genus Streptomyces; species Streptomyces sp. NPDC059832. The sequence continues at coordinate 21,293 of NZ_JBHWIY010000014.1, read as the reverse complement.
CCCGGATGACCGCGCGGCGGACCGACGGCACCGAGTACCCCGTCGAGGTCACCAGCGCCAGCCTGGAGGACGGGCAGGCCGCGTACAACGACTTCCAGAGCACCTACAGCGGCAGCTACACGGGCGACGAGCTGCTGATGCTCGTCGTACGGGATCTGTCGGGCACCGTGGACACCGAGGCCGAACTGGCCCGTTCGCAGCGGCAGACCGAGATGATCCTGCGGGCCGCGGCCGAGGGCGTGGTCGGTACGGACACCGACGGCCGGGTCGTCCTGGTCAACCCCGCCGCCGCGCAGATCCTCGGCTTCCGCGCCAGCGACCTGGGCGGCCAGGAGCTGCATCCGCTGATCCTGCACTCGCGGGCGGAGGGCGAGCCGTTCCCGTACGAGGAGTCGCCGCTCGCCGACACGCTCAGGTCCGGGCGCAAGCACCGGGTGCGCGGCCAGGTCCTGTGGTCCAAGAGCGGCGCGCAGGTGCCGGTCGATCTGACCACCGCACCGGTCCGGGACGGCGACCAGCTGGTCGGCGCCGTCATGACGTTCACCGACCGCAGGCCGTACGAGGAGCTCGGCGCGCAGCACCGGGCCGAGGTCGCCGAACTGACCGGGAGCCACACCGCCGAGGTCGCCGAGCTGACGGAACGGCACAACTCGGAGCTGGCCGACCGGACCGAGCGGTACGCGGCCGAGCTGGAGGCGCAGGCCGACCGGCTGGCGGCGCTGACCGCCCGGCACACCCAGCTCACCGCCGTGCTCGGCGAATCGCTGCGCGGCCCGCTGGAGGAGCTGCGCGGCGAACTCTCCACGCTCGCCGCCGACCCGGCAGGACAGCTGTGGCCCGAGGCGAACCAGATCCTGCACCACCTGGCCGCGGGCTACGCCCGGATGACCACCCTCGTCGACAACGTGCTCGGCTACCAGCGCCTGGACGCCGGCTCCGAGAAGCTGGCCAAGGCGAACGTGCTGCTGGACTCGGTCGTGACGGCCGGTATCGACGCGGCCGTCGAGCTGATCGGTCCCGGGCGCGCCCAGTTCGCCGTGCACGCGCCGCCGATCGAGGCCGAGGTGGACGCGGCCCGGCTGGTGACCGCGCTCGCCCATCTGGTCGCGGACGTCGCCGGGGTCGACTCGACCGGCAAGGCCCGGGTGGTGCCCGGCGGCGGGTACGTCGACTCCACGGTCGTCGTCGCGGCGGCGCAGCGCGGCGAGGTCGTACGGATCGAGGTGCGCGGACCGTTCGCCGGGGGAGACCCGGTGCACGAGCCGATCGTGCGCGGGATCGTGCGGGCGCACGGCGGCGTGCTCCAGACGCACGAGGTGCCGGGGATGAGCGGCAGCGCGTATGTGCTGGAAGTGCCGTTGGGCGCGGGTTCGGGCACGGTGACGGCGCCCTCGTCCGAGCCGGAGCCGGTGGCCGGGGCGCAGCCCGGTACCGGGCCGGAGACGGCTGCGCAGCAGCCGGGCGGCGGGCGGCGACGGGCGCGTCGGGCGAACACGGACGCGTTCCTGGAGAGCCCGGTGGGTGGTTCCGGGGCGGATGCCGGGTCCGGCGGTGACACGGCGGCGGCCGAGCCGACGGGGCGGCGACGGGCGCGTCGTGAGCCCGTGGCGCAGGACGAGCAGACGTTGCCGGGGGCGCAGGACACCCAGGGCGGGGGTTCGGGGCGCAGGCGGGGGCGGCCGAGTCCGGCCGAGACCGGGGCCCAGCACTCGCTTCCGGACCGGTCGGCGCAGTTGCCCGAGCAGGGGCAGGGGTCCGGGCAGCAGGGCGCCGGGCAGGCGTTGGCGCTGCCCGCGGCCCCGGCGCCGTCCGAGGGAGCCGTGGTGACGGCGGCCGAGGGCGCGCAGGGTGGCGGCGGCCGGCCGCAGCTCGGCCAGACCGTGCCGCCGCAGGGCGTTCCGGCCGACGGGCAGATGCCGGTGCCGGTGCCCGCGGGCGGACACCGCGCGCGTCAGGGAGCCGAGAACCAGCTGGCCCTGCCGGCTTCGGTTTCCCCCGCGGCCGGCGACCCCGAGGGGTTCCCGCCGCCCGGTGACGGCTCCGGGCCCGGCGCGTCGCAGGCGCCTCAGCCGACCGGGCGGCGGGCCCGGCGGGCGCTGGCGGCCGCCCAGGAGCGGACCGACCGGGCCGAGCCCGCAGGGCCGCGTACCGCGTTCGCCCTCCCGCCGGCGGAGGCCGACCGCTCCCCGGCCACGGCCGCCGACGCGGACGCCTCGCTGCCGGGACGCCATGACTCCGTGCGCAGCGCGCCGGACGACGACCACACACCGCCGCAGGCGCATCCCGTACCGACCGGCCGTCGCCGGGCCCGGCACTCCGAGGCTCCCCCGCAGCCCGGCCGGCCCGAGGAGGCCGCCGTTCCCGGTGAGCAGTCCGAGGGCCTGCCCGGCGACGGTGCGGACCGGACCGCGGCCGGACGGACCACGCACGCCACCGGCACCACGGCCGTCGCGGCGGCCCCGGGTTCCCCGGAGAGCGAGGAGGGCGCGGAGGGCGAGGCGGACCACTCGCGGATCGCACCCGTGCCGGACGCGCGCAGGCAGCCGCTGCCCGCGGAGGCCCCGATGCCCGGCGGCTCGTCGGACTCGACGCAGGGGCGCGCGTTCAGCGTGCGGACGCTCGGGCAGGGCGTGCCCTTCGCCCAGCACATCGCGCACCAGCAGAACCAGACGCTCGGCGGTGCCGGGCGGCGCCGCAAGCTCGCCGCCCCGCCGGAGGACGAGCGCACCCCGCAGGCCGCCCCGTCGGCGCCGTCCGCGTCCGCGCCCGCTTCCTCCCCCGCCGGTGGGGCGCAGACCGGCCCCGCGCAGGGCCCGCTGCGTTCCGGGCCGGAGGCCGAGGGACGCTCGTACGCGATAGGGGCACCCGACGAGGGCGCCGAGGGGCCGGAGCCGCTGGACGGTCCGGGTGGCGCGGTCGAGGTCGCCAACCGGCCGTCGCCGCAGCCGGTCGACGACGAGCTGCCCCCGGAGCCGTTGGACAACCCGCGCCGGCTGCTCGTCTGGCCCGCGCCCGACGTCTCCACCCAGCAGGCGCTGAGCGACCGGGGCTACCGGCCGGTGATCGTGCACTCGCGCGAGGAGGTCGACGCCCAGATCGCGGCGTTCCCCGCCGCGCTCTTCGTCGACCCGCTGACCGGCCCGATCACCCGCAAGGCCCTGCAGTCGCTGCGTCAGGCGGCGGTGGCGGCCGAGGTTCCGGTGCTGGTGACGGCCGGGCTGGGACAGGCCTCGCGGGAGGCGGCGTACGGCGCCGACCCCGCCGTCCTCCTCAAGGCGCTCGCCCCGCGCGACAGCGAACAGCATCCGCCCCGGGTGCTGTTGATCGAGGAGCACGAGGAGATCGCGCTGGCGCTGACGGAGACCCTGGAGCGCCGCGGCATGCAGGTGGCGCGGGCCGCCACCGACAGTGAGGCGGTGGCGCTCGCCACCCGGATGCGGCCCAATCTGGTGGTGATGGACCTGATGCAGGTGCGCCGCCGCCGGGCCGGCATCGTCGACTGGCTGCGCGCGAACGGCCAGTTGAACCGCACCCCGCTGGTCGTCTACACCTCCGCCGCCGACATGAACGGATCGGATCTGCCGAAGCTGAGCTCGGGCGAGACCGTTCTCTTCCTGGCCGAGCGGTCCACCAGCGAAGAGGTCCAGTCGCGCATCGTCGATCTGCTCGCGAAGATCGGTACGAACTGAGACACGGGACACGACGGGGGCGGTACGGAAGTGATCCCGTACCGCCCCCGTCATGTCCACGGCCCTCGGCTCAGAGCCGGGTGATGTCCAGCTCGCCCTCCGCGTACTGCTTGCGGATCACCTTCTTGTCGAACTTGCCGACGCTGGTCTTCGGCACGGCCGGAATGATCGTCCAGCGTTCCGGCAGCTGCCACTTGGCGATGCCGGAGGTGGCGAGGAAGTCCTTCAGCGCCTCGTAGTCGGCGCTCGCGCCTTCCTTGAGGACCACGGTCGCCAGCGGGCGCTCGCCCCACTTCTCGTCCGGGACGGCGACGACCGCCGCCTCGGCCACATCGGGGTGCGCCATCAACACGTTCTCCAGTTCGACGCTGGAGATCCACTCGCCGCCGGACTTGATGACGTCCTTGGCCCGGTCGGTGAGCGTGAGGAAGCCGTCCTCGCTGATCACGCCGACGTCGCCGGTCTTCAGCCAGCCGTCCTCGCTGAACTTGTCCTCGGGGCGCAGGGCCTCGCCGTCCGCGCCCCCGTAGTAGGCCCCGGCGATCCAGGGGCCGCGCACCTCCAGCTCACCGGCCGACTCGTTGTCCCACGGCAGGTGCTCGCCGCCGGGGCCGACCAGCCGCGCCTCGACACCGGCCGGGAAGCGGCCCTGGGTGACGCGGTAGGGCCATTCCTCCTCCTCGGTCAGTCCGGCGGGCGGGTTGGCCATGGTGCCGAGCGGCGAGGTCTCCGTCATGCCCCAGGCGTGGCAGAGGCGGACGCCGAGCTTGTCGTACGCCGTCATGAGGGAGGGCGGACAGGCGGCGCCGCCGATGGTGACGCGGGCCATGGAGCTGAGGTCGCGCGGGTTGGCGGTGACCTCGGCGAGCAGTCCCTGCCAGATGGTGGGGACGGCGGCGGCGTGGGTCGGCTTCTCGCGCTCGATCATCTCGGCGAGCGGGGCGGGCTGCAGGAACCGGTCCGGCATGAGCATGTTGACGCCGGACATGAACGTCGAGTGCGGCAGCCCCCAGGCGTTCACATGGAACTGGGGGACGACCACCAGCGTGGTGTCCTTGTCGGTCAGTCCCATCGACTCGGACATGTTGACCTGCATGGAGTGCAGGTAGATGGAGCGGTGGGAGTAGACGACGCCCTTGGGGTCGCCGGTGGTGCCGGAGGTGTAGCACATGGCGGCGGCCTGGCGTTCGTCCAGCTCGGGCCAGTCGAAGTGGGTCGGGCGGCCGGCGATCAGCTCCTCGTACTCGTGCACCCGGGGCGCCGCCCCGTCGAGGAGCGAGCGGTCGCCCGGCCCCGTGACGATCACGTGCTCGACCGATGTCAGGTGGGGGAGGAGCGGTGCGAGCAGCGGCAGCAGGGAGCCGTTGACGATGACGACCTTGTCGTCGGCGTGCCCGACGATCCAGACCAGCTGCTCGGCCGGGAGCCGGAGGTTGAGCGTGTGCAGCACCGCGCCCATCGAGGGAATCGCGAGATACGCCTCGACATGCTCGGCGTTGTTCCACAGGAGGGTGCTCACCCGCTGGTCGGCGTCGATGCCGAGTTCGTCGCGCAACGCGTTCGCGAGCTGCGTCGCCCGCCGGCCGATCTCGGCGAAGCTGCGCCGCTGCGGCTCGGGTTCGCCGGTCCAGGTCGTGACCTGCGACTTCCCGTGAATGGTCATCCCGTGGTTCAGGATGCGGGTGACAGTCAGCGGTACGTCCTGCATGGTGCTCAGCACGGCGTCCTCCCGGTGGGCGCTACGCGGCAGTAGGGTTGCGCTGATTCTGCTCACATACCGTTCGGTATGTCACTAGCCCCGGGAGTACGAATCGGTCTCGTTCGGCAAAATCAGGCCCGGTCGGCGCGACGCCGTCACCCGGGGTCACCACACCGGAGTGAGCTCCGGGTCCTCCCTCAGCTTGCCGAGCGCCCGCGACACCGCGCTCTTCACGGTGCCGACGGAAACCCCGAGCACCTCGGCCGTCTGGGCCTCGCTCAGGTCCTCGTAGTAGCGCAGGACCACCATCGCCCGCTGCCGGTCCGGCAGCTTCAGCACGGCACGCCACATCGCGTCGTGCAACGACTGCTGCTCGGCCGGGTCGGGCCCCTGGACGGCCTCCTGCTCGGGCAGCTCGTCGCAGGCGAACTCGTCGACCTTGCGCTTGCGCCACTGCGAGGTCCGGGTGTTCAGCAGGGCCCGGCGGACATAGCCGTCGAGCGCCCGGTGGTCCTCGATCCGCTCCCAGGCGACGTACGTCTTGGTGAGCGCGGTCTGCAGCAGGTCCTCGGCATCGCTCGGGTTGGCGGTGAGCGAGCGCGCGGCGCGCAGCAGCACGGGCCCTCTCGCCCGGACGAAGGAGGAGAACGACGGATACGGGGCGTACGGGGTCCGCGAGGCGTACGGGGCGCGTGCGGTGCGCGGTGTGTGCGACAGATGCGTGCTCTGCGGTCCGTGCTGGCCGTGTGAGCCGTGCCCCGTGGTGTGCAGGGTGTGCGGCACGTGTCCTGGGTGCGGCGTGTGTCCGGTGGTGGCGGCTCCCCCGGAGCTGCCCGTGCAGACTGGCGTGGTCATGGCTCCACGCTAGAAGCGGGCGCAGCTCCGGGGATCGGCCCCAGGTCCCGAAACCGCGTCCGCCTCAGGGTGTAGGGGTGGGGGCTGCTCCACCTCCTGTAGGTGGAGTCGTCGTCCTGGGGGCTCAGGGGCGCCCCCTGACGTCCTGCCCGGCCGCGGACGCCGGCCCGGAGCGTGTCCGCTCAGCCGTCCGTGCCAAGGATCAGGCCCGAGGTGGGTACGCCGGTACCCGCCGTGACCAGGGTCCGGGCCGCCCCCGGCACCTGGTTCACCGACGAGCCCCGGATCTGCCGGACCGCCTCCGCGATGCCATTCATCCCGTGCAGATAGGCCTCCCCCAGCTGACCCCCATGCGTGTTCAGGGGCAGCGCGTCCGCCGCGACGAAGCCGGCCCCCTCGCCCGGCGCGCAGAAGCCGAACTCCTCCAGCTGCATCAGGACGAACGGGGTGAAGTGGTCGTAGAGGATCCCCACGTCGATGTCGGAGGGGGAGAGGCCTGAGCTGCGCCAGAGCTGCCGGGCGACCACTCCCATCTCCGGCAGGCCGGTCAGGTCGTCGCGGTAGAAGCTCGTCATCTGCTCCTGCGCCCGCCCGGCGCCCTGCGCGGCGGCCACGATCACCGCGGGCGGCTGCGGCAGGTCCCGGGCCCGCTCGGCACTCGTGACGACGATCGCCTGCCCGCCGTCGGTCTCCTGGCAGCAGTCGAGCAGCCGCAGGGGTTCGACGATCCACCGCGACGCCGCGTGGTCGGCCAGGGTGATCGGCTTCCCGTAGAAGTACGCGGCGGGGTTCCGGGCGGCATGGCGCCGGTCGGTGACCGCGACATGGCCGAAGACGTCCGGCGTCAGCCCGTAGGTGTGCAGATAGCGCTGGGCGGCCATGGCGACCCAGGAGGCCGGGGTGAGCAGCCCGAAGGGCAGGTTCCAGCCGAGCGCCGTGCCTTCCGCGGTGGGCTCCCGCTGCTGCACGCCGGAGCCGAATCTGCGCCCGGAGCGCTCGTTGAACGCGCGGTAGCAGACCACGACGTCGGCCACCCCGCTGGCCACCGCCAGGGCCGCCTGCTGGACGGTGGCGCAGGCCGCCCCGCCGCCGTAGTGGACGCGGGAGAAGAACGACAGCTCACCGATGCCGGCCGCCTGGGCGACGGTGATCTCGGGGCTGGTGTCCATGGTGAAGGTGACCAGGCCGTCCACGTCGGCGGGGGTCAGCCCGGCGTCGTCGAGGGCGGCCCGCACCGCCTCGACGGCCAGTTTCAGCTCGCTGCGCCCGGAGTCCTTGGAGAACTCGGTCGCGCCGATCCCCACGACCGCCGCCCTGCCGCCGAGCGAATCGGCCCTGCGCACACTCATGACGCCCCCTGCAGAACGCCGACGGTCACGGTGCCGGTGACATGCCGGCCGAGACCGTTGGACCCGACGACGGCCACCTCGGCCGTCCCGTCGGGCGCGACGGCGGTGACCGTGCCGCTCAGGACCATGGTGTCCCCGGGGTAGTTGGGCGCGCCCAGCCTGATGGCGACCTTGCGGAGAACGGCCGACGGGCCGAGTCGGTCGGTGACGTACCTGCCGACCAGGCCGTTGGTCGTCAGGATGTTCATGAAGATGTCCGGGGAACCCTTCTCCCGGGCGAGCTCCGCGTCATGGTGCACGTCCTGGTAGTCGCGGGAGGCTATCGCGCCCGCCACGATCAGGGTGCGGGTCACCGCGATCTCCAGCGGCGCGAGCTCATCACCGGCCTTCACTCCATGCCCTCCTTCACCAGCGACTCACCGAGTTCCTGAAGCACTTCGCTGCCGCATCCCAGGTAGGCGTCGAGCTGCCGCCCCCAGAGGAAGTGGCGGTGCACGGGGTGGTCGAGGTCCGCGCCCGTGCCACCGTGCAGATGCTGTCCGGCGTGCACCACCCGCTTTCCCGCCTCGGACGCCCACCAGGCCGCGGTCAGCGCCTGGGGCCCGTACGGCAGCCCCGCGTCATACCGCCAGGCCGCCTCGTACGCGGTGACCCGGATCGCCTCGGTGTCCATATGGGCGTCGGCGGCGCGCAGCAGCACCCCCTGCTTGGTGGAGAGCGGGCGCCCGAACTGCTCCCGGGTGTTCGTGTGGGCGACGGCGCGGACCAGCGAGCCGGCGCACACCCCGGCCTGCAGTCCGGCGAACGCCGTCCGGCCCGCGGCCAGTACCGCCGCGTACGCCCCGGCGCCGCCGAGCCGCTCCCCGGACGCCCCGTCCAGGACCAGCCGTGCCGCCGACCACGGCGCCGTGGTCTCCACCGGCTCGGCCAGCACACCGGCGTCCCCGGTCCGGACGATCCACAGCCGCCGCTCCCGGTCCGGGACGAGGACGAGGTCCGCGTCCCGCAGCCACGGCACGTACGGCACACTGCCGCTCAGCCGCCCGCCGTCGTCCGCCCGTATCCCACCGCGTGCCGGGAAGGCCCCGGTGGCGACGGCCGTGCCGTCCCGCAGCGGCGGCAGCAACCGCTCCCGCTGCTCGTCGCTGCCGTGTCCGGCGACGGCCAGCAGCCCGTACACACAGCTCGCCGCGAACGGCACTTGCGCCGTCGTGCGCCCCTGTTCCTCCAGCAGGAGCACCAGGCCGAGCAGACCGGTCTCCTCGACCGCCGCGGTCAGTCCGGCCGCGCAGAGCTCCTTCCACAGCCCGGCGTCCGTCCCCGTGCCGGCCGCGGCCAGCCGTTCGGGCGTCGACAGATCGCCGAAGATCCGCGCCGCGAGCCCCTGGGCCGCGGCCTGCTCCTCGGTGGGTGCGAAATCCATGTCAGCCCTCGCCTCCCCGGAAGACCGGAAGCTCCAACTCGGGGTCCGTGCGCAGGAATTCCAGCCGGACCGGCATTCCCGTCCGCACCTTGTCGTAGGGCACGCCGATGACATTGGCGACCATCCGCACCCCTTCCGCCAGCTCGATCAGCGCCACCGCGTACGGCCCGCCCGCCCCGTCGGCGCCGAAGGCGGGGAAGGGCGGGTGGTGCATCACCACCTGGCTGAAGACGGTGCCCTCACCGCTCGCCTCGACCGTGTCCCACTCCTGGCCGCCGCACGCGTTGCAACCGGGCAGCCAGGGAAAACGCAGCGTGCCGCAGTCGCCGCAGCGCTGGATCAGCAGCCGGTGCTCGGCGACGCCCTGCCAGAACCCGGCGTTGTCCCGGTTGATCACCGGCCTCGGGCGCAGGCTCCGCCCACCGCCGCGCGGCGCCCGCTTCGGTGCTGCCGGGGTGTACTTGAGGATCCGGAAGCGGTGCGTCCCGGCGGGTTCCCCGTCCGCCCGGACATCCATGCGCGTGGTGACGAAGTAGCCCGTCCCCAGTTTGGTGGTCTTCCGCTCCGAGACCGATTCGACGACCGCGTCGAACGTGATCCGGTCCCCGGGCCGCAGCGGGCGCAGATACTCCTGCTCGCAGTCGGTCGCGACCACCGAGGTGTATCCCGCGCCGTCGAGCAGGCCGAAGAGTTCCTCGTACGCCGCGGAGCGGTCGGTGTGGCCCGACAGACCGCCCATCGTCCATGCCTGCAGCATCGTCGGCGGAGCGACCGCCTCCGGTCCCGAGTACGCCGGGTTCGTGTCCCCCATCGCCTCGCACCAGTGCCTGATCATCGGTTCGTTGACCGGGTCCTTGCCGGTGCCCGCGGTCGCGGCCGCCCGCCCCTCGAACTCCTTGAGCCGCCCGTACAACTCGTCGGGCTCCTCGGACACCTGCCGTCCCTCGGACATCTGCCGCCCTTCGGAAGCCTGCCGTCCCTCGGACATCTGCCGCCCCTCCCGCACGACCGTCACCGCCTGCCCCTCTTCATGCCGAGCCGCATCGTCGCGACCATCTCCCGCTGCACCTCGCTCACCCCGCCCCCGAAGGTGTTGATCTGCGCCGCCCGGTTCATCCGCTCCAGCTCCCCGTTCCCGAAGGAGCCGGCCGAACCGCCCCGCACCGTGCCCGCCTCCCCCGTGATCTCCTGGCACATCCGGTACACCTCGACGGCGCTCTCGGTCCCCGCGAACTTCACGCCGCTCGCCTCGCCCGGGGCCGGCGAACCCGCCCCGACATCGCCCACCAGACGCCAGTTGAGCAGGCGCGTCGCCGCCAGCCGGGCGTACGCCTCGGCCAGCCGGCCGCGCACCCACGGCTCGTCGGCCGGGCGCCCGCCCGTCACGGGGTCGGGGGTACGGGCGTGGGCGAGAGCCGCCTCGTAGAAGTCCTCGGCCTGCATCCCGATCGCCGCGAGAGCCACCCGCTCGTGGTTCAGCTGATTGGTGATCAGTCCCCATCCGCCGTTCTCCGGACCCACCAGATTGGTGACGGGCACCCGGATCCCGTCGTAGTAGGTGGACGTCGTGGTGAGCCCGCCCACGGTCTCGATCGGTGTCCAGGCGAAGCCGGGGGCATCGGTCGGGACGAGGATGATCGAGATGCCCTGGTGCTTGGGCGCGTCCGGATCCGTGCGGCAGGCGAGCCAGATCCAGTCCGCGTTCTGGGCGTTGCTGGTGAAGATCTTCTGCCCGTCGATCACCCAGTGGCCGCCGCCCTCGCCGCTCCCGGCGCTCCCGGGACCGTCCGGGCCGGAGGCGACGTCCGGAGGGCCGGAGGCACCGACGCGGTCCCGCACCGCTCTGGTGCGCATCGAGGCGAGGTCCGTACCGGCCTCGGGCTCGCTGTAGCCGATGGCGAAGACGAGCTCGCCACTGAGGATCCTGGGCAGGAAGTACGCCTTCTGCTCGTCGGTCCCGTACTTCATCAGCGTCGGGCCGACGGTGTTGAGGGTGACCATCGAGACGGGTGCCCCCGCCCGGTACGCCTCGTCGAAGAAGATGAACTGCTCGTCGGCGCCTCGCCCCTGGCCGCCGTACTCGACGGGCCAGCCGAGTCCGAGCATCCCGTCGGCGCCGATCCTGCGCAGCACCCGCCGCTGCCCGGCCGGGTCCCCGTCCCCCGGGGCCGTCCCCACGTCCCTCCCGGGCATCACCTCGCGGAAGTACGTGCGGAGTTCGGCGCGCAGCTGTCGCTGACGTTCCGTCTGGGCGAGGTGCACGGCGGCTGCCTCCCGGACACGGGCGTACGGATCAGGGTTTCTGACTGTCCGTCAGATCCAGGGCGGCTGTCAAGGTCGCCGACACCTCCGCCACGGTCCGCACACCACATCGCCCGCAACGCGAAACGGTCCGCGCGGGGGTGTTGAAGCACCCTCGCGCGGACCGCTGTTCCACCGACCCTGACCCGACCCCCCGACCGGCCCATGACCGGCCACGGCTCACCAGAGCTTGGTGAAGTTCAACACGACGTTGTCGTTGTCCTGGTCGATCGCGGTGTACTCCGAGCCGTTCACCAGAGCGGAGTTGCTCTGGTTCGACGCTCCGGAGCCGACGGCCTGCTGCTGGGACGTGGACGAGTTGCCGGAGTTGTAGCCGTCGACGCCACTGCCCACGACCGTCGCAACGGCCGCGTTCGACCCGTCGTTCGCGTACGAGCCGCTGTCGGCCTGGGCCACACCACCGAAGAGCGCGACGGCGAGGGGCAGGGCGGCAACAGCGGCGAGGGCACGAGCGGTACGGATGCTTGCCATGTCAATTCCTCCAGGAACCGGAAGTACGGCTTGTTCCGGGACAGCCGGCCGACCGCCCCGGTGCTGGTCACGACGTCGCGAGACCAGAGCTTCCCACCAGACACCCGACAAACCTCCCATACGACCCGATTCCCCCGCAGGCGTGAGGAAGCACTCGATAAACCTTTTGCGCGCCCCAAACGCCCCGGTTCACACCCCGTACGCGCCCCATCCGGGCACCGGCCCACCACCCGATCCCTTACACCCCAAGGGAAGAAGCATTCCGGCGCCCGGCTCACCGACGCCACACCCCCTTCCCTTTTTCGAACACCTGAACGAAAATAGAACCATGGCCATCACTGCCCGGCAGACCGCCACCCTGGCCCTGACCCACGCGCTCTCCGCCGCCGAGCGCGGGCTCCCCGTCATCCCGCTGACCGCCCGCAAGCTCCCCGCCCTGCCCTCTCCGCACCGGAGCGACGACCGCCGGTCCACCTGCCGGGGCGCGTGCGGCCTCCCTGGGCACGGTGTCCACGACGCCACCACGGACCCGGCCGCCGTACGGGCCCTCTTCGCCGCCGCCCCCTGGGCCACCGGCTACGGCATCGCCTGCGGCCGGCCCCCGCACCACCTCATCGGCATCGATCTCGACGTCGACACCACCGGCAGCAGCGACTCCGCCGCATCGCTCCGACGGCTGGCCCTGCACCACCTGTTCACGATCCCGCCGACCGTCCTGGTCCTCACCCCCAGCGGCGGGCGGCACATCTGGCTGACCGGCCCGCCCGGCGTTCCCGTGCCGAACTCCGCGAGCCGCCTCGCCCCCGGCATCGACATCCGGGGCGCCGGTGGCTACCTGGTGGGACCCGGATCGGTCACCCCGCGCGGCCGCTACCAACTCGCCCCGGGCACCGCCGGCCTGCCTCCGGCACCCTGCCCCCTCGCGCTCCTGCGCCTGCTCATGCCTCCCGCGCGGCGCCGGCCCGGCGCCGCCGACGTCCCCGACCGGGGCCGGGGACTGGTCCGCTTCGTCCTCGCGGCACGCGAGGGCCAGCGCAATACACGGCTCTTCTGGGCGGCCTGCCGCGCCTACGAACACGGCTACGGCGACGCCCTGGCGGACGCCCTCACCCACGCCGCCGTCCGCACCGGCCTCACCGAACGCGAGGCCCGCGCCACGATCGCGTCGGCGGCCCGGCTCACCACGGCCGCGCCGGACGCGGCTCCCGGAGGCCGTCCGCCGGACGGCCCTAATCCGCGGTGCTGAGTTCCCAGAACCGGAAAACGGTCGACGTGTCCAGACAGTTCTGCAGACCCCGGACGTTCTCGTTGGCGACCGCGTACTGCTTCCCCTGCCAGAGCGGCAGGAGCGGCACCTGATGCGCCACGATGTCCTGCAGCTTGATGAACGGCGTCCGGGTGTTCGAGCGGTCGGTCATGGACGAGGTCTGCGGGATGATCCGTTTGGTTATGTCACTGTTCTCGTAATTGTTCGACAGGACATTCCCGTCGCCGAAGAACGGCTGGGTGAAGTTGTCGGGGTCGGGATAGTCCGGCACCCAGCCCTTCACATAGATGCCGTACTTGCCGTCCGCGATGCCCTTCTCGTACTGGTCGAACGGGACCGACCTCATACTGGCGTCGAACAGACCGCTCTTGTTCAACTGATCGGCGATGGTCTGGAGTTCGTCGTCGGTCGCGGGCCCATAACGGCTCGGGGTGGACCAAAGGGTGAGTCTCACCTTGTCGGTGATACCGGAATCCCTCAGGACTTCCTTCGCCTTCTGCGGCTGCGGACTGTCGCCGTAGGTGTTGAAGAAGGAGTTGCCGTGCCCGGTGATGCCGACCGGGACGATCGAGTAGAGCGGTGTCGCCGTGGACTGGTAGACCTTGCTGACCAGGGCGTAACGGTCGACGAGATAGGCGATGGCCTTGCGCACGGCAAGCTTGCCGACCACCGGGTCGGCGACGTTGAAGACCATGTGCTGGACTTCCGCGCTGCTTCCCTGGACCACGTCGATGCCGTCCTTCTCCGCGGTGGGCGAGGTGTCCAGGGCGGCTATCGTCTTGGCGGTGAGACCGCGGTACGCGATATCGACATCGCCCTTCTCCAGAGCGGTCTTGAGCGCCTGCTGGTCGCCCTGGAAGAGCTTCATCGTCACGCCGGAGTTCTTCACCTCGGCGGTTCCGTGATAGCCGGAATAGACCGAGAAGTCGGCCTTCGACTTGTCTATGGAGTCCAGCTTGTAGGGACCGGAACCAACCGTTTTACCGCCCTTGAGCAGACTGTCCTTGGGATATATCCGGCGGTCCACGATGGAGCCGGCACCCGATGCGATCTTGCTGGGGAACGTCGCGTCGGGCACCTTGAGCCGGAATACGACGGTCTTGTCGTCCGGCGTGCTGATCGACGAGATGGTGGAGAGCAGCGGTGCCGGGCCCGCCGGGTCGTTGATCTTGATCGCCCGGTCGAAGGAGTACTTGACGTCCGCCGAGGTGAGGCTGTGGCCGTTGCTGAACTTCAGCCCGTCGCGCAGGGTGCAGGTGTAGGTCTTGCTGCCGTCCGAGAAACCGCACTCGTCGGCGGCCTCCGGCACCGGGATGGAACCCCCGGGCGGGAAACTCAGCAGCGACTGGAAGACGTTGTTGAACAGCAGCCAGGACCCCGGGTCGTACCCCGCGGCCGGATCCGTCGCCAGGATGCCGTCGGACATGCCGACGACCATGTTGTCCTTGCTCTCGAACGGCCAGATCTGATCCTCGGAGCCGCAACCCGCCAACAGCACCGCCGCCAGTCCCCCGGAGATCAAGGTGGCCGACCGCCTCGTACGAACCTTCACAGAACGTGCCTCATACTCTCGGCCGGGAACGTGGGGGTCCCCGGACAACCGGATCAGGTCAGAACTACTGCGAACGTCGCGGCCGTCCAGCACTGTCAGCCCGGCCGTGCGCGGTGGTGCGGACCGACAGCCTGACTGGACATGGTGTTCCCCAGGGTTCTTCGTAGTGACTGACTGCCAAATGGCAGCTGATGAACGATGGAGCACAAATCATGATCGGTCTCGTGGTGCTTTGACAATCTAGTAGTACGGCGCGCTACGTGGTGCCACATCAAGCGACAAACATCGTCACCGGCGGCCGGTGCCGTCGGCGTGAATGGCTGGTATCGAACTATGCCGACCGACCGGCCGAACCGACCGTCACGCCTGCATCCCTGGTCAGCGAACGGGCCCCGGATAAACGGGACTTGAGTCACACCCGCACGGGGCCCGCGATCTCCCTCAGTCCGTCCGGAACAGTGCGTACCGCAGCGGCATCCGCGCCCAGCCAACGCATAGCAAACGCACCGGCAACGCACAGAACGACGGCCCCCGACCGGGCTTCCGGTCGGGGGCCGTTCATCTGCGGTGGGTGTGGGATTTGAACCCACGGTGACTCGCGCCACGACGGTTTTCAAGACCGTTCCCTTAGGCCGCTCGGGCAACCCACCTCTGCTCCGCCCACCTGTGACGGAGCGCCTACAGCGTACCGGCTGATTGATTCCGCCGGGCAATCCCGGTCGCTCGCCCGCTCCGCCGCAACTCGGGTCCGTGGCCGTTCGCGTGGGTGATACGTGCCTCAGCGGGCTCCGGCGGCCGTCGGATCACCGCTCCGGCGGCGTCGGCCGGCCCGGTCAGTTGTCGCCGCTGCGCTCCCCCAGGGTGACCTGGGCCGTTGCCGTCCGGCCGTCGCGCTTGTAGGTGAGCGTGACCTGGTCGCCGGGCTTGTGGGTCCAGATCTCGCCGATCAGGGTCGGGCCGCTGTCGATCACGGTGTCGTTGAACTTCGTGATGACATCGCCCGCCCTGAGGCCGGCCCGGTCGGCGGGTCCGTCCTTCGACACGGCCGCCGTACCGCCCGCGCCCTGGTCGGAGATGACCGCGCCGCCGGTCTTCTCGTTCATGGTGACCGTGGCGCCGATCACCGGGTAGACCGGCTTGCCGGTCTTGATCAGCTGCTGGGCGACGTTCGTCGCCTGGTTGATCGGGATCGCGAAGCCGAGGCCGATGGAGCCCGCCTGGGTCTGGCCGACGCTGCTGCCGGTCGACTGGATGGCCGAGTTGATGCCGATGACCGCACCGCGCGCATCGAGCAACGGGCCGCCGGAGTTGCCCGGGTTGATCGAGGCGTCGGTCTGCAGGGCGCTCATGTACGAGTTGCTGCCGCCGGAACCGTCACCGGAGGCGACCGGGCGGTTCTTCGCGCTGATGATGCCCGTGGTGACCGTGTTGGACAGGCCGAACGGGGCGCCGATGGCGATCGTGGAATCGCCGACCGCGACCCGGTCCGAATTGCCGAGGGCCAGCGGGGTGAGCCCCGACGGCGGGTTCTTCAGCTTCAGGACGGCGACGTCGTAGCCCTGTGCCCGGCCGACGACCTCGGCGCCGTACTTCTTGCCGTCGGAGAACGTCGCCGTGAGCTGGCCGCTGTCCGCCGCGGAGGCCACCACGTGGTTGTTCGTGAGGATGTGGCCCTCCTTGTCGTACACGAAGCCGGTGCCCGTACCGCCCTCGCCGTCACCGCCCTGTGCGTCGATGGTGACCACGCTGGGCAGCGCCTTGGCCGCCACGCCCGCGACCGTACCGGGATCGCGCTTGAGGTCCTGCGGGTTGGCCGACGCCGAGACGGTGGTCGAGCCGGAGGTGTCGTTGCGGTCGGCCGCCCAGTAGCCGAGGGCACCGCCGATGCCGCCGGCGATCAGCGCCGCGGCCGCCACCGCCGCCACCAGGGCGCCCATGCCCCGCTTGCGCGGGCCTTCGGGGGCGTACGGCTGGGGCGGGGCGCCCCATACCGGACCGCCGCCGTCCGCACCGTGGGAGGCGTACGCCGGCACGGCGGGCGGGGGCGGCCAGTTGGCTTCGGCGGCCGACTGGGGCGCATGGGGAGTGTGCGGCGCATGAGGCTCGTGGGGAGGCGTCGCCGGGGCGGAAGCCATGGGCGTGGTGGCCGCGGTGGCCGGTTCCCCCGTCGGGGCGGGGGTGGACGCGGGCGGGCTCCCGGGCGACTCCTGAGGAGCGTCGGCCGGCACGGGAGGTACGGACGGAACGGGCGGAACGGCCTCGGCCGCGGTGCCCTCGTTGCCCTCGTTCTCTGTGCTCACAGCTCTTTACTCCTCGGTTCCACATCAATTTCGGCAAGAGATCCGCTGTGTACGTGTCCGGTAACAGCTTTTCCCAAGGCACGTCAGGCCACTGTAAGCAGGACCTGTGCATCCGCACACCAATCTTTACATCGGGCAAAACGATCCCCCGGTGCAGACGCACCGCAGACGCACCGCAGTCACGGCGCAGTCACGGCGCAATCGCGGCGCAGAGGTGCACACATCCGCCGCGCAACGTGCGCACAGCGGTCGCCTCCCGGTGACACGATGACGCGGTGACCCACGCACGGCAGCAATCCACGCACCACCCCATCCAGGTCATCGCTCACCGGGGCGCGTCCGACGACGCCCCCGAGCACACGCTGGCCGCGTACCGGAAGGCGATCGAGGACGGCGCCGACGCCCTGGAGTGCGACGTACGGCTCACCGCCGACGGCCACCTGGTGTGCGTGCACGACCGCCGGGTGAACCGCACCTCCAACGGCCGCGGCGCCGTCTCCGCCCTGGAGCTCTCCGAGCTCGCCGCCCTCGACTTCGGCTCCTGGAAGGACCGCGAGGAGTCGGAGTCCCCGGACTGGGATCCGGTGCCGGGGGAGCTCACCTCCGTACTCACCCTGGAACGACTGCTCGAACTCGTCGTCGAGACCCGGGCCGCCGGGCGTCCGCTCCAGCTGGCCGTCGAGACCAAGCACCCCACCCGCTGGGCGGGCCAGGTCGAGGAGCGGCTGCTGCATCTGCTGAAGCAGTTCGGGCTCGACGCCCCGCCGGCCGACGGCCCGTCGCCGGTACGCATCATGAGCTTCTCGGCGCGTTCCCTGCACCGCGTCCAGGCCGCGGCCCCCGCCCTGCCCACCGTGTACCTGATGCAGTTCGTCTCACCACGACTGCGCGACGGGCGGCTGCCGGCCGGGGCGCGGATCGCGGGGCCGGGGATGCGGATCGTACGCAACCACCCCGCGTACATCGAACGGCTGCACCGCGCGGGGCACCGTGTGCACGTCTGGACGGTGAACGAACCGGAGGACGTCGAACTCTGCGTCGACCTGGGCGTCGAGGCAATCATCACGAACCGCCCGAAACAGGTTCTGTCACAACTGGGACGCTCTTAACATCAGTTACACGGAGTACACCGGCGCATTCGAACCGTACTCGATCGTTACGAGTGCGTCACTGGCAGTCCATTGGCCGGTTTCCGGTCCAGTCCAGGAGGGCATCCACTCCGTGGCGTGGGGCAAAGGAGGTCTCGGGGGTGGCGTTGGTGGTGGCACAGGAAGTGCCCACGTCGTCGAGCATGGCCGTACCCCATGGCCCTGCGGGCGTGGGCCAGGCGCGGCACCGGATGCGCGAGCAGTTGCGCAGCCACGGGGTGTCGGACTCGGTCGTCGACGATGCTGTATTGATTCTTTCCGAACTGCTCAGCAATGCCTGCCGGCACGGCAGGCCGCTGGGCCGGCACACGGATGTGGGTGACGGCGACGTCCGCGCGGCATGGCGCGTCGACAGAACGGGCGGGCTGACCGTCGAAGTGACGGACGGCGGCGGTCCGACCCGCCCCGTTCCGGCCACACCGTCGGTGACTGCGCGTGGCGGCCGGGGGCTCAACATCATCAGCGCGCTCGCCGACGAGTGGGGCGTACGCGACAGCTCGTCCGGTGAAGTGACCGTCTGGGTCCTCGTCAACGAGGGACATGGACAGGTGTCCGGGGTGCCCGGCAGACCGGGCAGACCGGGTGCACCGGCCGTTTCCGTGCCGGGCGTGTCAGGGAAGGCCGTGCCGGGGACGGGTGTGCCGGGAGCGGGCATGTCGGGAGCGGGCGTGTCGCTCGACGGGCTGGGCTTCGCGGACGCCTTCGACGACGTGGGCTGACCTTCCCACAGGGACACCGGCCGTGCGCGACGGCCGCCGTGACGGCCGAGGTGTCGTCGAGGCATCAGGGCGCGTCCGCGCGGAAAGACGCGTTCCACGGTCCGGTGCCGCCGGACGCGTGGGCGCATGTGTCCCGCGCACGACAGGGGCGGCTAGGCTCGCGGCCCAGACCGCACTGTCGCAATCGGGAGAAAGCCCACCATGGCCAAGAAGCGCCCTCAGACCAAGGCCGGGAAGCAGCAACTCAAGGATGGCGAGATCCCGGTGGTCGGGGCTCGCGAGCCCTGCCCGTGCGGTTCGGGCCGCCGCTACAAGGCGTGTCACGGCCGCGCCGCCGCCCAGGCCGTGACCGAGCTCGTCCACCGCCCCTTCGAGAGTCTGGCCGGCGAGTGCGACTGGGTCGCGCTGCGCGAACTGGTGCCTGCCGCCACGGTCGCGCTGACGCTGAAGGACGGGCTGCCCGAGGGCGTGCCCTCGGTGACGCTCGCGACCGTCCTGCCCATGGCCTGGCCTGCGCTTCGCCGCGACGACGGTTCGGTGCTGCTCGCCCTGCAGAACGACACCCCGTCGGGTGACCTGAGCCGTGACCTCGCGGACACGCTGCTGCGGGCGCTGGACGCCGAGCCGGGTTCGCCCGTGGCGGCGCAGCGCGTGCCCGCCGACGGTCCGCGGCTGCAGGACGTGCTCGACCCCGCCGCGGCGTTCGAGCCCGTCGTCCACTCCGGCTTCGAGTTCTGGGTTCCGGACGCGGAGAACGCCACGCCCGAGGTGTCGGCCTCGCTGGAGCGCGCGAACGAGGCGGCGATCCCGACGACGCGGCTCGCCGGCGTGGACGCCGCCTACTGGTGCGAGACCCCGGAGAAGAACCACCTCCGCTGGGTCATGCCGCACGCCGAGGAGCGGCTGCTCGACGCGCTCGCCCGACTGCACGCCGCCGGCACCTCCTCGCTGGGCGAGGGGACCAGGCTGGTCGGCTCCTTCCGGGCACACGGGCTGATGGTCCCGGTCTGGGACCTGCCGAGCGCGATGGGGGCCGAGGAGTGCGAGAAGCCCGCGGCCGAGTTCGCCGAACGGCTGACCGCGGCGCTCGACTCGGACGCGCCGCTCAGTGCCGAGGAGCGGCGGGCCCGCGGCGGGCTCACCAACCGCCAGGTGACGCTCAGCTGACAGTGACGGCCCCCGGGGTCCACCGGACCTTTCGGGTGACTCGCGTCACAACTCGCCGTACTCACAGGTAAATCCCTGTCCGAATACGCGAGATCGAATTTGCGAACGGCAGATCTCTTGTTACCGTTCTAGAAGCCCGGTCGCTGGTGCATCCCCCGTCGCCAGCGATCGGGCATTCTCATTTCCGGGTACGGCGCACAGCGCGCAACGCGGCGCACGAGCCCGCGCACAAGCCCCCTCGCCCGCACGCTCCTCGTTCATCGAGCACCGCGGCCCACGACCGCCCCGCCGCACCGGCGCCTTCACGGACACACCGACCCGGCCCGGCGGAACAGGAGAGGCGGAGGACCGACGGAGCCGTGACCGCGACAGGAGCCCGGGGCCCTGGGCGCCGGTGTGCCACGCGGGGACCGATCGGTCTCGGACAGATGCGGACCGCCGGATGCGGGCTGTCGGATACGGACCGCCGGATGCCAGGCTATCTCCACGAATAGCCCGCTCCGAACTCACTCGAATAGATATTCGATAAATCTGTCCGGGCGTTCCGGAATGACCATCAGAAAGCCTTCTGCCGCCGGACTTTGCAGCGGCAGACTTTGCATTGTGAGACAGGGACCGGGATCACATCCGTGATCGCATCCGGGGCCGCATCCGCCATCCGGATAACGATCGCCGGACAACGACCACCCGGATAGCCATCGCCCGGATAATCGCGTGGCCTCACCTGTCGGCTTCGCATGAGTTTCTGACGGTCCGCCGGATATTCCGACGGAATACGGGTCCGGTGCGGCTCACCCCACTGCCCCGGTGGCGGGCACGATGCGCGCCCGCCACCGCCCCGTCAGTACGCGAGCCGGCTGCCGCCGTCCGGTGCGCCACTGCTCGCCTCGACCAGTGCGTCCAGCACCGCACCCACGTCCGGCAGCCACGGCGCGGCGGGCGCCGGAACCGGATCCCTTCCGTGCGGACGCGGCCGGGGCTCCGGGGAAGGAGCGCGCTCCCAGCGCACCTGCCCCGCCCCCACCTCGGACGGCGGAAGGACCAGATAGCCGCCCTCGCCATGGAAACGCAGCGAACTGGGCACCCAGTCCTGGGCGTGCAGCAGCTCGCCGAGCCGTTCGAGGTCGTACGGGGCGACCAGCAGCGACCACCGGGTCGGCGTCGCCACCACGGGTCCGAGCCGCACGCCCATCCGGTCCAGCTCGGTCAGCGCCAGGGCGGCGGCCACCGCAGGCAGGCTCAGCGCGCACGGGGCGCGCCCGCCGGTGGCCAGAACGATCGGAGCGGTGGGCCGGTTGGTCCACCACCAGCGCACCAGACGCTCGTCGGTGG
>NZ_JBHWIY010000013.1:150916-253710 GCF_042731715.1 Streptomyces sp. NPDC059832 | reverse complement strand
ACCAGGTCGGTCAGGGCCTCGTCGGTGCGCCCGGCGACCGGCGAGCCGATCGAGACGTCGTCACCGCAGCCCAGCCGCGACAGCAGCACCGCGAGGACGGATTGCAGCACCATGGGCGCCGACGCATCGTGGGCCCGCGCCAGCTCTTCGACGGCCGCCCAGACCGCGGGCCCGACCGCGAACTCCACGAGGCCGCCCTCATGGCTGGGCACGGGCGGCCGCACGCGGTCCGTCGGCAGCGGCAGAGGCTGCGGAGATCCAGCCAATTCCCTTCGCCAGTAAGCGAGTTGTACGGAGAGCTCGCTGCGGGGGTCGTTCTCGTCGCCCAGTACTTCCCGCTGCCACAGGGTGTAGTCGGCGTACTGGACCGGCAGCTCCTCCCACCGCGGCTCACGCCCTGCGAGGCGCGCGGTGTACGCGGTCGACAGGTCCCGTACGAGCGGGCCCATCGACTCGCCGTCGGCGGCACTGTGGTGCATCACCAGCGCCAGGACGTGCTCGTCGGCGCCGCACCGGAACAGTGCCGCACGGATCGGCACCTGCGCGGACAGGTCGAACCGATGGCCCGCCACCCGGGCCACCGCGTCGTCCACCTCGTCCGGCGCAATCTCGGAGACCGGTACGTCGAACTCCAACTCATCTACGGGTACGACCTGTTGGAAGGGGCTTCCGTCGGCGTCCTGGACGAAAAGCGTCCGCAGGCTCTCGTGCCGCGCCATCACATCCCGTACGGAGGCCACCAGCACAGCCGGGTCCAGCGCGCCCGCGAAGCGCAACGCCACCGGAATGTTGTACGTCGCGGACGGCCCCTCCAACTGGTGAAGGAACCAAAGGCGGCGCTGCGCAAACGACAACGGGATCATTCGTCTCTACTCCCCTGGTCATCTCTTCGCGGACTGGAGCACCCGATGTGGGGAGCGGCGGCGCCCGGTCCTGCGGGCGAGGCTCTTACCCGAATCCTTCAATTCACCGCAGAACCCGTTGGGAATTCGCTGTCTCAGCAGGCGAACGAAATACTCGTGAAAGCGATTGGTTATGGGATCCGGCGTGCGGCCGAAACCGGCTCCACGCACCGTAGCAGCCGGTCAGCGGGGTCAATCCGTCCCGTCGACGGGACACTTCACCGTCCGCGGCAAAGCCCCGTTGGCCACTGCCGAACAGTACGGTATAACGACCAGTGAATCCATACTGAATGCCCTTTCCCAACTCCCCGATCGCCCAGCTCCGGGAGTCTCCTGGAAATCAGGAGCTTGATCTGATGAACGTCGGCGCGCTTGTGCACGTCCCGTTCGCGAGAGGAACAGGAAAGTGAACCGTGCCCCCCGCCAGGACACCCCCGACACCGCCCGCCCGGAACTTCCGCCGGTACTGGTGCCGACCGACCGACCACGCGGGACGGGGACACCACCCCGGTGCTCGGCAGTGGAGCGCACCGAACTTGCGGCCGACACGGCGCCCGTCGGCACCGCCCGGGACGACATGCTGCTCGCCGGCTTCGCGGCACTCCTGTACCGCTTCACGGGCCAGGAGCGGATCGGCGTCGACCGGATGGACCGCGCGGGCCGCACCCAGCACGTCCTGCTGACGGTCACAGGCGGTGCGACGCTGCGGGACGTGGCGCACGGCGCCGAACTCGGGCACGCCCCGAGGGCCGCCCCGGTCGGCATGCGGTTCGCACCGCCGGGGAAGTCCTCGTCCGACACGACGGTACCGATGGAGTTCCAGCTGGTCCTGCACCCGGCCACGTGCGGACACAACACGCTGGAACTCCACTACGACGCCGCTCTGTTCGACCGGTCGACGGCCGCGCGGCTGCTCGCCCACTACCGGACGCTGATCGAGGACGCGACCCGGTCCCCGGACCGCCCCGTGGAGTTGCTGCGGCTGCTCACCGACGCGCAGCGGCGACGCATCCTCGTGGAGTGGAACCGCACGGGGGCCGATCTGCCGCACAACACCTGTCTGCACGATGCGTTCGAGGCCCGCGCGGAGCAGTCGCCCGACGCCGTCGCCGTCGTGCACGGCACCGAGCGGTGGACCTACCGCCGGGTCGACGCCGAGGCGAACCGCCTCGCCCACCACCTGCGCTCGCTCGGGGTCGGCCCGGACGTGCGGGTCGGCCTGTGCCTCGACCGCTCGCCCGGTCTGCTGGTCGCGGTGCTGGGCATCCTGAAGGCGGGCGGCGCGTACGTGCCGCTGGACCCGGACTATCCGGCGCAGCGGATCACCGCCATGGCCGAGGGGACCTCGTGCGCCGTGACGGTCAGCCGCGAGGCGCTCGCCGCGCACCTCCCCGAGGGAGGTACGGGCGCGCACCTGGTGCTGCTCGACCGGGACGCCGACTTGATCGCCGCCCGGCCTTCGCAGGCCCTCGGCACCACCGCCGGTCCCGACCAACTCTGCTACATCATCCACACCTCGGGTTCCACGGGCACGCCCAAGCCGATCGCGCTGCGCCACCGCGGGGTGATGAACAACCTCGCGGACCTCAACACCCGCTTCGGCGTGGGTCCGGGGGACTCGGTACTGGCCCTGTCGTCGCCGAGCTTCGACATGTCCGTCTACGAGTTCCTGGGCATGACCGTCGCAGGCGGCACCGTGGTGGTCCCCGAGCAGGGCCGAGCCAAGGACCCCACGCACTGGGCGGAGTTGCTGACCGCTCACGGCGTCACTGTGTGGAACTCCGCACCGGCCCTCCTGGGGCTCCTGACCGACCATCTGGAACAGTCCGGCGCCCGGCGGCTGCCCCGGCTGCGACTGGCGATGCTCGGCGGCGACTGGGTGCCGGTCCGGCTGCCCGACCGGGTCCGCGCGCTCGCGCCGGGGCTGCGCTTCATCGTGATGGGCGGGGCCACGGAGGCCTCCATCCATTCGACGATCTACGAGGTCGGCACGGTCGATCCCGGCTGGTCGAGCATCCCGTACGGCCGTCCGATGGCCAACCAGCGCACGTACATACTCGACGAGGCCCACCAGCCGGTGCCACCCGGTGTGCCCGGCGAGCTGTACCTCGCCGGGACCGGCCTGGCCCGCGGCTATCTGGACCAGCCGGAGCGCACCGCCGAGCGGTTCGTCGACTGGTCGCACGGCGAGGTGACCGAACGTCTGTACCGCACGGGGGACCTGGCCCGGTTCGGCGCGGACGGCCTGATCGAGCTGCTGGGCCGGATGGACTTCCAGGTCAAGGTCAACGGGCTGCGGGTGGAGCTGGGCGAGATCGAGACCGTGCTGCGCGGCCACCCGGCGATCCGGCAGGTCGCGGTGGTGGCCCGCGAGGGACGGTTGATCGCGTACGCGGTGCCCGTCGGACCCGGCGGGGACCCCGACGCCCACGACGCCGCGGCCATCGGTGACGAGCTGCGCGCCCTCGCGGCCGACCGGCTGCCGGAGTACATGGTCCCGCGGGCGTTCGTGACGCTGGACGCGCTGCCGCTGACGCCCAACGGCAAACTGGACCGCGCGAACCTGCCCGAGCCGGTCTTCACCGGCGCCGACTACCGGGCGCCGGGAACAGCGGCGGAGCGGGTCCTGGCCGAAGTCTTCGCGGACGTGCTGGGCCGGGACCTGGTCGGCGTCGACGACGACTTCCTCGCGGTGGGCGGCGACAGCGTGCGCGCCATCCAGGTGGTGACGCGGTCCCGGGCCAGAGGCTTCGAGATCACCGCACGCCAGCTGCTGGAGCGGCGGACCGTCGCCGCGCTCGCCGGGGTCGCCGCCGCGACGGACCGGGCCGCGGCCCGGGACGAGAACGCGTCCGCTCCGCTGGTCACCGTGGACCCGGCCGATATCGAGGCGTGGCGGCGACGCCACCCGCGCCTGTCCGACGTGTGGCCGCTCACCGCTATGCAGTCCGGGATGCTGTTCGAGTCGATGCTCAACGACACCGGGCACGACACCTATCAGATTCAGACGGTCTTCCACCTGTCCGGCCCGGTCGATACGGACCGGCTGCGGGCGGCGGGCCAGGCGCTGCTGGACCGGTTCGCCAATCTGCGCGTCGCCTTCGTCCGCGACTCCACCGACAACCTGGTGCAACTCGTGGTGGACGGCGTCGAACTCCCGTGGCGCGAAGCCGTCATCGGCGACCTGCCGGAGGACGAACGGGAAGGGGCGCTGCGGCGGTTCCTCGCCGAGGACCGGGCCGAGCGCTTCGACCCGGCCGCGCCGCCGCTGCTGCGAATGGCGCTGGTGCGGCTGGGCCCCGACCGCGCCGAGCTGGTCCTCACCGCCCATCACGCACTCGTCGACGGATGGTCGGAGCAAGTGCTCGCACACGACCTGCAACGGCTCTACGCCTCCGGCGGAGACGCCTCCGTCCTCGAACCGGTCCGCGGCTTCCGGGACTTCCTCGCCTGGCTGGCGCGCCGCGACACCGAGGAGGGGGACCGCGCGTGGGCCGCCGAGCTGGCCGGCGTGGACGGGCCGACCCTGCTGACGCCTCCCGGGGCGCTGCCCGACCCGCACGCCGGGGTGGGCGAGATCGCGGTGCCGCTGTCCCGGGACGAGGTGCGGCACCTGTCCCGGTGCTGCGCGGACCTGGGCGTCACGGTGAACTCGCTGGTGCAGGGCGCGTGGGCGGTGCTGCTCGGCGCGCTGACCGGCCGTACGGACGTGGTGTTCGGCGCCACCGTATCCGGGCGCCCCGGAGCGCTCGCGGGCGTGGAATCGATGGTGGGACTGTTCATCAACACCGTTCCGGTGCGGGTCCGTTGGGAACCCGGCGCGACGGCAGCCGAGCTGCTGGCCGGGCTGCGGGACCGGCAGACCGCGCTCCTGGACCATCACCACCACGGCCTGACCGAGATCCACCGGGCCACCGGCGTCGACGCGCTGTTCGACACCCTGGTGGTGTTCCAGTCCTACCCGGCGGGCCGCACTGGCGCCGGAGTAGCACCGACCCCCGCCGTCGAGGTCACGGGCGTCACGTCGGTGGGCACCGTGAACTATCCGCTGGCCCTGTTCGTCGAGCCGGACCGACTGACCGTGCAGTACCACCGCGGCCTGTACGACGAGGAGGCGGCCAAGTCCCTCACGGCCCGGTTCCGCTCGATCCTGCGCCAGCTGGCCGCGTCCCCTGGCATGCAGGTAGGTGCGGTGGACCTGCTGTCGGCGGCCGAACGCGACTGGTTCACCGGCAGGTTCGACGACAGCACCGGCACCGCCGCCGAGGCCCTGACCACCCTCTTCGAACGGCGGGCGAAGGCCGCCCCGGACGCGGTCGCCGTGGTGTGCGGGGAGCAGTCGCTGACGTACGGGGACCTCGACACCCGGTCCGAGCGACTGGCGAGCCTTCTGGCCGGGAAGGGCGTCGGAGCCGAGTCCGTGGTCGCGCTCTCCGTGCCGCGCTCCACGCACCTGGCGGTGGCGCTGCTCGGGACGCTGAAATCGGGCGCCGCCTACGCGCCCGCCGGCCCGGACGCCGTACCCGGCGCCGCCCTGACGCTCGCCCTGGCGGACATCGAAGAGGCCGGATCCACGGGCCGCCGGGAGCGGGGCGCTCCCCTCGGAGCCGGGCACCTGGCGTGTCTGCGCCGCACGCCCGGGGTCACGGGCCGCCTGGCGGTCGGCCATGACGCGCTGGTCCACGAGGTGCGGGACTTCGTGTCCCGCGCGGGCCTCGTCCCGGGAGCGCGGATGCTCGCGGCGTCGCCCGGCCCCGACGCGACGGCCTTCGAGATCCTCGCGGGACTGTGCGCGGGCGCGACGGTCGACGTGGCCGTGGACCCGGGGGCGGCGGACGGGCCCGGCGACTGGAAGGGCGCCGTGGTGAGCACCACCGCCCCCGTCCTCGCCGGAGTGCTCGACCGCTCCCCCGGCACGGTCGACGCGGGCGCGGTGGTGCTCACCGGGGACGTACCGTCGGGCCCACTCCTGCGGTACGTGCGCGAGGGCGTGCCGGGCGCGCGGACCGCGCACGCGGGCGGCGGGCGCCGCTATGTGCTGGGCGCCGCGCTCCAGCCGCTGCCCGCGGACACGACGGGCGAGCTGTACGTCGCCGGACCGGTGGCGCGCGGCTGGGCGGACGACACGGCCCTGACCGCGTCGCGGTTCGTCGCCGATCCCTACGGTCCACCCGGATCCCGGATGTATCGCACCGGCGACCTGGCCCGGTGGAACCGCGAAGGCGAGCTGGAGTACGCGGGGTGCGCGGGCGCGGGCGCACGGGTGCGCGGACGCCGGGTGCGGACGGGCGACGTCGAGTCGGTCCTCGCCGCGCACCCGGGGGTGGCGCAGGGGTTGGTCGTCGCTCACGAGGGCGCGGGCAGCGGCGGTGACGACCTGCTCGCCGGCTACGTCGTGCCGCGGCGCGACGGCGGCGGCGCCGCGGCAGTGGAGCTGCGCGCGTTCTTGGCCCGGCGCCTGCCCGACGCCCTGGTTCCCACTGCCGTGGTGATCCTCGACCGGCTGCCGCTGACGGCAGACGGCGCCGTGGACCGCGCGGCCCTGCCGGACCCGGGCACCGGCCCGGCCGAAGGCCCGTACCGGGAGGGCAGGACCCCGCGGGAGAAGGCGCTGTGCGCGATGTTCGCCGAGGTCATAGGGGTCGAGCGGATCGGTATCGACGACAACTTCCTTGCTCTCGGCGTCAATTCAATGATGGCGGGCAGGCTGGTCGGCCGTATGCACCGCACGCTCGGCATCAAATCGTCCATCCGGACGGTCTTCCGGTACCCGACGATCGCGCAGCTCTCGGGCCGGCTCGGGACCACGGCCGCCAAGAACCGGCCCCGGCTGCGCCGGATGACCGGAGACCAGGCCTGACGGGCCCGCCCGGCGGGCGCGGACGCGGAGCGGCCCCGGATGCCTGGTGCACCCGGGGCCGCCCCGTCGTTTCGCCGGCCGCCGCTCAGAGGTCCTGGTACGCCGTGGGGAAGCGGCGGCACACCTGCGCGACCCGCGAGCGGATCTCGTCCCGGTCCCGCGGTGCCAGATCGTAGGTGCGGTCGCTGGTGGGGTGGATGGTGGTCAGGACGCGGTCGACGAGGTCGGCGCAGTCGTCCATGTCGTCTTCGCGCATGCCGCGCTGGGCGGTGATGTTGGTGCCCAGTCGCAGGCCGCTGGTGACCAGGGCGGATTTGGTGTCTCCCCGGATGCGGTTCTTGTTGGCGTGGATGCCGCAGCTCTCCAGGGCGGCTTCGGCGACGGTTCCGGTGATGCCGCGCTGGTAGGTGTCGAGCAGCACGGTGTGGTTGTCGGTGCCGCCGGTCAGGACCGGCCAGCCGCGCTTGTCCAGCGCCACGGCCAGGGCGGCGGCGTTGGCGGCGATGGCCCGAGCAGTTGCGGTGAACTCCGGTTGTGTGACCAGGGCCAGCGCACGGGCTTTGGCGGCGATGGCGGAGGGGTTCGGTGTGCCCTGGGACAGCGGGAACACCCCGCGCTGCAGCAGTTTGTGCAACGGGGTGCCGTCCGGGCCCGGGTGATCGAAGTCCTTGCCACTGAGGATGATGCCGCCGCGCGGGCCACCGAGCTGTTTGTAGGTGCTGGTGGTGGTGATGTGGGCCAGGTCGATGGGGCTGGGATGCACGCCCGCCGCCACGAGGCCCGCGATGTGCGAGATGTCGGCCAGCAGATAGGCCCCTACCGAATCGCTGATTTCGCGGAAGCGGGCGTAGTCGGGGGTGCGGGGGTAGGCGCTGGCGCCGATGATGACCAGTTTGGGGCGGTGTTCGCGGGCCATGCGCGCGGCCTGGTCCTCGTCGATGTAGCCCTCGGCGTCGAGCCCGTAATGGACGACGTCGAAGTAACGGCCGGTCACGGAGGCGGTGGCGCCGTGGGTGAGGTGGCCGCCGGAGTTCAGGTCCAGGCTCAGCAGGGTCTCGCCCGGGGCGAGCAGAGCGAACAGGACGGTCAGGTTGGCCGAGGAGCACGAGTGCGGCTGGACGTTGGCGTATTGGGCGCCGAAGGCGGTCTTGGCGCGTTCCACGGCCAGGCGTTCGACTTGGTCGAACTGGGTGGCGCCGGGGTGGTAGCGGGCGCCGGGGTAGCCCTCTGCGGTGGCGTTGGCGAGTGCGGAGCCCGCGGCGGACAGGACCGAGGGCGCGGCGAGACTGGCGTGGGCGACCAGTTGCAGGGTGTCGTTCTGGTACGTGACCTCATGGTCGAGAGCGGCGGCGAGCGCCGGATCCTCGGCCCACAGCTCCTGACTGCCACGGGCCTGCAAGCACGCGTGCGAGGAGGTCGAACGGTGGATTCCCGCGCCGTTCCTGGTCGGAACCACGAGTACTCCTAACAATGGAGGTGGGAGGGGCGGCCGACGGTGTGGGGGATGCGACGACGCCGGAGCGCCGGGCGAGCGGCCGGCGCGGGGCCGGCCGGAACCGTACCGGCGCTCCGGTTCAGGCGACGGGGGCGAGGGCCCCGGCCGATTCGACCTGGATGTTGGGCAGGATCTCCCGGGACCGCAGCACCATGCCGTGGCAGTAGTTCGCGTTGTGCTCCAGACTGCGCTGCGGCATGTACGGCATCTTCTGCCGGCCCCGGTGGTCGATGTGCAGGGTGACCCGCTCAGCGTCGACGGCGTCCGCCTGGAGCATCTCCCGGCCCACCAGCAGGCGCAGCAACTCCGCAGAGACCTCGGCCATGAAGCCCTGGGCGTGCGGCTGGTCTCGGAGAACGGTCTCGGTGAACGCGTAGTCGGGCGTGCGCACCGGCTCCCGGTAGACGTAGGCTCGGGCGAGCAGGTCGATCTCGAAGGCCTGGCGCGCCAACGGGTCGGCCCACCAGTCCTGGGCGGTGACGAAGTCGGCGAGGATCCGGTCGAACTCCTCGCGGTGCGAGCTGAGGATCATGTGCGCGGTCTTGCCGGTGTTGAGCAGGTCATAGTTGGCGAGGTCGTCGGTCTGCTGGATGAGGAAGCGGCAGACCTCGGTGTCGGTGCGGGTGCGGAAGTAGCGGGACACCTGGGCGAACAGCTCGCCGTACGAGACGATCCCGGTGGAGTCGAGGTAGCCCGACAGCACGAACAGGGCCCGCATGTTGTAGAGCGTGTACAGCGCGTGGTTGACCCAGTAGCCGTCGCGGCAGTCCTGCTCGGTCACCCACTTCGTGCCGAGCACGACCTCCGCCTCGGAGACGTCGCTGGGCACTTCGGCGGTGAGGATACCGAGGGACTCGCGCTGCCCGTACATGGGCGTGTTGTGCAGGAACAGCTGCGGGTAGACGATGATCGTGTCCGCGTACGA
Source organism: Streptomyces sp. NPDC059832 (assembly GCF_042731715.1). NCBI lineage: Bacteria > Bacillati > Actinomycetota > Actinomycetes > Kitasatosporales > Streptomycetaceae > Streptomyces > Streptomyces sp. NPDC059832. Next base: position 244,528 of record NZ_JBHWIY010000013.1, on the reverse strand, counting down.
GCGGCACAGCCGCGTCAGGCCCTCCTTGAACGATTCGATGGTCTCGCCGGGCAGCGGCCAGATCATCTCCACGTACGAGCTGATGCGTTTCTCGCGCAGCAGGCGCTGGAGCCCTATGTAGGTCTCCTCGCGGATGTTCTTCCGGTCGACCATCTCCAGCGTCGACTCGTTCATCGTCTGCAGCGAGATGGGCTGGCTGACCATGAGTCCGCCGCGCACGAAGATCTCGGTGATCTCCGCCATGCGCTCGGGCCTGTTCTTAGCGGCGGCCATGTGGATGATGAGCGGGTAGCCGTTCTCCTCGCTGCACTGGACGATGTACTCGCTCAGGGTGACGTCGCGGGGTGACAGGCCCCAGTTGGCATCGGCGATCATCAGCGCGGAGTACCGGTGCTCGCTGATCCATTTGAGCTCGGCCTTGATGCGTTCCTCTTCGAACTTGTTGACCTTGGAGTTGGTGGCCGCGCCCCAGTAGCAGAAGGTGCAGCGGAAGGGGCAGCCGCGGTTCGTCTCCATGATGGCGAAGCTGAATTCATGGTCGTCGAAGACGCCGTTCAGGAACGGCGAAGGGATGTCCATCAGGTTCTGGATGCGGGGCGCGGCTTCCGTGGTGACCAGTTCACCGCCCGACCAGAAACTCAGGCCCGGTACCTTTCTCATGTCCGGGGCGTCCGAGCCGATCTGCTTGATGAACTCCAGTGAGGTGCGCTCTCCTTCGCCGTTGCAGACGTAGACGTTCTCCGCTCCGTCGGCGAGATAGGTCGAGGCGTGGTTCATCACCTGCGGTCCGCCCAGCAGATAGTGCGCGTCGGGGCGCAGGGCGCGCAGTTCGTCGAGCACCCAGCGGACCAGCTTCATGTTCCAGATGTAGCAGCTGAACGTGTAGAGGTACGCGTCCTTCGCGGCGAGGTCCCGCACCATCTGGTGCCGGTCTTCGGAGATCGGGTAGGAGACGATCTCAAACGTGTGGACCGTGGCGACGGCCGGGTCGTCCTGCGCGTACGCCTGGATGTAGCCGGAGGCCAGCGGCAGGATGTTCTCGTAGGTGGGCAGTTCCACCAGCACGATCTTCCGGCGATCCAACACGGTCGTCCCGGCATCCGCTGTGCCGGGGGATTCTAGGCTGGACATGTTCGCGATCTCCTATTCATTCCACTCGTCTTGAACGCTCGCGAGGTGCTTGGAAATGGTGGCCGTGAAGGTCGCCATACTGTCGAGGTAATAGAAGTGCTCGCCCGGGATGAGATGGGTGGCGCAGTCCGCCGTGCTCAACTCACGCCAGTGGTCCACTTCGCAGGGGGGAACCAGCCTGTCGCGGTCGCCGCCGAATGCCACGATCGGGCTGCTCAGCCTGCGTCCGGGCCCGCCGTACGCATAGTTGTTGACGAGTTCGAGGTCGGCCCGGAGCAGTTCCAGGGCCAGGCTCATGAGGTCCGGCGAGTTCAGGACGGCGTCCGGAATTCCGCTGCACTTCTCCATGAGTTCCAGGAGGTGCTCGTCGGTTATCTCCACGCCGGGCGCCGGATACGTCCGGAGCCGGTGCGGGGGAACCGCCCCGGAGGCGTAGAGGGCGGCGGCCGGCCGCCCGTCGGACTGCCGACGCCAGCACAGCTCGAAGCCGATGTAGGCGCCCATGCTGTGGCCGAAGACGTACAGCTGCCCTTCGAAGTCCGCGAGCGCGCGGCTGAGTTCGCCGACGATTCGGTGGAGGTCGGTCTCGGCGGGCTCCCGGCCGCGCGACCCCCGCCCCGGGTACTTGGCCGCGAGGACGCGCAGGCCGTCGGGGATCCAGCCCGCCCAGGCGCCGTAGCTCTGTGCCGAGCCTCCCGCGTGGGGCAGCAGGAGCAGCGTGTCACCTCCGGCGCCCGCCGCCGACGGCCGTATCTCCCACAGGCATGTCCCGCCCTCGCTCACGTGGTCTCCCGCTCCGGCCGCCGTCCCGACCGTGCCACCAGCTCGTCGATGCGCTCGGCCAGTTCGGCGAGGACCGGGGCGGCGAGCAGGACCCTGACCGTGAACTTGACGTCCCAGACCCGGCAGGCCTTCAGGACGACCGTCGTGGCCAGCAGCGAGTCGCCGCCGATCTCGAAGAAGTCCTGGTCGCGCTTGACCTTGTCGAGCCGCAACACCTCAGCCCAGATCTCCGCGAGCCGCTGCTCGGTCGGCGTGCTGAATTCGTTGTCTTCCATGCCGCACCCCTGTTCGGGTCGATTCGGTTAAGCGGGTTTCTCCGGAACTCTTGCTCCGCGGGCGATCAGCCACCGGGCGTGCGGGCCGGGGGCGCCAGCGCGGCGGCGACGGCGTCCCGGTCCGCTTTTCCGCTGGGGGTGCGCGGCAGCTCGGGCACCACGGTGATCGAGACCGGTACGAACTGCTCGGGCAGCAGCCCGGTCAGCGCCTTGAGCACCCGCGCGCCGTCGAACCCGTCCGGGCCCGCGTCCGACGTCACCGCGGCACGCAGCTGCCGGGAGCCCTGGGCGATGTCCACCGCGACGGTGACCGCCTCCACGACCCCGGGCTGTTCCAGCAGGCAGGCGTCGACCTCCAGCGGGTTCACCCGGACACCGCGGATCTTCACCTCGTGGTCGATGCGGCTCAGCAGGCGCACGGTGTCACCCTCGATGTGCACCAGGTCGCCGGTGCGGAACGCGCGACGGTGGCCGCGGGGCGTCGGTTCGTCCAGGGTGAGGTACCGCTCGGCGTTGAGGGCGGGCTGGTTGAGGTAGCCGACCGCGAGGGGCGCACCGGCGACCAGCAGCTCGCCCACCGACGGGTCGGCCGGGTCGGCCGGTTGGACGAGGAGCTCGCAGCCGGGCAAGGGGCCGCCGATCGGGGGCAGCGTGGGCCAGCTGTCGCTGGGGCCCGTGAGCGTGTGCACGGTCACCATGGCGGACTCGCTCTGCCCGTAGTGGTTGTTCAGCCGACAGCCGGGCAGGCGGCGGAAGAGCTCCCGTACGGCCGGGGTGCACACGAGCTGTTCGCCCGCGGCGTTCACCTCCACCAGGGCGAGGTGCCCCAGCGAGTCCACGGCCTCGGCCGCCACGGCGAGCATGTGGAGGGCGACGTACGGGAGGAAGAGGCGCTCGACGCGGTGTTCGGCGAGCCAGTCCAGCAGGGCGATGGGGTCGCGCCGCAGCGACTCGGGCATGACGACGAGCGTGCCGCCGCCGCACAGCGTGCCGAGCACCTCCTGGAACCACACGTCGAAGTTGAGCGGCGCAAACTGGGCGGTGCGCAGGTCCGGACGCACCGAGTGGCGCCACTGCCAGGCCGCCATGTTGTCGACGCAGCGGTGGGGCAGGGCGACGCCCTTGGGCAGCCCGGTCGAGCCCGAGGTATAGATGACGTACACCGGCACGTCGGGCCCGCACGGCTGCCGCGTCAGCGCCGCGGCGGCCCGCGCGTCGGCCCGGTCCGGTGCGCCGGGGATGCGAACCGCATGGGTCCCGATGTCGAAGGCGGGGGCGTCGCCGCTGAACAGCAGCAGCCGCGCCGCGCTGTCGGCGGCCATGTGCTCCAGGCGTCTGACCGGATACGCGGCATCGAGCGGCACATAGGTCGCCCCCGCGCCCACGGTGGCGAGCATCGCCGCGACGACGGCGGCTCCGCGGGGGCCCGTGACGGCCACCCGGTCGCCGGGGCGCACTCCGTGACCGGCAAGGAGTTCACGGATGCGGGCGGCCCAGGTGAAGAGCAGGCCATAGGTCAGTTCGTGCTCCCCGTCGCGTACCGCGATGCCGTCCGGGCACGTGCGCGCGGTCTCGGCCAGCCGGTCCAGCAGGCACCGCGTTTCGGCGTCGCCGCCCCAGAGCGTGGGTACACCCGGGCCCGGGACCGACGCCTTCGGTTCCTCTGTCATCGCTGCCCCCAGGGCTCAGTGGTACGGGACGTTTCGTACGGCGTCGCCTGTCCCGTCGCCGGGACGGCGGACGCCCGGAGCGCACGGGCGGGTCAGCCGGTCCGGCCGGCCGTGCCGAGGGAGGCGACCGGCTCGTGCTCGTGCTCCTCCACGCGCCTGCGGACGATGGAGTCGGCGATCTCGCCGCTGCGCACGGCGACGTTGGACAGCAGGGACGACGTCAGTCCGTGGGTGTGCTCGGTGCCGCCCTGGAGGTAGATGCCGCAGGACAGTTCCGGCGTGGTGACGAGCCGGTAGTCGCGCTCCGCGCGGTGTCGCCCTGCAGCATCGCGCAGGCAGTACCGGTCGAGGTCGCCAAGGAGGCCGGTCGGTTGCATCGCACCGTAGCCGGTGGCGAAGACGAGCGCGTCCACATCGAGTGTCTGGGCCTCGACATCGATCAGGGAGCGCAGCCCGACACGAATCTCGGTGCCGATCCGCTGGACGTCGTCGACCCGCGTCAGGTTGAGGAAGTGCAGCCGACGGTCGTTGCGTACGTCCTCGTCGTACGAGCGCTGGTGCAGATCCCTGATGATCTCGTCGTCGACCACCGAGTAGTTGGTGTTGCGGTGGTAGCGCCAGAACGCCTCGCGCGTCTGCTCGGTGCCGAAGTAGTAGTCGTCCACGGCACTGGGGTCGAACACCCGGTTGGCGAAGGGCGTGTCGTCCGCGACGGAGTAGCCGTAGGAGGGGACGACGGCGAAGACCCGGGCGTGCGGCAGGGCGTCGTGCAGGAACCGGGTGATCTCAGCCGCGCTCTGTCCGGCGCCGACCACAGCGACGCTCTTGAGGGCGTTCGGGTCGACCTGGCCGTACTTCTCCAGGAACTCCGAGCTGTGCCATACGCGGTCGTCGCGCTCCACCCCGGCCGGCATGCGCGGCACCAGCCCGGTCGAGATGGCCACGTTGCGCGCGTGGACCAGCCTGCAGCCCCCGCCGATGCCGTCCCGGACCTCGATCTGGAGGCACTCGGGCTCCCCCGGGCCGGTGCCGGTCGCCCGCCGGATCGCGGTGACCTCCGAGTTGTAGGACACCCGGTCACTGAAGCTCGACTCCGCCCATTCCAGGTACTGGTGGAACTCCTGGCGCGTCGGGAAGAAGGTCTGGTTGTTGACGAACTGGACCAGCCTGTCCGCTGCGTGCAGATACGCAATGAAGCTGTACCTCGACACCGGATTGCGGAAAGTAGCCAGGTCCTTCAGGAAAGAGATCTGCATGGTGGCTGCGGGCAGCAGCATGTTGCGGTGCCAGCCGAACGACGGCTGCCGCTCGAAGAAGGCGGCACTGATCGGACGCGCCGGCACATTCGCCTCGTGTTCTTCCAGCGCGATGGCGAGCGACAGATTGGACGGGCCGAAGCCGATCCCCACCACGTCGTATGTCTCGCGTGCAGAAGGATCCATAGAAGATTCTCACCCTAGCGTCGTTGTCACAGGGACTTTCGCGGTTTCCAAAGGAATGTTCCTACACCCTCGAAAACGTTGACCCGGAATTCTACAGATTTTCATCGGGCCCATTTTTTTTGCTAGCCTCGAAATTGCCCGGCAGATGATCCGGGTGAATCGGATTCGGCTTTACGCTGGAGAGCACGTCCAGCCCAACTTAGAGCGTTCTGCCAAACCGTTCAAGAGGTCGCGTACACCGGGTACAGGGCTCTGTCCTGCCGACAGGACGGCGACGAAAGGATGAATGCCAGATGTTCGTTCCCAGCCACTACCGCGAGCCGGACGGTTCCTGGATGATCGACCTGATCCAGGCCAATCCGATGGCGCTCATGGCGATCAACGGCAGCTCCGCGGACGGCCCGTTCGCCACCCATCTGCCCGTAATTCCCGACCCCGCGGCGACCGGCGAGTGGTCCGCCGACCTTTCGGGCGCCACGCTGCTGGGACACATGAACCGGGCGAATCCGCAGTGGGCGGCGCTGGAATCGGGGGGCGTGGCCCTGCTGATATTCACCGGCCCGCACGGCTATGTCTCGCCCACGGTGTACGAAATGGCACCGGCGGCTCCAACCTGGAACTTCACTTCGGTGCACGTGCACGGCATGGTGGAAAAAATCGATTCCACCGAGGAAACTCTGGGCGTCGTGATGTCCACGGTCTCGGCCCTCGAGACCGAGTTCGGCACCGACTGGGACATGTCCGGTTCCGTGGACTACTTCCGCAAGATCGTGCCGGCGGTGGGCGCGTTCCGGTTCACTGTGTCGGGCGCCGAGGGCATGTTCAAGCTCAGCCAGGAGCAGCCTGCCGAGGTGCGCGACCGCGTGCAGAAGTCGTTCAGTTGCCGCGAGCACGGGCGCTACCGCGAGACGGCCGAGCTGATGGGCAGGCTGCCGGGCTGACCTCCCCGCTCCCGGCGGGCGGGAGCGCGGTCGGCTCCCGGGCGGCACCCTGCCCGCCGGGAGCCGGCCGCTTCCGCCCCGGCCGCGGGTGCGGTTACTCCAGTTCCGCGAGGATCTGCTCGGCCGCGCTGTCGAGCGTGGTGAGCATCCACTGCTCCAGTTCGGCCCCGGCCTGCTGGGCGGCCCTGTGCCAGCACCGGACGCGACTGTGGGGCACCGAGAGCTGACGCTTCGTCTCGACCTGCCGCTCGTCGTGCCCGTTCTCCTCACGCGCGGCACTGATCGCATTGCGCAGCTGCTTGGTGGTCCACCTGTTCCGCTCGGCGCGGTCGAACCAGAGTTCCTGCTCGGCGACCGGGAGCGACGCGACTTCGGCGTGGTGCTGGAAACTCAGCGAAGACCGCCGTCGGTGGAACTCGAACCGCCGGGACACCCACGCGTAGTTCCGCAGGGTCTGGTATTGGAGTCCGGCGGACTTGATGCCCCGCTGGTACCGGTCGGTGTAGTGCTCCTTGCCGTACACCAGCCAGTCACCCAGCCACCAGGTGGACGAATTCACCAGACCCGATATGTGTCGTCCTGCCCTCTCCCAGTCCTCGAAGGACAGGCCGGTCGGTATGTGCAGGCCTATCCGGGTTGTGAGCACCCGTTCTTGGTGCGATGCCTCACCACTGGGCCGTCGCTGCGCAGGCGCCGTCTCGTGACGTCCACGGAACAGTGGCTTCGTGACCTCTAAATCACTGGTCTCACTCGCCATTATGCCTCCACGTAAAGTGCATCCGGCGTTCACTTACGCCCCCTGCCGCGACGGAAATGCGGCTTTCTTCCGCGGCCCCCCTTCCCCGACTCGCCGGCCTCGGATTCGACTTGAGCGGGGGTCGGCTCGAACACAGTCCAATGCAGCGGAAGTCCGTTTTGAAGCCAGCCAAGGGGTCAGCTTGGTCAGCTTGGTCAGCTGGCCGGTCAGCGCTCCTTCACCTCTATTGAATGCGACCCATTGCAGCAATGTGTTCACCAATAGGGACCAACAGCCCCACGATCGAAAGATGATCGTCCGATTCTGTCGCGCCGTACCGCGAGAAGCGAAGATCCAATCTCCCGACTCCCATCTTTGGCGTCTTGTTGACGCGGCACCCGCGCGACTGTCGCCAACGGGCCGCACCCGGCCTGCCCGGCGCGGGCAAGCGGAAGGGAGCGTAAACTGGACGATTTCGCCATGCGAAACACATCAGTCCTGCTACGAGGCGTATGGGGAGCCGATACGGGGTGCCGTCGGCGTTCATCCGGGAGGCGGCCCGGCCTGTTGCGGGACAGGCGCGCGCGCCCATACTGTTTCCCGGATCTCGGCTGGGAAAGTCACGATCCTTACCTTCAGCAGGGGGACTCCCAATGAGGTTGTCAAGCGGGGTTGGTGACGCCTGGTGAGCGTGTCATGCCGCTTCGGGAGCCGGCGGGCTCGCGGTGATTCGGTTGTCGCGTATGAGAGCCCACGAGACGTTCCGAGGTCTCCTGGCGAGCTTGGCCACCGGGTCGACGGTCGGCTTCTTTCCGGGGACGGCGGTGTGCTGGGCTTCGGCGGTCCGGACGGCCGTGTCGGCGACGCCATCGACGCCGGCATGCATGGGATACAGGTCGCGGCGCATGCGAGCCTGATCGGCGATGACGAAGGCGTCCTTGGCGTCGGTCTTGCCGTTGCCGCGGTGGGAGCCGGAGGCGTGGTGAACCGTGCGGCCCGGGACGTAGAGCAGCCGCCCCTCGACATCGATCGCCACGCAGTGGTGATCAGCCTTTCCCGCATCGGTTCCGGCCCGGCTCCCGGGCACGCGCGCCTCCGTCGACGGGTCGCACATGATCCCAGCAGACGACCTCGCCGACGTGTCCTTACACCACGATCCGCCTCGCGCACCCTCATTGGCTGCCGATTCGTCACATGGTGCCGGGCGGCCAGTCCTCCTGAGCCACGAGCGGTGGAAACGTACCGGCCGCACCCGGCACTCCCTGGGTGTCGCGATCTTACGAATGACCAGAACTGACCCGAGACGAAAGGTAAGGAAACATGACTCTCGGAGAGCTCGCCACGCGGAGTCCCGGGGAAGACAGACTCACCGGTCGTATCGCGAGTACCGCCGAACGCGAACACGGTCGTCTTTTCGCCGAACCTCGACAGAACTTTTCGACTGCGTCAATTCCTTCCTTAGCCGAGGTCATCTCTTTATGAACCAGACTTCTTCGTTGCTGGCCACCTGCCTGGCCCGGCTCGAGTGGTCGCCGGAGCAGCTGGCCCGCGAGATCAACAAAAGGTACGGCAGCGGAACGATCAGCATCAAAGCCCCCTACAACTGGGTGCAAGGCGCGCTGCCGCGCAGGCAACTGCCTCACCTGGTGGCGGAGTTACTGTCCGACCGACTCGGTGAGCCCGTCACCGCCGGTGAACTGTGGCCCCGGCAGTTACCCCAGAGCTCCCGCACGCCGGTGGCGCCCGACATCCCACCGTCCGCCAAAGGCCCCGTCAACGCAGCGGTGGACTGGCTGGTGGACAGCGGCACCGCGTCGCCCGCGCGGTCGGCCGGGTCCGAGGTCCCCGACATCGCCATCCAGATGCTGACCACCCGGATCGGCCAGCTCCGCAAGGTGGACGACATCGCGAGCACGGAACTCGCGATGGAATGGGCCCTCCAGGACCTCCGGTCGGCGCGCAAACTGGCGGCAGATCACTCCTACGACACCCGCACCGGGCTGCAGTTGCACCGCAACATCGCGGAACTCGCCCAGCTCGCCGGATGGCTGGCCGCCGACCTGGGGCTGCGGCAACGCAGCCAGTCCTGCTTCCTGTACGCACTCTCCGCGGCCCGCACCGCCCAGGACCGCCCGTTGGCCGCTTACATCATTTCCTGTATGAGTTACTGCGCCACCTGGGAAACCCGTCAGGAAGAGGGACTGCGGTTGATCCGTATCGCACGCAAGGGTTCGAGCAAAGAGGACTTCGGCATCGGCCACGCCCTGCTGGCGACGCGCGAGGCGCGGGCCCGCGCGGGCCTCGGCGACGAGGTCGGCTGCATACGCTCCCTCAACGAAGCCGCGGACCTGAGCCAGGACAGCGATCCGGCGGCCGACGCGCCCTGGATCTCCTGGGTGACCATCCCCGTCATGGTGGCGGATGCCGGGCGGGCCTGGTTCGAACTGGGGCACTTCGGGCGGGCGGAGCAGTGCCTGGTGCGCGGGATCGAGCTGTTCGGGGAGAGCCAGCCCCGCAACAGGATGCTGCACTGGGCCTCGCTCGCCGAGGCACGGCTGGGGCGCCAGGAGGTCGACGGCGCAGCCGAGGCCGCCGAACAGGCGCTGTCGCTGGCCGAGGTGATGGTCTCACGGCGCGCACGGGTCCGGCTCTCGGACCTGCGGTCCAAGATAAAACGGTTCGACAGCTCCGTGGCCCGTCAGGTTGTGGGACGGGTCGACGCATTCCTGGACAACGATTCCCTGCGGGTGGCGAGTTGAGAGATCCTTGTCCCGCGCGGGCGCAAGGCCCGCACACCCGCATCCGGGCCTTGCGCCGCACGGAGTTGGGCGCGCCCGTCACCTGCCTGGCCGTCGCCGATGAGCTCGGCGTCCCGGCCGGCGACCGACCGGGTCCCGCTCGCCGATGCCACCGAGCCGGTCGTCGACGGCGTGCGCATCTCGTCGCTGCACTACACCTGGCGGCCGGCAGGGGGCGAGCGCCGCGTTCCGCAACGCGGTCGAGGTCGTGCTGGACCGGGTACTGCGGCATACGGGCGTACGGCTCACCCCCTGAGACCGGTTCCCTCGGGACGTGGAGCAGGGTGTCGTTCCTTGAACAACTCCTTTGTTCCAAGAGCCCTATGACGTCACATCAGCTCTCGATGAGGGTGCAGCCCCAGTGCATGCCGCGCCCCATTCCTGCGAGGGCGATCAGGTCGCCCTCGCCGAGGTGCCCGGAGGCCAGGTGGTGCTGGAGGTTGAGGAGGTGGTCGGCTGCCCCGAAGTGGCCCCTCTCCAGGGAGATGTCGGCGTTCGTACGCTCCAGTGGAACGCCGAGCCTGTCGGCCACCTTCGTCAGGGTGCCGATGTTGTCATTGAGCAGCACCACCCTGGACAGGTCGGAGACGGACGCGCCGATCCGTTTGCAGGCCTGTGTCACAACGTCGCGCACCCGGTCGTTCATGAGGTCGACGAACGCCTCGAAGCGGTCCGCGTCGTACTCGAAGAACTCCATCAGGTCCCAGGCGTCGCGGGCGGTCCCGGGCTGTTCTCCCCCTCGGAACGGGTCGGCTGCGCCGCCCTCCTCCAGCAGGAACAGATCGGCGTAACGGCCGTCGCTGATCACCTCGCCGGCCCGCCAGCGCAGACGGGGGTGGCCACGTCCCGCGACCGCCGCTCCGGCTCCGTCGGAGAACAGCAGCGAGTGGGTCTCCATCCGGTTCCAGTACGCCTCGCACGTCCGGTTCGCCCCGATCACCAGCGCACGCTGGTACTCGGGACGGGTGGCGAACCGGCCGGCGAGCAGGTCGAAGCAGGTGATCCCGCCGACACAGCCCTGGGAGACGAGGACCGCCTCGGCCCGGTGTGCCCCCAGCCGGGCCTGGAGGGCGGCCGCCGGGTCCCAGTACAGGTACTCGGGGATGTCGGTGATCGCGAGCACGACCAGGTCCAGCTCGCCCGGATCGGTGCCCGACTCCGCCAGGGCCGCGCGGGCGGCCTCCTCGGCGAGGTCGGTGAGGCCGACCGCGTCGGGGCACCGGTGGATGTTCCGGTAGCCGTACTCCAGCACCCGCTCGACGTCCTCGGTGTACTCCCGCACCGTGTCCGCGACGGCGGCGGGCTCGCCGAGCGCCGAGCCGAACGACATCAGTCCGTAGTCCACGCAGGTTCCCCTTCCAGCTTCCCGGGGTCTTCCAGTGCCGTCTTGATCCTGGCGAGGAACAGTACGGCGTCCCTGCCATTGACGACCCGGTGGTCGTAGGCGAGTCCGAGGTGAACGGTCCGGCGCGTCACCACGGCTCCCGACGCGTCGATCCGGCACTCGTCGCCGACCGCGCCGACGGAGACCATGCACAGCTGAGGCCACAGCACGATCGGCTGGACAAGGACCACACCGGGATCGGGGTTGAGCGAGACGGCGATGTTCCCGCCGGTCAGCTCGTGCGCGGCGAACCCCTTGTCGAGAGCCTTCAGCCGGAAGTCCATCAGCGTGTCGGCGATGTCCGCGAGGGACCGCTCGTGGGCGCGCTCGACCACGGGCACGTACAGCGACCCGTCGACGTCGACGGTGACGCCGACGTACGGGGCGTCCGCCATCGCGACGGTCCGGTCGTCGACGAGGGAGCCGAAGAACCGCGGGAAGTCCGGCTGCGCCTCGGCCACCGCCTTGACCACCACCTCCGCGAGCCCGAGCGCCGCGCCGCTCTCCTCGCTCAGCTCCTCCAGCCGGTCGAGGACGGTCTCGACCTCCGCCTTGACAACGGTGAACCCGGTCGGGATCTCGCGGTGGCTCCTGGTGACCACCGCGGCGGTGCCCTGCTGTACGCGGTCCAGGACGTGCACCCCCACCGGGGGGTCGGCGACGGGCCCAGGGGCCTTCGCCGCCGGTGCGGCCGGGGCCGCCCCCGTGTGCGGCCTGACCGGATCTCGCGCACCGTCCGGAGCCGGTTCGGGCAGCAGGCGGGCCAGGACGGCGCCGACGGCCAGCTCCTCGCCCACCGCCGCGACGCGCCGCAGGTACCCGGAGCCCTGGGCGGCGATGTCGGCCTGCGCCTTGGAGGTGTCCAGCGCGACAATCTCGGTGTCCGGCTCGATCCACGCGCCGTCGTCCACCAGCCAGTCGGCGACCAGATAGGTGGCGTCGTTGTTGTTCAGCTTGGGCACGGTGACGGGGACGCCGACCGCCGCTTCGGCGGCGGGGGACGCGGCGGACGGGGCCGAGGACGGCTCCCCGGCCCCCCATCCGGCCGCCCGCCGGATCCCGTCACGGATGTCCTCGGCCCCCAGCAGCACCTCGCGCTCCAAATGGCCTGCCGTCGGAATGATCGAGTCGCATGAGCTCAGCGGCAGTACCGGGCCGTGCAGCGAGGACCAGATCCGCTCGTGGAGCACCCGCGCCACCTCGGCGCCCCAGGTACCGCCCGCGGTGCCCTCCTCCACCACGGCGACCCGGCCGGCCGCCTTCAGTAGCGGCAGGACCGGCTCGACGTCCAGCGGGTACAGCTGCGCCGGGGTCAGCACGTGGACCGAGCGGCCGTGCGCCTCGCGCAGCTCGCGCGCCGCGTCCAGGGCCCGGTGGACGAGGCCCCCCGGGGCCAGGACGACGAAGTCGGCACCGTCCGCCTCGCCGTCGGGGAAGGCGTGGGCCCAGCCGAGTCCGGGGCCTACGACGCGGTAGCGGAAGACGTCGTCGACGCGGCCGTCCCGGTACATGCGCCGGGTGTAGAGGACCTTGTCCTCGAAGAGGACGGCGGGCGCGCCCCGGTCCAGCGCCTCGTCCAGCACCGCCTCGGCGTCGTGGAACGGCGACAGCTCGTACAGGGTGAGGTTGGGAATGCCGACGAAGTGCTTCTGCGGGCTCTGGCTGTGGGTGGGCCCGTAGCCGCGGTTGCCGCCGACCGGGCAGCGCACCACGAGCGGCACCGGCACCCGCCGACCGTACATCGACACCGATTTCGAGGCGAAGTTGAGCACCTGGTCGAAGCCGAGTGCGAGGAAGTCGCCGAACATGACCTCGACGATGACCTTGTTGCCGCACAGGGCCAGTCCGCCGCCGACGCCGAGGATGCCGCCCTCGCTCAGCGGCGTGCTCATCACGCGGTCGCCGAACCTTCCGGAGAGCCCCTTGGTGATCTTGAATGCGCCTCCGTACGGGTCGAGCAGGTCCTCGCCGAGCAGGTAGAGCCGCTTCTCGCGGTCGAAGAGCCGGTGCAGCGCGCGGTTGAGGTTCTCCGCGACGCGCGGCGCGACGGTGCTGGTCACGACCTGGGTCATGCCGAAACTCCCTCCGCTGTCAGGAGCCCCCGCAGATCGCCGACGCTGCGGCAGGAGCGGGCCTGCCGGGGGGTGATCCGCAGGCCGTACTCGCGTCCGACGGCCGAGATGATCTGCACGTGCCGCAGGCTGGTCCAACTGCCCGTGGTCGCCGGGCCCGTCTCTTCGTCCACCTCTGCCACGGGTACGCCGAGCACATCGGCGACGAGCTCCTCCAGCGCCCTCACAGCGCGGCCCCCGATCCCGCCGCGGCCGGCGAGGGCGTCCAGACCGACGGCGGCCGCGCGGAGACGTCGGCCACCAGACCGGCGACCCGCTCCCGCTGGCGCGCGTCGGCGGCGGCGAACTGGTCGCCGAACCACCGCGCGTACTCCGCGCTCCACTCCCGGGCGCGTATGTCGGACAGCTCCTCCGCGGAGCGGGTGTCGTCGCCCTTGCTGTGCGGACCGAGCCGGACGGTGTGGAACTGCACGACGGCCGGGGCCCCGCGCCGCACCTCCGCGACGACGGGGCCCAGTTCGGCACGGATCACGTTGATGTCCGCGGTGTGCAGCTCGTAGTGGTCGATACCGAACGAACCGGCGCGGTCCTCGATGGTCCCGGCCAGCTGTGCCCCGGTCGGCGTCGACTGGGCGATCCCGTTGTGCTCCACGACCACCAGCAGCGGCACGCTCCACAGCCGCGCCATGTTGAGGGCCTCGTAGACCGCTCCTTCGCCCCAGGTGCCGTCGCCGATGTGGACCACGGCGATCCGGTCCTGCCCGGTGCGCCGGTAGTGGAGGGCGACACCGACCGCGACCGGCAGACTCTGCCCCTGCACCCCGGTCGACAGATAGCCGTCGCGGTAGATGTGCTGGCTGCCGCCGACGCCCGAGCACACCGCCCCTTCGCGCCCCATGATTTCCGCGAGCAGCCCGGACGGGTCCTCGAACCTGGCCAGGTAGTGGCCGTGTCCTCGATGGTTGCTGAAGACGAAGTCCTCGCGCAGAAGCGGCGCCAGCGCCACCGGCACGTACTCCTGGCCGAGGCAGGTGTGCGTCGTGCCGTTGAGCTTCCCCGCGTCGAACAGGTCGAGCAGGGCGAGCTCGAAGTTCCTGATCAGCAGGAGGAGTTCGAGGTCCTTGTCAGCGAACTTGGTGAGGGCAGTCAACGTGCCGGGTTCCTTCCCACGTATTTCCGCTCCGCTGGGGTCACGCCTCCGACAAAGGCGGGCATCAGGCGTTGTCGGCCTCCATGGCCTCGACGAGGCTCCTCGGCCGCAGGTCGGTCCAGTTCTCGTTGACGAACGCGAGGCAGGCCTCGCGGCTGTCCTCGCCCTTGGCGACCGTCCAGCCCGCCGGCACCTCGGCGAAAGCGGGCCAAAGGGAATGCTGACCCTCGTCGTTGACCAGTACCAGATAAGAGCCGTTCTCGTCCTCAAACGGATTAGTCATCGAATTCCCATTTCCATGAGCGATTCATTCGACCAGGCATGCAGAGCCGGCGCGTAATTCGCTGCGGCACCGGAAGGCTATACGGCACCCCGGACAATTGACCACCGCCGGACGCCTCGTCGCGCGGACGAGGGACCGGGCCGATCCGGCCGCGGCTCAACTGCCCGGCAGGTGCCGGGAGAATCCGCGGCAACGCAGGTCGCCGGAGGCCGATCCGGTGTGCTGTCCCGGCGACGGGACAATTGACAGGGCATCGCACGGTCTCGCGGAGAAGCGGTCTTGAAGAGAATCCGCCAGCCGGTCTAGCTTGAGGCGGCGCGGGGTCACTTGCACAGCGCCTACGGGGTTCGGATCCGTCGCCCACACGTACGGCCACGTCAATCCGTCCGTGCCGCCACACTCCCCTGCGCCGCATTTCGCCCGCGGGCAATGCCTCACAGTCCATGCCTCACGGTCCGTGCACAACGGAAAGACCCACAGGAGGAATCTGCCATGCAGGTGTCAGGGACGGACGACGGGAGGATTCGCCCGGCCGACCCGGCCGATGTCGAGCGTTCGCTCGTCGAGTGGCTGCGCGGCGAACTGGAGGACCCGGACATCACCGGTGCCGACAACTTCCTCGACATCGGCGGTCATTCACTGACGTTCGCGAAGCTGAACCAGCACCTCAGTGACTCCTTCGGTGCCGTGCTCGACATGAAAACCACGTACGAGGAGCCGCTCGGCGTGGCCGTCACCAAGATCCAGCCGGTCGAAAGCGCTATGCCAACCACCAGGTAAGGGGCTCAGAGCATGACCAGCAGCGCCGAAAGCACCGACTTCGTCCTCTCCCCCGACGAACTGGCGTCGTTCCACCACAACGGCTACATCGGACCGCTGAACGTGTACACCCCCGAAGAGATGGACGCGATGTGGAAGACGGTCCGGCGCGAGGCGCTCGACCGGTCGTACGCCGCCTACCCCGAGGTCGATTCGAGCGTCGGGGCGCCGAACATCTTCAACTACGACCGCCACCTCGACATCGACCTGCTGGCCCAGCACGTCTGCAACCGCAGGATCGTCGACCGGGTGGCCTCCATCCTCGGCCCCGACCTGCTGTGCTGGCGCACGGAGTTCTTCCCCAAGTATCCCGGGGACGAGGGGACCGACTGGCACCAGGCCGACACCTTCGCCAACGCCAGCGGCAAGCCGCAACTGCTGTGGCCCGGCGAGTCGGAGGACGACTTCGGGGCCGGCACGCTCACCGTGTGGACCGCGTTCACGGAGTCGACGCGCGAGAACGGCTGCCTGCAGATCATCCCCGGCACGCAGAACAAAATGAACTACGACGAGACCAAGCAGATGGATTACGACGAGGGGCGCATCAACTCCGAGGTCAAGGAGGGCGTTCCGCGGGGCTTCTTCGGCTACGACTACCGCCAGCTCCAGGTCGACCCCGACTGGCGGCCGAACGAGGAGGACGCGGTCTCCCTCACCATGGAGAAGGGCCAGTGCGTGATCTTCTGGTCGACGCTGATGCACGCCTCCCTGCCGAACATCTCCACGGGCAGGAACTACCGGATGGGCTTCGCCACCCGGTACGTGCCGACGAAGGTGCGCGTCTACCCGGACACGGACCACATCGAGGAGTACGGAGGCAGCATCTCGCTGGAGAAGTGGGCCGCAGTGCTGGCCAGGGGCGAGGACTCCTTCGGGCACAACAAGATCACCGACAGGACGCTGCGCGGCACGCCCATCCGCTCGCTGTAACCGAGGCCGCTCCCGCCAGGTGGTGGATGTGAACGGCACGGGCGCAGTGGACGTGAACGGCACGGGCACGACCGCACCTCGCGACTCGGGGCGCCTTCCGACGGTGGCGTTCATCCCGCCGTCCTGCTGTGGGGCGGGCTACTTCCGCCGGCTGCGCCGGGCACTCGGCGGGCGGATCGACTTCCGCCCCGTCGAACTGCCTGGCCACGGTCGCCGCTTCGCCGAGACCCCGCTCACGTGCGCCGAACTCGCGGTGGCCGACGTGACGCGGCAGATCGGCGGGCCCGTGGACGCGGTCTACGGCGAGAGTCTCGGCGCGTACATCGGCCTGACCGTCGCCGCGGCAGCCAGGCAGCCGCCGTACCCGCTGCTGATCGCCGCGTCCAACTCCCCTCCCTCGGTACGGGAGAGGATCAGGACAGAGGAGATCCATTCCATCGACAACGCGGTCGCCGTGCTGGCGTCGATGGGCGGTGAGATCCCGGCCGACGTGGTGCGCGACCCGGTGCTCGCCGAGCAGTTCTACCCGGTGATCCGGGACGACCTGCACCTGTCCCAGTCCTTCGTCGACCTGACGCGATCCCTGACGACCGCCGGGGATGTCCGCGTCCTCGCCGGTACCGACGACGCCGCGTCGTTCCGCCTCGACGCATGGGCCGACCACACCACGGCGCGCTGCGAGGTGACGGTCCTGCCCGGTGGACACCTGCTCTCGGCCGACGCCCCGTCCGCGGTGGCCGACGCGATTCTGAATCTCCTGAAAGAGGATCTCGATGGCGACAGTCGCAGGACCACTTCCCTCGATCGGCCATGACCAGATGCTGGTCTTCCTGTTGCAGATCGGGGTGCTGCTGGCAGCCGCCACGCTGCTGGGCATGCTCGCGGTCCGCCTCGGCCTTCCCCCCTTGGTCGGTGAACTCTCCGCGGGCGTGCTGCTGGGCCCCTCGCTGTTCGGGGAGTTCCTGCCCGGCCTGTCGGACTGGCTGTTGCCGCGGGACCCGGCCCAGATGCACCTGCTCACCGCGGTCGCACAGCTCGGTGTGCTGCTGCTGGTCGCCATCACGGGCGCGCACATCGACCTCGGTCTGATCCGACGCAAGGGCCGCGCCATCGGCTGGGTGAGCGCGGGCAGCGTCCTGCTGCCGCTCGCGCTCGGCATCGGACTCGGCTTCCTCCTGCCGGGATCGCTGATCGCGCCGAGCGCGGACCGGGACACGTTCGCGCTGTTCATCGGAGTCGCGATCGCGGTCAGCGCACTGCCCGTGATCGCCAAGACGCTGCTGGACATGCGGCTGCTCCACCGCGACGTCGGCCAGCTGATCGTCGGCGCGGCGGCCATCAGCGACATCGTCGGCTGGCTGCTGCTGTCGGTCGTGTCCGCGATGGTCGTCTCGGGAGCGGGGCCCGGCATGATCCTGCAGACCGTCGGTTATCTGATCGCCGCGCTGGTGATCGCCGTCCTCGTGGTCCGGCCGATGGCCCGCAGGGTCCTGCGGCACACCGAGCGCTCGGGCCAGCCGGGGATGAGCGTCGCCGCCATCGTCGTCCTGATCACGCTGTCCGCCGCCGGGACCCAGGCACTCGACATGGAGCCCATCCTCGGTGCCTTCCTGTGCGGCATCGTCATCAGCTCGCTCGGGTCCGGGAGCCGCAAGACACTCGACACCGTACGGTCCTTCGTGATGTCGACGCTGGCACCGCTGTTCTTCGCCACCGCGGGACTCCAGGTGGACCTGGCCACCCTGGCCCGGCCCACCGTGTTGCTCGCCGGGATCGTCACGCTGCTGGTGGCCACCGTGGCCAAGTTCGCCGGGGGCTACCTCGGCGCCCGGCTCGGCCGCCTCGGCCACAGCGAGTCGCTCGCGATCGGGGCCGGACTCAACGCCCGCGGCGTCGTGGAGATCGTCATCGCCACGGCCGGGCTCCAGCTGGGCATCCTGACCACGGCCACGTACACGATCATCGTGCTGCTCGCCGTCGCCACCTCGGTGATGGCACCGCCGTTCCTGCGCCACGCGACGCTGAAGATCCCGAAGACGACGGCGGAGACGGATCGGGAGAGGAAGTTCGCCGGAACCTGAGCCGCGCGGGCACCCGAAGCACCCCCTGGCCCGCTCGGCCGACTCGCGCGGCGAGGTGGTGCGCTACCGGATGAGAGCCGGACCTGGGCTGGTGGTTGCTCCGAGCAGTATCAGCCAGGAGCGGGATCAGGCCAGGTTGCGCAGGTTATCGTCGCCGACCACCGCGGCCGAGCGGGCCAGGGCCGGGGCAGCAACTCCGGGGGGAACAGTGGATCGGGGGTCATGACACGGCTGAACTCCGCGGCGAGTTCCACGGCCAGGGTGAGCCGCTCGGCCCCGGACAGGTCCGCTCCGCGGGCCAGTCGGTCGGCGCAGGTCTCGGCAAAGGCGGCGAAATGTTCGTGCCTGGCGGCGATCTCGTCCAAGGGCCGGATGGTGGCGGCCAGTCGGCGAGGGTCGTCGATGTCTCCGATGCGCAGCTCGGTACTGGTGAAGAAGGTGACGACGCCGAGCACGTCGAGATGGCGGGCCTGGGCCTCGACCAGATCGGCAATGGGGTTGGCGGCGACGTACAGGCCGCCGATGCCGGATCCGCGATGCGCCGCAGCCACGCAGATGCCGTCCATCACCAGTTCGCCCTCGGCGGGCTTCCGGGCGAACAGGGCGAGGAGGGCGAGCCTGGGCAGTCCGCGCAGGGGGCCGTAGCAGGACAGTACGTCCCGCGCCGAGCCGCCGAGCAGGGCACGGCCCGCGAGGTCGTAGCCGGCGATGCCGATGACGCGGCCCATGCCGTCGAGCACGGTGCCACACGGCCGCCGCACCCACACCACGAGAAGGCACCCGGCGTGTTTCCTTCCACGCAGGCGTGAGGCAGGCACCACAGCAGGTCAGGTCGGCACGTGTGCCGTGGTGGGGCCATGTGCGGTGAGCCGTCCGGCTTCCAGGACGTGCACGGTGTCGGTGTAGGCGGCGACCAGGTGTGTCTCGTGGCTGACGAGGGCGATGGCCATGTTGTGTTCGGTGCGCAGACGTTGCAGGAGTTCCATGATGGCGATGGCGGTGTCGGGATCGAGCGCGGAGGTGATCTCGTCGCAGAGCAGGAAGTCCGGGTCGACGGTGAGCGCGCGGGCGATGGAGACGCGCTGGCGCTGCCCGCCGGAGAGTTCGTGCGGGTAGCGGTGGACGAAGTCGGCAGGCAGGCCGACCTGGTCGAGCAGTTCGGTGATCCGGTCTGCGGTCCGGGCCTTGGTCAGCCGGGTGTGGCGGCGCAGGGGCCTGGCCAGGGTCGCGCCTATGGTGCGGGACGGGTTGAGCGCGGCGAGCGGGTTCTGCGGGACCAGTTGGATGCGCCGATGGTGTTCGCGACGGCGCTTGCGGGCTGCATGGGCCAGCGGGTGCCCGTCAAGGACGAGAGATCCGGCGTCGGGCCGCTGCAGTCCGGCGAGGACGCGCAGCAGGGTGGTCTTGCCGGATCCGGAGGGTCCGATGATTGCGGTCGCCGAGCCGGAGGGTGCGATGAAGTCGACCTTGTCGAGTGCCGGTTGTGCGGTGCCCCGGCCGCGGAAGGTCACGCTGACGGATTGCGCTGTGATCCCGTCCGCGCCGGTGTCCGCGGATTCCGCCTTCTGTGGCAGGCGCGGTGTGCGCTGTCGGGGCAGGAGTGGGTGTGCGGTGGTGAGCTGTACGACGTGGTCGGCGCAGGCGTCGACGAGTTGGGGGTCATGGCAGGCCATGACGATGGCCAGGCCGCGCGAGGTGGCCAGGTGGCGCAGCAGACCGGCGATGTCGTCGCGCAGGGCTTCGTCGAGTCCCGCGGTCGGTTCGTCGAGGAGCAGCAGGTCGGGGGTGCGGGCGAGGGCGCGGGCGAGGGCTACGCGGCGCTGCTGGCCGCCGGAGATCGCGGTGGGTCTGCGGTCGGGGAATCCGTCGTCCGTGGGCAGCTTGCATTCGCGCAGCAGGTCCAGCACGGCCTGTTCGCTCGCAGTGGGGGCAGTTTCCGCGACGAGGTGACGGATCTTCATCCGGGGGTTGAGCGCTGAGCCGGGGTCCTGGCCGACATAGGCGACCTGGGTGCGGCGCATGGTGCGCAGTGCCGTCGCATCAAGGCCGGGGACGTGGTGGCCCAGGACGTCGAACGCGGTGCAGTGGGTGGTGGCTCGAGTGGGCAGGTGGCCGATCAGGGTGCGCAGCAAGGTGGTCTTGCCGGATCCGGAGGCTCCGGTCAGGGCGGTGATCTCACCGGCCCGGACGGTCAGGCTGGTGGGCTGGAGCAGAACGGGTCCGTCGGGGATCCGGATGCTGAGGTCGGTCACCGTCACCACTGTCGCGGATGCGCTGTCCTTGCCGACCGACGCAGGTTCGGGGGTCTCGCTGATGGTGGGCGAGGGCGGGGGGTTGTTCACGGGGTGGTCACCGCCTTGCGTGCGGAGCGGGGAGCGAGGGAGGTGGCGGCCAGGTTGACGCTGATGGCGAGGGCGGCGATGGCCAGGCTGGGGGCTGCGACCGCCCATGGGTTGAGGAGGATGCCCGAGGAGTTCTCCCGGATCATCAAGGCCCAGTCCGCGGCAGGTGGCTGGGGGCCGATCTGCAGGAACCCGGCCATGGAGATGACGTAGACGGCTTCGACGAAGCGCAGGCCGAACAGCGCGAGGATGGTGGAGCGCAGGTTCGGCAGGAGTTCGCGGGTGGCGGTGCAGGTAAGGGATTCCCCGCCGGCGAGGGCTGCTTCGACGTACCCGGCACCGGCGAGGGGAGCTGCTGCGCCGGCGACGATCCGGACGGCGTAGGGGGTGCCCAGGACGATGGCGGCGCTGATGACGGCCCATCGTCCGCCGCCGGGCCAGGCCAGTGCGATGAGCATGATGCCGAGGATCGGCGGGAGCAGGATGAAGACGTCGGCGGTGCGTTCCACGGCCCTCCCCACGACCGGGTGCAGGACGGCGAAGCAGCCCGCCAGCGCGGCGAGCGCGGTGACGACGGCGGCGACCAGGAGGGCGCTGCCGATCAGGGCGGTCCCGCCATGAAGAAGCCTGCTGAGGACGTCGCGGCCGAGCTGGTCCCCACCCAGTGGTGCACCGTCGCCGGCGGTGGCGAAGGGAGCGGTGACCGGTTTGTCGATGGGGTGCGCGGCAAGGAACGGGCCGGTGAGGGCGAGCAGGACCATCAGGACGCCCGGGACCAGACGGCGGATCACTCGTCCGCGGCCCGCGCAGGCCCTCGGCGCACGGGCTGTGGTGAGGGCGGTGCTCATGCGTGACTCCCCAGAACTCGGGCGCGGACGAGGTCGGCGGCCAGCAGGACCAGGCTGATGGCAGCACCGGCGCAGAGGACAACTCCGGCGATGAGCGGGGTGTCGCGGGTGGATACGGCGCTGGCGAGCACGCTACCGATCCCGGGGTAGTTGAAGAGTGTTTCCACGACCACGGTGCCGCCCAGGAGCATGCCGGTGGAGGTGGCGAGGCCGGTGGCGATGGCCGGAGCGGCGCCGGGCAGGGCGTGGCGCCAGATGACGCGGCGCACCGACAGGCCGTCCAGGTGGGCGGCCTCGACATGCGGTGTGCTCGCCTGGTCGGCGAGAGCGCCGCGCACGATGGTGGTGTTCCATCCGGTCTGCGGGATGACCAGGGCGAGGACCGGCATGATCAGCATGGTCCACGTGGTCGGCCTGCCGTCGGCCCCGGCCACGGTCACTGCGGGCAGCCAGCCGGTCCACAACGAGAGCAACATCAGCAGGCCGACGGAGACGACGAATTCGGGGATGGCGAATGCCGAGGTCGAGGCATGGCCGATGACACGGTCGGTGAGCCGACCGGGTCGGGCGGCGGCCCAGCACCCCAGGGCCAGAGACGCCGCCGTCGTCAGGACGAAGGCGAGGGTCGCGAGCAGCAGCGTGTTCGGAAACGGGTCGGCCAGCATCTGCGTGACCTTCTCGCCACGTGCACTGACGCCCAGGTCCCCGGTGAACAGCCCCGTCATCCAGTGCCAGAAGCGTTCCCACAACGGCCGGTCAAGTCCCAGCAGGTGGCGGCGGGCTGCGATGTCGGCGGCGCTCTCGCCGCGTTCGGAGGTCGCGGTGGCGGCGTCTCCGGGAAGCAGCTCGACGGCGGCGAACACCAGGGCGAGCAGGATGGCCAGCATGAGGACCCGCCGTCCCACGGCCGCGGCGAAGCGGCCGAGGAGCGGAATCGGCAACGGGCGGCGTCGCGCGGTGGCCGCCCCTGTGCCGACAGGAGCTGCCACCGCGCTGTCCTTGGGCGCGTGGCTCAACTCAGCCACACGTTCTCCAGCTGGACGCGGCCGTAGCCGGGCAGCTTCGGCAGGTCCTGGACCTTCGCAGCGGCCAGGTCGACACCGTCGGCCATGCCCCACAGCAGGTAGCCGGAGCGGTCGTACTCGATCTGCTGCAGTTCATGCAGGGCCTTGGCCCGCGCCTGTTCGTCCGTCGTGCCGATGACCTTGCGGTAGGTGGCGTCGAACTCCTTGTCGTCGAAGCCTGATTCGTTCTGGCCGGCGCCGCTGAGCAGGGTCTTGGACGCGAAGAACAGCACCGAGTCGTTGGTGCCCCAGTAGTTCGTGTAGAGGTCGCCTTTGAGCCAGGTCTTCTCGTAGAACGTTCCCGACTCCTGCTTGACCACCTTGATCTTGATCCCTGCCTCACGCGCCTGCGAGGCGAACAGGGTCGCGGACTCGGCGATGCCGGAGACGTCTTCGGTGGTGTACAGCTCGTAGGTCCTGGACAGGTCGAACTTGGCGTCGGTGAGGAGCTGCTTGGCCTTGGCCAGGTCGCGCTTGCGCTGCGGGATGTCCTTGGCGTAGTCGGGGTCGCCGGTCCCCATGATGTCGTTGGCGACGTTTCCGTATCCGGAGAGGGCCTGCTTGACCATTGCCTCGCGGTCCACGACCAGGCGCATGGCTTCCCGCACCCGCGGGTCGGCGAACGGGCCGTCGGCGGTGCGCATGACGATGGGCATCGACATGTCGTCGGGGCGGCGGACGACCTGGATGTCCTTGCGGGACTCCGCGGTGCGCGCGGCGATGGGGCCGGCGTTGGAGGCGACGTCGATCTGCCCGGCGAACAGGGCGTTGGCCATGGCCTGCGGCGTCTCGAACATGGTCACCTCGATCGCGTCGAGGTAGACGGTGCCCCCGAACCATGTGTCGTTGCGCACCAGACGGGCATTGCCGTTGCGGTACCAGTCCAGCTTGAACGGGCCGGTGCCCGGCGCCTTCGCCACTGCCTTGTCCGGAGTGTTCTTCTTCATGATGAACGTGGCAAATCGCGTCATGAGGGGGAAGTCGGCGTTGGCGTACTCGGAGACAACCACCACAGTGTCGGCACCGTCGGCCGTGATGCTGTCGGCGTTCTTCACTCCGGGCAGGCGGGCTGCTCCGGCCGGTGTGTTGCGCAGCCGGCGCAGTGACCAGACCACGTCGTCGGCGGTGACCGGGGTGCCGTCATGGAAGACAGCGCCCTTGGCCACCTTGAAGCGCCACGTCTTCAGGTCCGCCGAGGGCTCCCACGAGGCGAGCCGGGGCACGGTGTTGGACTTGGCACCCGGAACGGCGAGCGTGTCGAAGGTGAGCGCGAGGATCAGGTAGTCGCTCTCATTGGCCTGCGTGCCGTGCGGGTCACGGGTGATGGCGCCGGCCCGGCCGAGCGCGCCGATGCGCAGGGTGCCGCCCTTTCGGGGCTTGCCGCCCTTGCCGGTGGAGTCGGCCGCGGTGTCACCACTGCCCGAGGAGCACGCCGCCAGCAGCACGGCAGCCCCTATCGCACCGCCGGCCAACAGCACCTGACGCCTGTTGATGTCCACGTACGTCCTCGCTCCATGTTCCAGACAATCCAAAAATACCTTAGGTTTGCCTACCCTAATGGCAATAATCTCCGCAAGAGAGAGCGGGGTGACTCGCACGCGAACTCGTGCGCCCGCCCATCGGCCGATCCCGTCTCGGCGGGTTCCAGCCCGGAAGCCGTGCAACCCGCAGTGGCGGGCCAATTCGCTCTCATTGACTGCCAGTTGGCAACTGCCGCCCGCTGCGCACCGGCAGCACCCCTGCCATCCCCGCACGGGACGGATCTTCCTGAAAGGAGCATGTCGGCTGTTCCTGTCCAACGGCGGCTCCGCAGGCGGCGCGGTCCACGAGACGCCGACCTGCCCGCCGTCGCTGCCACCCGGGACGACTATGGTCGCCCTGATCAATGACGACGGGGAGAAGCCCATGGACACGGTGTTCAACGACGACTGGAGGCAGGTCCGCGGCCCCCTCGACCCCGACGCGGAACGGGGAATCGGCGAACTCCTCACCAAGCTCCGCAGAAACCGGTAACCCGATGCTCACCACCCTCCTCCGCGACAGCCGGGCCCTCGCCACCCTCGCCGTCCCGCTGATCCTTACCCAGCTCGCCCAGGTCGCCCTGACCACGACGGACACCGTCATGATGGGCTTCCTCGGCACGCAGGAACTGGCAGCCGGCGGCCTGGCCATCGTCATCTTCAACCAGCTGCGCACCATGGGCGTCGGTCTGGTCACCTCCGTCGGCAACCAGATCGCCGCCGCCGGAGCCCGCGCCGAACAAGCCGGCCAGGACGGGCAGGGACAAGGCCGCGAGGAGGTGCGGGGCATCGTCCGCGCCAGCATGGCGCTGGCCACCCTCGCGGGCATCGCCGGCGCCGTCCTCATGATCCTGATCGGTCAGGCACTGCCCTGGCTCGGACAGGACGCCGCAGTCGCCCACCGCGCGCAGACCATGATCTTCGCGCTCGCCCCCGGCCTGCTGCCCTGTCTCTGGTTCCAGGTGATCCGCCAGTTCACCGTCGGCATGCGGCGTCCCCAGGCCCTGCTGCAGATCACCATCGCCTCGGTCGCGGTCAACGCCGGTCTCAACTGGATTCTCGTCCACGGCACCTGGGGCCTGCCCCGCATGGGTCTGACCGGCGTCGGCCTCGCCACCTCCAGCGTCTACCTGCTGACCTTCGTTGCCCTCTACCTGTCGGCGAAGAGGGACACCACCCTCGCCCCGCTGCTGTCCCTGGACCTCATGAAGGCGGATCCCGCCATCCTGAAGCGGCTGCTGCGCCTGGGAATCCCGATCGCCGCCACCTACGGATCCGAAGCAGGCTTCTTCTCCCTCACCGCGCTGATGGCCGGATCCTTCGGGCCCGCCGCACTGGCCGCGCACACCGCCGTCAACCAACTGGTCTACATCGTCTTCCAAGTCGCCGTCGGCCTCTCCCACGCCGCATCCATCAACGTCAGTCGCGAACTGGCACTGGGGCGATACGACGATGCCCGACGTATCAAGAACACCGCGCTCGCCTGCGCCGGCGCCGTCATGACCGTCGTCGGCGTCCTCTACCTCGCCCTGCCCCAGCTCGTCCTGGCCCCCTTCCTGGAGTCCGGCTCGGACAAGGCACTCACCATCGCCGGCCACCTGCTGACCGTGACCGCGTTCCTGCAGTTCTTCGACTGCGCCCAGAACATCGGCGTCGGCCTGCTGCGCGGACTCGACGACACCAAGAGCGGCTTCCGTATCACCCTCATCGGCTACTGGGCCGTCGGCCTGCCCGCAGCATGGCTCCTCGCCTACGCCCTGGACCTCGAAGCCGTAGGCCTCTGGCTCGGTCTGCTCACCGGCCTCGCCACCACGGCCATCCTGCTCCTGCGCCGCTACTCCGCCTCCCTCACCGCACGAGCCGACAACCGGACATCCGTCACGGCCGCCTGAACCGGACCGACACCTACCGCACGGCGCACAGGACACAAGGAGGACGGAGGCGGGTGGCCGAACGCCCGCAGCCGTGGACCAGGACGTTCAGGGACCGCGCACCCATGCTCGGCCAGAAGAGCGCGGGTCTCTCCGATGGCGCGGCTGATGGTGGAGCGGTCGACAGCGAACAGCAGCCCCGGCACCGAGTGCGGGAGGTCGTGCCGCAGATGAGTCGACGTGGCCACCATCCGGTCGGTGAGGACCAGCCGATGCCGGGCACCGGCGAACACAGGTGCGCTCACGGCGGGTTTCGACAGGAGCCAGGCCAACGCGATCTGCGCCGCGGGCCGGCCATGTCCCGCGGCAACCGTGCGCAGGGTGTCCACGATGTCGAAGTCGGCGTCGGCGTACCTCGTGTCGGCGAGCGGGTCATTGCCGGAACGCGCCGTGCTCCCTCGGCCGCCGCGCTCGCGGGTGCCGGTGAGCAGTCCGCGTGCCAGCGGGCTGTACGCGAGGACTCCCACACCCTGGTCCAGCCGGCCGACTGGTGGGTCATCTACCGTCATCTGCGCTGCCTCGGACGCGAATGGGCGGCATACCAGGACCTGATGGCACGCTGAGTACCGGGCACGCCGCTCGACTGTCAGGCCGATTCGGAGGCGTCTCGGTCGGGGCCCAGCTGGGAAAAAAATAGCCTTGAGTCTCCAGTGACTGGAGACAGCAGAGTGGGGGACATGGACGTTACGACCCTCTACTCGATCGGGGAGCTCTCCCGGCGAACGGGCCTGCCCCTGAGGACCACCCGGTTCTACTCCGATTCGGGGGTGGTAGCACCGACCACCCGAAGTCCCGCCGGCTACCGGCTCTACGACGTCGACGCACTGCTTCGCCTGGGTGGGACGAGGCGTCCGATGCCGATGTCTGACCAACGACCTGGGCACCCTCGCAACGGCACTCCATACCCGGATCGCCGACGAGCTGAAGGCTTCCCCGTGTCCCGCGCCGTGGCGGCCTGCCGTCGGAATCACGCCCACGCCCAGTGACGCCGAGCTGATCACGCTGGCGGTCATGTCGGCGCTGCTCGGACACACCTCCGAGCGGCGCCGGCTACATCGCGTCGGACGGGACTTCGGAGAACCTGGTGCTGGGCGTACCAATGGTCAGCAACCAGTCACGGCTCGGGAACCGTGCAGGCCACGGTCACCTTGGACGCATCGCAGCGCGCAAACCGGGGGAAGCGAACCGCTGTACCACCGCGCAAGGCTCGGAGCACACTTCTTGTCGCACCCGTGAGTCCGACAGGTCGGGGCCGACGTGCGGCGCGTCCACGACACCTCCGCGCGATCACCGGCCTCGTCCTGTCCACGAGCGTTCGGCACGCTGTGCCGACCATCGCTACACGAAGTGACGGACGGGGGCTGGTCCAGTCGGTTGGGGTGCCCACCGGCGTCCGCGTCATCAAGGCCCCATCAAAGCCGGACGGAAACGAAGACGGGAGCGTCCGTCCCGGTTACACCTGAGGTGGAGGTGGGGCTCATGCTTCTGTACCTCACCAGGGGCCAGGTGGCGGTCGGGGCCGCCCTCGCGTTGCCGCCGGCCGTGTGCGCGGTGCTGGTGCCCTTCCGGGCCGACATGTCCGACACCAACACGGTCCTGGTACTCGTCGTCGCCGTGGTTGCCGTGGCCGCCCTGGGACATCGCCTGGCCGGTGTGCTCACGGCCCTGTCCGCAGCGGTGTGGTCCGACTTCCTCCTCACCCGCCCCTACCGACAGGTCACCGTCATCAAGCCCGTCGACGTCATCACCGCCCTGCTGCTCGTCGTCGTCGGCATCGCCGTCTCCCGGCTGGCGGCCCGCGCCCGGGAACTGAAGATGATCGCCCTCACCGACGACGACTACCTGGCGCAGATCCACCACACCGCCCGGCTGGCCGAGACCAGCACCAGCCCGCACACCGTGATCGACCATGTGTGTCGGCAGCTCGTGGGACTGCTCAGGCTGAGTGGCTGCCGCTTCGAATACGGCACCCTCGTAGGACGCCCGCCCCGTCTGGAGGAGGACGGCACCATCGCCTGGGGCGACCGGTGCTGGGCTGCGGACCGCGACGGCCTGCCCCGCGAGGAACTGGAACTGCGGGTCTTCCACAATGGACGCTTCCACGGCCGGTTCATGCTTCAGCCCACGCGCGGAGCGGCGCCCCCACTCGCCGCGCGTCTGGTCGCGGTGACCCTGGCCAACCAGGTCGGGGCGGAGCTCGACGCGGTCGGCCGCGCCCACGCTTGACGGCACGGGCCCGTCGGCCGAGCCGATGCCCCTGCCGCCGACCGCGAGGGGCAACCCCGAGAAGCGCTCCCGATCTGTCACCGACTCGCGATTGCGACAAGAAGCAGCGTGACCGAGAGCAGCACGACGAGGGCGCCTCCGGCGATGAACGCGCGTTCAGGACCCGAGTGGTCCCAGCCGTGGACAACGACGTCTCGCGGGTCGGCCGGATCGTAGGAGACAAGTACGTCGTCACCGTGATCGAACGGGTGTCGCCGGGTGGCGGGAACGGGAGAGACGACTTCCATCACCCTGTCGTCCTCCGTCACGAACTGCAGGAGCGGGTGCAGTGGGGCCGAATCCTCATGAGCCGCTCGCGGGCGCCGCTTGACCAGTGCCCGGACAGGCACGCCGGTCTCTCTCACTCGCCGTGTCCGGTGCAGGCCATGTGCCCCCACAAGGACGGCGAGCATGCCGCCGAACGCGGTGATCCCCGCGAGTACGGCCACGGCCCCCACGTCCACGTCACACCCCCTCGCCGGTGTATGTCCTCGCCTCGGCCGCCCTCACCTCGGCACCCCCGCATTCTGGTCACGTCAGCCTGGCCAGATCGTGGTTGAGTTCGACGACATTGACGCGTTCCTGACCCAGAAATCCGAGAACACGTCCCTGGACGTGTCGGGCGACCAGTGTCCTGACCTCGGTGGGGGCGAGGTGGCGGGCCTTCGCGACGCGGTCCACCTGCTCATAGGCGTACGCCGGGGAGATCGCCGGATCGAGTCCTGAGCCGCTGGCGGTGACGGCGTCCGCGGGGACGGACGCGGGCCGGACCCCGTCGAAGGCGGCGACGGCTGCGCGGCGGTCCTTGACGGTCCTGATCAGGTCGGTGTTGTTCGGGCCCAGATTGGAGGCACCGGAGATCGTGGGGTCGTAGCCGCCGGCGGACGGGCGGGGCTGGAACCACTTGGGGTCGGGGCGCAGCGCCTCCTTCTCGTCCCGGGGATTCTTCTTCGGCAGGGAGAAGTTCTGGCCGATCAGGCTGGAGGCCACCGGCGTGCCGTTCGTCGTCAGCAGGGAGCCGTTGGCCCGGTGGGAGAGACCGGACTGGGAGATGCCGGTGACGAGCAGCGGATACGCGATGCCGGTGATCACGGTGAAGGCCAGCAGCATCCTCAGGGCGGTCAGATGGTGCTGGAGTACGGGGGGAAGGTGGGTGCGCACCCTGGGATCGCCTTCTTCTCTCGTCGGGCCGTGTGTCAGCGCAGGCCGGGGATGAACTGAATGAAGAGATCGAGCAGCTTGATGCCCACGAAGGGCAGTACCAGCCCGCCGAGCCCGTACATCCAGATGTTGCGGCTGAGCAGTGTCGCCGCGGAGGACGGCCGGTAGCGCACGCCGCGCAGCGCCAGCGGGATCAGAGCGATGATGATCAGTGCGTTGAAAACGATCGCGGAGGCGATCGCCGAGGTCGAGCTGTGCAGTCGCATGATGTTGAGCTTGTCCAGGCCCGGGTAGACCATCGCGAACATCGCGGGGATGATCGCGAAGTACTTCGCGACGTCGTTGGCGATCGAGAAGGTGGTCAGGGCTCCGCGGGTGATGAGGAGCTGTTTGCCGATCTCGACGATCTCGATCAGCTTGGTGGGATTGGAGTCCAGGTCCACCATGTTCCCGGCCTCCTTGGCGGCCGAGGTGCCGGTGTTCATGGCCACGCCGACATCCGCCTGGGCGAGCGCCGGCGCGTCGTTGGTGCCGTCGCCGGTCATCGCGACGAGCTTGCCGCCCGCCTGCTCCCGCTTGATGAGGGCCATCTTGTCCTCGGGCGTCGCCTCGGCCAGGAAGTCGTCCACCCCTGCCTCCTGGGCGATGGCGCGCGCGGTCAGCGGGTTGTCCCCGGTGATCATGACCGTCTTGATGCCCATCCGGCGCAGCTCGTCGAACCGCTCCCGCATGCCCTCCTTGACGACGTCCTTGAGGTGGATGACACCGAGGACGCGGGCGCTGTGCGCGTCGCCGTGCCGGGTCACTTCGCCGACGACCAGCGGGGTGCCGCCGCTCGCGGAGATGCCGTCGACGATGCCGCCGACCTCTGCCGTGGGGTGGCCGCCGTTGTCACGGACCCAGCGCATCACCGCCGTCGCCGCTCCCTTGCGCAACGACAGGTTCTCCTGAGGATCGTCGAGGTCGACACCGCTCATCCGGCTCTGAGCGGTGAAGGGTACGAACCGTGCCTGGGCCAGCTCTCCTTCACTGCGGCCTCGTAGCTCGTACTGCCGCTTGGCGAGGACGACGATCGAGCGGCCCTCGGGTGTCTCGTCGGCGATCGACGACAACTGGGAGGCATCCGCAAGGTCTTCGACACTCACCCCGTCCACCGGCAGGAACTCGGCGGCCTGGCGGTTGCCGAGCGTGATGGTGCCGGTCTTGTCGAGCAGGAGGGTATTGACGTCGCCCGCGGCCTCCACCGCGCGCCCGGACATCGCCAGCACGTTGCGCTGCACGAGCCGGTCCATGCCCGCGATGCCGATCGCCGAGAGCAGCGCACCGATCGTCGTAGGGATGAGGGCCACCACGAGGGAGACAAGGATGACGATGGTCTGCTCCGCCCCGGCGAAGATGGCGAAGGGTTGCAGGGTCGTCACCGCGATCAGGAAGATGATCGTGAGGGATGCCAGCAGGATGTTGAGCGCGATCTCGTTCGGCGTCTTCTGCCTCGCGGCCCCCTCCACGAGTGCGATCATCCGGTCGATGAAGGTCTCCCCCGGCTTCGAGGTGATCTTCACGACGATCCGGTCCGAGAGCACTTTGGTACCGCCCGTGACCGCCGACCGGTCACCGCCCGACTCGCGGATCACCGGCGCCGACTCGCCCGTGATGGCCGATTCGTCGACGCTCGCGATGCCCTCGACCACGTCTCCGTCGCCGGGGATGGTCTGCCCGGCCTCGACGACGACGTGATCGCCCAGGCGGAGAGCGACGCCCGAAACCTCCTGCTCAGCGGCGTCGGTCGCGCCCGGCCGCCAGCCGGTGAGACGGCGGGCCGTCGTCGTCGTCCTGGCCCGGCGGAGAGTCTCCGCCTGGGCCTTGCCGCGTCCCTCGGCCACTGCTTCGGCGAGGTTGGCAAAGACGGATGTCAGCCACAGCCACGCCGTGATCACCCAGGCGAAGACGCTGGGCGCCCTGATGGCCGACAGCGTGGTCAGCACCGCCCCGACCTCCACCACGAACATGACAGGGTTGTGGACCATCACGCGCGGATCCAGCTTGCGCAGGGCGCCGGGGAAGGACGTCAGAAGCTGCCTGGGATCGAGCAGTCCGCCCGAGACCCGGTGCTGCTGACGCCCGGCGCCCGGCGGGCCGGGAACGGGAGTGGCGGTCGTGGACATCAGTGCAGGCCTTCCGCAAGGGGTCCGAGCGCGAGCGCGGGGAAGTAGGTCAGACCGACAACGATGAGGATCACTGCGGTCAACAGCCCGACGAACTGCGGCCGGTGAGTGGGCAGGGTGCCTGCGGTGACCGGAACGGGTTGTTGCTCCGCGAGCGAGCCGGCGAGCGCCAGGACGAACACCATCGGCAGGAACCGGCCGACGAGCATGACCACACCCAGTGTCGTGTTGTACCAGACGGTGTTCGCGCTCAGCCCTGCGAACGCCGAGCCGTTGTTGTTCGCAGCCGACGCGAAGGCGTACAGGACCTCGGAGAAACCGTGCGGACCGGAATTGAGCATGGCCGCCCTCTCCCCCGGGAGCGCCATGGCCAGCCCCGCACCCACCAGTGCGACTGCGGGTGTGGTCAGGATGTAGAGGGAGGCGAATTTCATCTCCCGGCCCCGAAGCTTCTTGCCCAGGTACTCGGGCGTACGGCCGACCATGAGTCCGGCGACGAAGACGGCGACGATCGCCAGGACCAGGATCCCGTAGAGCCCGGATCCGGTACCACCGGGCGCAATTTCCCCCAGCATCATGTTGAAGATCGTCATTCCGCCGCCGCCCGGCGTGTACGAGTCGTGGGAGGAGTTGGCCGCTCCGCACGACGTGAGGGTGGTGGACACGGCGAACAGGGCCGAGGCCCAGATCCCGAGACGCGTCTCCTTGCCCTCCATCATTCCGCCGGCCGCGTGACCGGCGGTGCTGCTGACGCTGTGCAGTTCGTTGGCGGTGACGATGGCCACCGATGCGCCCCAGATCAATGCCATCACGGCGACGATGGCGTATCCCTGGCGGTTGTCGCCGACCATCGTCCCGAAGGTCCGCGGGAGCGAGAACGCGATGACCAGCATGAGGTAGATCTCGATCAGGTTGGTGAAGGCGTTGGGGTTCTCGAAGGGGTGCGCGGAGTTCGCGTTGTAGAAACCACCGCCGTTGGTGCCCAGTTCCTTGATTGCCTCCTGGGAGGCGACGGGGCCTCCGGTCAGGCCCTGGTGCCCGCCCGCGATGGTGGTGATGTCATGGATTCCGTGGAAATTCTGAACGGTACCGGCAGCCACCAGGACGATCGCGAAGACGAAAGCCAGCGGCAGCAGGACGCGAAGCACAATCCGTGTCAGGTCCACCCAGAAATTCCCGACGCGATCGGTCTTCTTCCGGTTGAAGCCCCGGATCAGCGTGGCGACGACGGCAATACCCACGGCCGCGGAGACGAAGTTCTGCACCGCGAGGCCCGCCATCTGGACCAGATGTCCCATCGCCGACTCACCGGAATACGACTGCCAGTTGGTATTGGTGACGAAGGACGCCGCGGTGTTGAACGACTGGTCCGCGGCGACCGGCTTCATTCCCAGGGACAGCAGGAGATGGTTCTGCAGGCGCAGAAATGCGTACAGGAACAGTACCGATACGGCCGAGAAGGCCAGGATGCTCCGCAGGTAGACCGACCACTTCTGGTCGGCGTCGCCGTTCACTCCGCCTGCCCGGTAGATCAGGCGTTCGGCCCGCCAATGGTGATCGGTGGTCAGGACGCGGGCGATGTAGCCGCCCAGCGGGCGAAATGAGAGACCCAGTGCGACCACCAGGGCAAGTACCTGGAGCCAGCCCGCGAGGGTGTCGTTCATCCGGGCTTTCTCCTAGAACTTCTCGGGGAAGATCAGGCAGACGACCAGGTAGACCACAAGGCACGCGGCAACGATCAGGCCGACGATGTTGTCCACGTTCACAGGCGTCCGACCCCCTTGGCGGCCAGGACGATGAGGGCGAACACCACTGCCGTGAGGCCGATGTACGCGATGTCCGACATGCGCGAAGCACCCCGCAGAGTCATGTGGGACGGGGCTTTGGGGCCCTCCCGACCGGCATATGGAGTTGATCCGGAATACGGGATCGATTCATTCATGACGCTATATCAGTGGACATCGGGATTGCCCTGCCACTCTGTGCGCCGATGGGATGACGGTGAAGTGCGCGGATTCACTCGTTGCGGCCGGATGTCGCGCTGCCGCCGGGCGCGGAACTCGGAAGAGTGAGCATCACCGAGAAACCCGGACTCTCAGCGGCCGTCTCCAGGGCCCCGTCCATGGCCTCGGCCAAATCGCGCGACAGCCGCACAGCCAGGCTGCCGGCCCTGGGACCCGGAGCCCTGGAGGCCTCGGGGCTCGGTTCCGGACCCCGGTCGGGCCTGCCGTCCTCCACTCGAATCCTCACGTGGCCTACCTGGACCTCGGCGGTGACGACGGGAGGCCGGTCCGGCGGGCTGTGACGCAACGCATCGGCCCCCAGGGCGGTCAGGGCGCGGGTGAGGAGGGCGGCGTCGGCGATCACATCGGGCAGCTGTTCCGGCAGGCGCAGAATGATCGAGTGGCCGCCGGGCCCGAGGTCGTCCAAGGCAGCGCCCAGCATCTCGTTGAGGTCGACCGGGCGGAGGTAGAGATCGAGTGCCCCGGCGTGCAAACGACTCACGTCGTCGAGATCAGTGACCAACTGCGCCGCACGGTGCACCGCCGTGTGGGCAGCGTCCAACCACTGCGCCTCCTCCGGGACGGTCGCGCCGGCGCGTCGACGCCGCAGGCGCACGAGCGCTTCTTCGGCCGTGTGCAGCGGAGCACGCAGATCGCGTCCTGCCGCGAGAAGCAGGGATGCCCGGGTACGTTCGGCGTCGGCGAAGGTGTCCGTGCCGTCGGAACACCCGGCGATCCGCCCTCGCGCATGTGCCAGCCCCAGTTCGGCGGCGCATGCAGCGAGGACGCGTTGGTCCTCCGTACTCAGCCCTGAGCCGCGCGCGGCCAGTGTGAGATGGTCGTCGACGGGGCTCTCCACATCCGCCTCGTACGGCTTTTCCGGTGGCCGCTCCCCGGCGCTGGCGACCACGTACCAACGGGGCACGGGAGATGATTCCGGGTCCCTTTCGAGCAGGCTGATCGCACGGAGACCGAAGTTCTCCCGGATCTGCTCCACCAGTGCCGTCAGATCCTGGCCACGCATCATGGCGGCGGCCAGGCGGCTCAACGCCCTCGCCTCGGATGTCGCGCGTACCGCCTGGTGCGTGCGCTGAGCAGCCATTCCCGCTGCCGTGCCGACGAGAGCGGCCGTGGCGGTGAACACCACGAGCGCGGTGATCGCGTCAGAGCGCTCGATGGCCAGCGAGTGCACCGGTGCGATGAAGCAGTAATCGGCGAGCAGCGCCGCGGCGATGGCGGCGAGCAGCGCCGGGTAGAGCCCTCCGACCAGGGCGACCACGACGACGGCGAGCAGATAGATCACCAGGTCGCTGGAGAGGTCGAGGTGGTCACCCACGGCGGTCAGCAGGAGCGTCAGTACAGGCAGCAGCACCACGGCGCCGACCAGCGCAGCCCAATACCGTCTTGGGCCCGTGCCACGGCTCGGATGCGGAAGCCTCAGCACAGCGGCCCCTGCTGCCTCCCTGTGGGTGACGATGTGCACGTCGATGGGGCCGGACCCCTTGATCGTCCGCTCTCCCACACCTGCGCTCAGGAGGGAGGCGAGGCGACCGTGCCGGCTCGCGCCCAGCACGATCTGGGTGACGTTCTCCGCCTCGGCGAACTGGAGCAGGGCATCGACAACGTCCTCGCCCGTGGTCTGGTGGTAGCTGCCGCCGAGCGACTCCAGAAGGGTGCGCTGGGTGTCCAGTACTGCCGGGTCGACGTCGGCGAGTCCGTCCTCCGGGACCACGTGGAGGGCCAGCAACTCGGTGCCGGGTGTACGAGCGCTGATCCGCGCGGCGCGGCGGATCAGCGTCTCCCCCTCCGGCCCGCCGCTCAGGGACACAAGGATGCGTTTCCGGGTCTCCCAGGGGGCGACGATGCCATGTTCCGCGCGGTAGCGCTGCAGTCCTTCCTCCACCCGGTCGGCCAGCCACAGCAAGGCGATTTCGCGCAGGGCGGTGAGGTTGCCGACCCGGAAGTAGTGGGTGAGGGCGGACTCGATGCGGTCCGGCGCGTAGATGTCGCCATGGACCATACGGCGGCGGAGCACCTCCGGTGGCAGGTCGACCAGTTCGATCTGGTCGGCCCGCCGGGCCACCTCATCGGGCAGGGTCTCCTGTTGCGTGACCCCCGTGATCTGCCGTACCGCGTCGTTGAGGGACTCCAGGTGCTGGACATTGAGCGTGGTGACAACATCGATGCCGGCGTCCAGGAGCTCCTCCACGTCCTGCCACCGCTTGGCGTTGCGGGCCCCCGGAACGTTGGAGTGGGCCAGCTCGTCGACCAGCGCGACCTGGGGACGGCGGGCCAGCACCGCGTCGAGATCCATCTCGGTGAAGAGCGCACCGCGGTGGCTCAGCGTACGGCGGGCCATCGTCTCCAGGCCGTCGGCCATGGCCGCGGTCGGCCGGCGACCATGCGGCTCGACGAGGCCGACGACCACATCCGCGCCCCGTGCGCGCAGCCGCTGCCCCTCGGCAAGCATGGCGTACGTCTTCCCGACCCCGGGGGCGGCCCCGAGGTAGATCCGCAACCGTCCACGTGCCACCGGCGGACTCCTGCCCGGGTCACCCCCATGTCGTGTTCGCGCCCTTCCATGGTGCGCCCGTCGAAGCCGTTCCACTCGACGACACCGACGACACCGGCCGGAACACTCGACGCCACCCTTGGGGTGCTTCGCGTCACCGGCGAGCCGCGGTGGTGGCGGGTGATGTGCCTGACCGGCGTCGACCACTTCTCCACGCTGGGCCATCAGCCGGGCATCGCCGCCCTGGCGGCCGGGCTGCTGTCCCCCATGGCCACCATCGGGCTCGTGGCCGTCACTCCGGCGGGCGCGCTGCCGGTCCACCGGCGGGCGGCCGAGGAGAGCCCGCACGGCGAGGGCTCGACCGCGATGCTGGAGCGGCTGCTGACCACCGCTGCGGTGGTCATGAGCGTGTTCCTGATCGCCACCGGCTTCATCACCACCGTGCTCATCCCGGAGAAGGAGTTCGAGCCGGGCGGCCGGGCGAATGGCCGCGCACTCGCGTATCTGGCGCACGAGTACCTCGGAAACATCTTCGTCTCCCTGACGCCCTGGCCGCCCTGCTCCTGCACGTCCGCGACCTCACCGGACACAACCCGCACATCTGCTTCGAGTGGACCGAAGGCAACCCCTTCACCGACTACCTGCGCTTCTTCCTCTCCGGCCAGGGCGAGTTCGCCCCCGTCACCCGCGAGGTCCTCCGCGAAAGGCAACCCGACCGGGCCCGCCGCCCCCGTGTCCACGTCGGATGAGCCGGTCGCGCACCCGAGTCCGGGCCAACGCCTCCGCTTCCCCACGCGCCTCCCCCTCACCCCCGGGTCAGCCCAGCAGCGCGCTCAAGGAACCCGCGGTGGTGTGCTGTTCGCGGCGCATCGCGCCCCGGGCCAGATGTACCAGCTCTTCTGGCGTGAGGCCGGCGAGCGTGCGGCGAAAGTGCGCGATGAGGTCGTTCGCGGCCCCGGTCAGCGCTGCGTCGTCGTTGGGCCGGGCGGGCAGTCCGTCACCGTCCAGCAGGAGCGCCTCAAGAACGGCGTACAAGTGGGCGGAGCCGGCCTCGCGGACCGTGAACGAGAAGTGAGCCGACGCGCTCCCCCCGGTGGCTTCGGCCACATGCGCGAACCCCCTCGGTACGTAGAGGACTTCGCCCTGACGCAGAACCACGTCCAGCAGCGGCTCCCCCGGGTCGCCGTCCACGCGCTCGGGCTGCCAGTTCCCGTCGGGCGGTCCCGGATACACACGCCACCGCTTCGAGCCGTGCATCTGCACGGCCAGCACGTCGGCGTCGTCGCGGTGCACCGGACGGCCCTGCGTCCCCGGCGGGGTGAGGAAGAAGAACGCCTCCACCTGGCGTTGAAAACACTCCGCAAGCCCGTCGGCCAGTGCCCGCACACCTGCGTGCCACTGGTCGACGTACCGCAGAAGGAGCGTGGCTCCCTCCTCGCCGATCAGTCGGCGCACCGCCCCGGCATCCACGTAGCGGTTGTCGATCCCGCCCAGGACGACTCGGGGGGAACAGTAGCGCTCCTCCGGTACCGGACCGTCCTCGTGCACGAGCGTCGCGTAAGGGGTGGTGAGGAGACCTGCATCCAGGATCCTGTCCAGCTCGGCGACCGTCAGCAGCTCCATCGGGGGTGTGCGGGGGTGCAGTACGGCGGGTGTGCGGCGCCACAGGGTGTGATGAAATGCCTGCTCGTCGCCCACATATCGTGCAAGCGGGTCCATCGTTGCCTCTCCACGTTCCATGCCGTCGGCGTGATCAGACGGTCTGACGGTTGCTGTACGCACGCGGTCGTGCCCTGCCGATGACATCGTCCGGGGTGACTGCGTCGAGCTGCGCGCCGAGATGGTCCAGGAGGCCGGCCGCGGCGCGCAGCAGGGCGTCATCGTCCAGCGGACGGCCCGGCAGAGCGAGGCCGTCGACGATCCCCGTCAGCAGAGCGGTGCGCAGATGCTCCGCACCGGCCTCCCTCACCACCACGGTCAGATGAGCCGACGAGGAGTCACCCACGGCCGTGGCGGTGTGCGCGAAACCTCTGGGCACGTACAGCACGTCACCGCTCTCAAGGACCGTGTCCAGCAGTGGCGCTCCTGGATTCTCCTCGCGGACCGGCGCCCAGTCGCCGTCGGCCGGACCGGCGTACACCTGCCAGTGCTTGGCACCGCTGAGCTGGATGGCCAGCAGGTCCCCGTCGTCCCGATGCACCGGACCCCGGCGGCCGGGACGGCTCAGGAAGAAGAACGCCTCGACGAGCCGGCCGAGCCGCTCGGCAATGCCCCTCGTGAGTTCACGCACGGGGGGATGCCATTGGTCGACGTAACGGAGCTGCAGGGTCGCCCGTTCCTCATCGATCAGTCGTCGGACCGCCGCCGCGTCAACGTACCCCTGGGCAGGGCTCCCGGTGATGACGCGCGTCGGGCAGAAGCGATCGTCGGCGATGCTCCCCTGTGCGGTGTACAGGCCGACGTACGGAACGCGTAGCAGTCCCGCGTCGAGGAGCGCGTCCACGTCAGAGAGTGTCAGCACCTCCAACGGCGGGTCCTGCGGCCGCAGAAGCACTGGTTCCTTCCGCCAATACGTACCCAGGAGCTGCTCCACGTTCGGTACGCAGCGTTCCAGCCAGTCCATTTGTTCCGTCCCTCTCCGAGTGGACCCGCCGGTGTGATCACCGGCGGGTCCCGGACGCGCTTGCGCGCACTGGTGTGCGCGTCGGTCAGCCGATCAGATGACGTCGGGGTAGCAGTCCCCGCACCCGGCCTCGATCCTCTGGTCCGAGGTCGGGGACGCGGCGGCGTCCCCGACGGACGGCACGAAGAACGCCCCTCCGGCAACGGCGAGCGCCGCCACGCCCAGTGCGGCACGCTTGGAGATCTCCGCACGCTTCAACGGCTCTGCGGCCTGGGAATACGACATGACCAACTCCTTTCCCCGGCAACGGTTTCCACCGCTCCCGGGTGTTCGCTCGACCCCGGTTCCGAGGCCGAGAATGATCTTGCGTCGGCCCGCGTACACAGGAGAAGCAGCACTGACGCGTTCCATACGCCACTTACGGATCTCTGATACGCCCGCTCCTGCCCAGCCGGTGTCCTGTGTTGTGACTTGCCGGAGCAGTCGTTTGCAGCAGCGGGGGATGGCGGCGAGCCCGAGAACGGCAAGTGGTTGCGGGGGCGTTCGTCGTGGTGGCCGGGTCCGCCGAAGCCGGTCGGCCAGGCCACGGTCCGCTCGATGACCCACCTTCGGCGCGAGTCGATCGAATGATCTTCGCGTGGATGTGGGACGTGGCTGACCCCGGGCTCGCCTGCCTCGAACAGGACGGGAGAACCGGTGGCCCGGAGCGTGCTCGTTGCATAGGCTCGTTGCGTGCAGTGGCATCAGGTACTCGGCTTCGTGGTCGCCGTCACACCCCTCACCTTGATTCCCGGCACGAGCTTCACGCTGGTCACGCAACAGGTGATCGCGGGATCGCGGTCCGACGGTGTGCGCGCCGCGTTTGGCTCCGCGTGCGGGCTCCTGGTGCACGCGACATTTGCCGCGATCGGCCTGTCGGCCCTCGTCATGTCGTCGGCCCAGGCGTTGACGGTGGTGAAGCTCCTGGGCGGCATCTATCTGATCTGGTTGGGCGTGACCACGTGGCGTTCGACGCGTCGAGGCGTCGAACCAACGGCACGGAGGCGATGGCGCTTGCCAGGGGCTCGGCTCGGAGGGTTCGGCCAGGGGCTGTGGTCCAACGTCCTCAACCCGAAGGCCGCGTCGGTCTATCTCACCTTGGTGCCGCAGTTCCTCACGTCGAGCCGCCCCGTCGCGCCACAGATCGCGACGCTCGCGATCGTCCATGTGGCCGTCGTGCTGGTGTGGCTGCTGTTCTGGACGTCCGTGGTCGCCGCTGCGCGCGCGGCGATCGACACACCGCGATTCCGGCATGGGATGAGCCGTCTGGCGGGGGCCGTGCTGGTCGCCCTGGGAGTTCGAACGGCAACGGCGGGCTGAGCCCGCGTACCTCGGCCGTCCCGTAGCTGCCGGTCACGGTGAAATGGTGCCGTCGTAGGGGCGTCCATCACGGTCAGGTCCGTACCGTGCAAGTTGCCCTCCGAGGTCCCCTCGGAGCCTGCTTCCCCACCCGTCGAAGGGCGAGCCGCCCGGTTCGGCCAGTCGCACCAATGCTCGGGCCGCATGTGGTGGGAGTGGACGAAGAGGGCGGTTTCCGCAGGTCCTAAGCTCCTGCGCAGTCGAGCAGGGAGGGATGCCGTGCAGAAGCTGGACGGGTCGGAGCAGCTGAACAAGCTGGAGGAGGTCGGTGCCTGGTTGCACCGCCGGTTGCCGGATCTGCTCGTGGAGAGCCAGGTGCCCGGGGCAGCCGTGGCGGTCCAGGCCGGTGATGAATGGGTCGAGTCCGCGGCCGGTGTGCTGAGCACGGCCACAGGGGTCGACGCCACGGTGGACTCTCTCTTCCAGATCGGGTCGATCACCAAGGTGATGACCGCGACGCTGGTCATGCAGTTGGCCGACGAGGGACGACTGGATCTGGACGCTCCCGTACGGGCCGTCCTGCCTGAGTTCCGGATCGCCGACGAGGAAGCGGCGCGAGGGATCACCACGCGGCATCTGCTGAGTCACGTCGCGGGTTTCGAGGGGGACATCTTCACCGACACCGGCAAGGGTGACGACTGCCTGGAAAAGTACCTGGGCGTCCTGCGGGACGTGCCGCAGCTCTTCGAGCCGGGCGCGATGTTCTCGTACAACAACGCCGGGTACTGCGTGCTCGGGCGGATCGTCGAGGTGCTGCGCGAGGAGCCGTTCGACGTCTGCGCCCGGCGGCACCTGTTCACTCCGCTGGGTATGAGTCACACCGCGAGTGACCCCTACGAGGCGATCGTCCACCGCACGGCAGTGGGTCACATCGAGACGGTGCCGGGGGCGCCGCTGGAGCCGACGCCGGTGTGGGCCCTGGCACGCTCGAACGCACCGGCCGGATCGATGCTGGCGATGCGTGCGCGCGATCTGCTGGCCTTCGCCCGGATGCACCTCGCCGGAGGCCGGGGCCCCGACGGGGTGACCGTGCTCGGCCCGGAGACCGTCCGGGCCATGCAGCGGCCTCAGGTCACGCTGCCCGACATCGACCAGGGCGCCGCCTGGGGGCTCGGCTGGGAGCTCTTCGACCTGTCGTCGGGCGGCACGGTCATCGGACACGACGGGAACACCATCGGTCAGTCGGCGTTCCTGCGCCTGGTGCCGGAGCGGGACGTCGCGGTGGCCATCGTCACCAACGGCGGCCTGTCACGGCGCGTGTACACGGAGATCGCGGGCCGGGTCCTCGGTGAACTCGCCGGGGTCGGTCTGCCCGCCCCGCCGGTGCCGGACATGGGCGTTCCCGTTGCGGAGACGTCCCGGTACGTCGGTACGTACACGTCCAGCACCGCCGAGACCACGGTGAGCCGGGACACCGCCGGGCGGCTGTGGCTGGAGCGCACTCCCCGGGGAACCGTCGCCGAACTGGACGAGGCGCCGTACCGCACGGAGCTGGTCGGCAGGCGCGGTGACACCTTGATCCCCGTCGAGCCGGAGCGCGGGGTCCACGCGCCGCTCGCCTTCCTCGGTGACGACGGGCAGGGACACGCGCTGTATCTGCACACCGGCCGGGCCGAGCGGCGGGCACGGCGATGAACGAGATGCACCGCCGCGCGATCGTGGCAGACCTGCACAACGACCTGCTGTGTGCGGTGGTCGCCCGGCCGGTGGACCACTGGGCGGAGTTCTTCCGGGAGCGCTGGCTGCCGCAGTTGCTCGCCGGCGGGGTGAACCTTCAGGCGCTGCCGGTGTTCGTCGAAGATCCGTACCGGCCGGAGGGGGCACTTCGCCGCACGCTGCGCATGATCGAGGCGGCGCACCGGCTCGCGGCCGGCAACGCCGACGCCGTCACGCTGTGCACGGACGGCGCCCAGGTCGACCGGACACTGGCTGAGGGCCGGATCGCCCTGGTGCTGGCACTGGAGAGCGCACCCGGCGTGGGCGAGGACGTGGAGCTGCTGGAGACCCTGTTCCGGCTGGGGGTCAGGATCGCGTCCCTGGCCCACTTCGGTCGCACCTCCCTGGCCGACGGCAGCGGCGAGGACGCGACGGGCGGCCGGCTGACCCGCTCCGGGGTCGCGGCGCTGGCAGAGATGGAGCGCCTCGGCATGCTCTACGACATCAGTCATCTCGGCGCGTCCGGGGTCGAGCACGTCCTGGAGCTGTCCTCACGGCCGTTGATCGCCACGCACTCCGGTGCACGGGCGCTCTTCGACCACCACCGCAACCTTGACGACGAGCAGATCCGGGGCGTCGCCGCGGGCGGCGGAGTGGTGTGCGTGAACTTCTTCGCTCCGTACCTGCACGAGAGCGACTACTCGATCGGCCGGCTG
The DNA here is from genome assembly GCF_042731715.1 of Streptomyces sp. NPDC059832. Taxonomy (NCBI): domain Bacteria; kingdom Bacillati; phylum Actinomycetota; class Actinomycetes; order Kitasatosporales; family Streptomycetaceae; genus Streptomyces; species Streptomyces sp. NPDC059832. The sequence goes on along the minus strand of NZ_JBHWIY010000013.1, from coordinate 201,829 downwards.
ATCGACCACATCGAGCACATTGCCGGGGTGGCCGGCGTCGAGCACGTCGGGCTGGGTCCCGACTTCATCAAGGAAGTGCTTGCCGACACCACTCCCCCGTGCTGCGAGCAGGCCTTCGTCGAGGGAGTGCCGGCCGACGCCTATCTGCCCGGACTTGAGGGTCCGGCCGGGCTGCCGCTGGTCACCGATGCGCTGCAACAGCGGGGGTGGCCGGAGCGCGACATCGTCGCGGTCCTGGGGGAGAACGTACGGCGCCTGCTGCGGAACGAACTGGGCCGGCCCGCGTCCACCGGCTGAGCGCCGTGCACGGCAGGAGATTCCCTTCGTGCGATCGGAACGACGCACACCTGAATGTTCAGTGAACCCGACGAACGACGCCTGAAGTACGTGTCTCAAAATCGTCGGATGGTCGAGGAGATGGAGAGCCCTATCGTGCGCACGAGCGATGGTTTTGAGAACGCACGTGAGCCCGTGGACAGCAGCCGGGTGCTGACGATCCGCGATCTGTCGGTCGAGATCCGCCGGGGCGACCGGATCGTCCACCCTGTCTCGGACGTCAGTCTGGCGCTCGATCGCGGGGAGACCCTGGGGATCGTCGGGGAGACCGGATCCGGCAAGTCCATGACCGGCCTGGCCGTGATGGGCATGCTGCCGGCCGGTGGCCGGGTGACCGGCGGCTCGATCGACTTCGGCGGTACGGAGCTCGTCGGACTCCCCGCGGACCGGTACCGGGCCCTGCGCGGCAACGACATCGCGATGGTGTTCCAGGATTCGATGACGGCCTTGAACCCCACCCGCCGCATCGGCGAACAGGTCGCCGAACCGGTGCGGTTGCACCAGGGCGCGTCGAAGCAGGCCGCGCGCACCCGTGCCGCGGAGCTGCTCGACCTGGTCGGGATACCGAAGCCCGTAGAGCGGTTGGACGACCATCCGCACCAGCTCTCGGGCGGCATGCGGCAACGCGTGATGATCGCGATGGCCCTGGCGTGCGAGCCGCGGGTCGTCATCGCGGACGAGCCGACCACCGCGCTCGACGTCTCCATCCAGGCGGAGATCCTCGATCTCCTGGACGACCTCAGGTCCCGGCTGGGCATGTCGATGATCCTCATCACCCACGACATGGGAGTGATCGCCCGGCACGCCGACCGGGTGGGCGTGATGTACGCCGGGCGCGTGGCCGAGACCGGGCCGACACCCGCTCTTTTCAGCCATACCCGGCACCGCTACACCCATGCGCTGCTGTCCTCGATCCCCTCGCTCACCCAGGACCGGCGCGAGCAGCTCTTCAGCATTCCCGGCACACCGCCGGATCTGGCCGCCTCCCCCGCGGGCTGTCCTTTCGCGCCGCGCTGCGCGGCCGCGACGGACCGCTGCCACGAGGAGCGGCCGCCGCTCTCGGTGGAGGAGGACGGGCACACCCACGCGTGCCGGCACCCGGTCGCCACGGCAGCGCTCCGTACCGGCTCAGGGGCATCGGCCGTCGCACGGCCCGCCGTCTCCGCCGAGGCCCCTGCCGCACGCGGGACGACGCCGCGGCTGCGGATCGTCGATCTCGGACTTGAGTACCCGGTGGGCGGACGGGGCCTCCTCGGGCGGCGCCGCACGGTCAAGGCGGTCTCCGGAGTGAGCTTCGACGTGGCGCCCGGTGAGACGTTCGGCCTGGTCGGGGAGTCAGGGTGCGGCAAGTCCTCGCTGGGCCGCATGCTCGTGGCCCTGAACCGGCCCACGTCGGGCGAGGTGATCTTCGACGGCGCGTCGGTGACCGGTATGAGTGCCCGCGAACTCGTGCCGCGCCGGTCCCAGTTGCAGATGATGTTCCAGGACTCGAACTCCTCTCTCGACCCCCGGATGCGCATCGGCGCGATCCTGCGCGAGCCTCTCGCGATCCAGGGCATCGGCAGGCGCGCCGCCCGGACCGCGCGGGCCCGCGAGCTCCTCGGGGACGTGGGGCTGCCGTCGGGCGTCCTGGAGCGCTACCCCCACGAACTCTCCGGGGGACAGCGCCAACGGGTGGGGCTGGCCCGCGCGCTGGCCCTGGATCCGAAGGTGCTGGTCGCCGACGAGCCGGTCAGCGCGCTGGACGTCTCCATCCGTTCCCAGATCCTCAATCTGATGCTCCGCGTCCAACGTGAACGCGAACTGAGCAGTGTCGTGATCTCCCACGATCTCGCGGTCGTGCGGTACCTGGCCGACCGCGTCGGAGTCATGTACCTGGGCAAGTTGATGGAGACCGGCACCACCGAGGAGGTGTACGGGTCCACCGCGCACCCGTACACCGCGGGGCTGCTCGCGGCGGTTCCCGAGGCGGACCCCGCCGCGCCGCGCCCCCGGCCGGGCGCGCGTGTGCGCGGCGAACTGCCCAGTCCCATCGATCCGCCCAGCGGCTGCCGGTTCCGCACCCGATGTCCACTGGCGACCGAGGTGTGCGCGGCGGCGGAGCCCGCCCTCGCGACCCTCGCCGGCACGCACAAGGTCGCCTGCCACCACCCCCTGCTGCCGGCCGCACAGTCCGAGGAGCTCTCCGCACGATGAACCGTCACTCACCGCTCCCCTGCATGCCGGGGACCCCACGGATCTCCCGGAGAGGAGATGGTCACGCATGAGCTGGTACGTGGTCCGACGGCTGGCGATCTCCTTCGTCGTCCTGCTGGGCATCTCCGCGATGGTGTTCTTCCTGCTGCACGTGGTCTCGGACGACCCGGGCCGCGTGGTCCTGGGACAGCGCGCGTCCCCCCAGGCCGTGGCCGACTTCAACCGGGAGCACGGGTTCGACCGGCCGCTCGTCGTGCAATACCTCAGCTATCTGGGCCAGCTCGCCCACGGTGACCTGGGCAGGTCGTACAAGCTCAACGAGAACGTGGGGGCGGTACTGCAGCAGAACGCCGGCCGCAGCGCGATGCTGTCGCTCGCCGGCCTGGTCCTCGCGCTGCTGATCGCCGTCCCGCTCGGCATCCTCCAGGCGGTCCGCCGCAACAGTCTCGTCGACCGCGCCGCCACAGCGGCCTCCTATGTGCTCTACGCGACTCCGTCGTTCCTGCTGGGCCTGATCCTGATCGCCCTGTTCAGCCAGTCCCTGCCGTTCTTCCCTGCCGAGGCGTCCCAGTCGCACTCCTCGTGGGTGGTCCTCACCGATCCCCGCGCCATGGCCCTGCCCGTCATCACGCTCGCTGTCACCAGCGTCGCGATCTTCTCCCAGTACCAGCGCTCGTCGGCTCTCGACCAGCTCGGCCAGGACTACATCCGGGTCGCACGGGCCAAAGGGCTCCCGGAGCGGAGCGTCCTGACGCGCCATCTGCTGCGCAACGCCTGTCTGCCGCTGATCACGCTGGTCGGCACGCTCATCCCCAGCCTCCTGGCAGGCAACCTGATCGTCGAGTCGCTCTTCAACTACCCCGGCCTCGGCCTGCTGTTCCTGAACAGCCTGCAGCACGAGGACTACCCGGTGCTCCTCGCCTACACCCTGATCGGCGGCGTCCTCACCGTGGCCGGCAACTTCGTCGCCGACATCGCGGTCGCCGCCGCCGACAGCCGAATCGAGTTGAACAAATGACCTCACGACACACGGACACGGCGGGGGCCCCGGAGGCGGGCGCCACGGCGCCGTCGGCAGCCGACCCGGCCGAACCGACCGACGTACGCGAGCGGTTCACTCCGAAACCGGTGCTGCGCGCACTGCGGCACCACCCGCTGGGCCTCGTCGGCGGGCTGCTTCTGATACTCGTCGTCGGGTTCTGCTTCCTCGGCCCCCTGCTCTACCAGACCAACCAGACCGACGTGGATCTGGTGAACGCGGCTCTGCCGCCCAGCACCGAGCATCCGCTCGGGACGGATCTCAACGGGTTCGACGTGCTCGGCCGCCTCATGGCGGGCGGCAGGGTGTCCTTGCAGATCGGGCTGCTCGCCGCGCTGTTCGCCACCACGATCGGTACGGTCTACGGCGCCGTCGCCGGACTCGCCGGCGGGATCGTCGACGGGTTCCTGATGCGGGTGGTCGACACCCTGCTGTCGGTCCCCTTCCTCTTCTTCGTCCTGATCCTCTCGGTGCGCTTCCACGCGAACGCCGTGTCGCTGAGCCTGGTCATCGGCGGGTTCTCCTGGCTGGTCTCCGCCCGGCTCGTCCGCGGCGAGGTCCTGACCCTGCGGGTACGGGAGTTCGTGCTGGCGGCCCGGGTGATGGGGGCCTCCCGCCCACGGCTCATCCTCACCCACCTGATTCCGAACGCGCTCAGCGTGATCATCGTCGTCATCACCTTCCAGGTGGCCGACGCGATCCTGGTCGTCGCCGCTCTGGGCTTCCTGGGCTTCGGCCTGACATACCCGACCGCGGACTGGGGCAGCCAGCTCGCCAACGGCGCGACCTTCATCTCCGCCGACTACTGGTGGCTGGTGTATCCCGTCGGCATCTGCGTCATCGTCACGGTGCTGGGGCTCAACCTGCTGGCGGACGCGTTCCGCGACGCGGTCGGTCACCGGGCCGGCTGAGGCCGCTCGCCGCAACCGTCACCTCTCCACCCTCTTCCACCACACCTCGCAGGGAGCCATCCATGACACATGTGCCCGGCAAGGCGCGAGGACGCCGCTTCGCGGTGCTCGCCGCCGTGCTCGCCGTACTGGCCACGGCGTGCACCGGCGGCGACCTGGCCAAGGATCTGCAGGGCGGTTACAAGACCCTGCCGAAGGAGTCCGGGAAGCCCAAGGACGGCGGCACGGTCACGGTCGCGCTGACTCCGGGGCTCAGCCCCAACTACATCTATCCGTATCCGCCGGCGTCCGCCAACGGCACCGTCATCGCCCGGGGGCTCCTGTGGCGCTCCCTCTACCGCCCCAGTGGTGAGGGCGACCAGATCGCGGACGCCGCACTGAGCCTGGCCGAGGCGCCCCGCTACAGCACCGACCGCAGGACCGTGCGCATCAAGATGAAGCACTACTCATGGTCCAACGGCAGGCCGGTCACCGCCGACGACGTCGTCTTCTCCCTGGCCCTGCTGAAGGCCGCGCTCAAGGAGAGCCCGGCCAACTGGAGCTTCTACACCCCGGGGCAGTTTCCCGACGGCATCACCGCGAAGGCCACCGCGTCCAACGAGCTCACCCTCAGGTCCACGACCGCGTACAACCCGTCCTACCTGATGTCGATGCTGACCCTGCTGTACGTGATGCCCGCCAAGGAGTGGAACATCGCCCGCACCTCGGGGCCGCACCTGGACTACACGCGGCCGGAGAACGCCAAGGCCATCTACACCTACCTCACCAAGGAGTCGGAGTCCCAGGCCACATTCGCCGACAACCCGCTCTGGCAGGTGGTCAACGGCCCGTACCGGCTCAAGAGCTTCGACCCCACGACCGGCTCGTTCTCCCTGGTCCCCAACACGTCCTACAGCGGTCCGGGCGGCTCACGGCTCGACCGGGTCGACTTCAAGTCGTTCACCTCCGCCCCGGCGGTCCTCAACCAGTTCAAGGCCGGCAACCTGACCGTCGGAACGCTGGACTCCAGCTTCATCATGCAGATCGGCGCGCTGAAGAAGAAGGGTTACCACGTCTACGGCGCCCCGGCGCCCGCCCGGTTCGACCCGCTGGTCCTGAACTTCGAAAACACCACCCACCACTTCGACAAGATGATCGCGCAGCCGTACTTCCGCCAGGCCCTGCAGCACCTGATCGACCAGCAGGGCTACATCAGGAGCCGGGGCGTGTACAACGGTGCCGCCTCCCCCAACTACACCACCGCGGGCAGCGACTCCCCGTACCCGCCCGCCTTCGGTGACCAGGCGCCCTACCCGTACGACCCGGCCGCCGCCGAGAACCTGCTCACCGCCCACGGCTGGAAGGTCGAGCCGGGCGGCGCCACCACCTGCCGGCACCCGGGCACCGGGGCCGACGAGTGCGGGGCGGGCATCCCGCGCGGGCAGACGATCGAGTTCTCCCTCGCCTCCGCGAACACCCCGGCGTACGTCGGCGCCCGGGACACCGCCTTCGCGTCGGAGGCCAAGAAGCTGGGCCTCAAGGTCACGCTCGTGAGCAAGTCGCTCAACTACCTGTACACCAACTACGGCAACTCCTTCGCGCCCGCCAACAAGAACAAGTGGGCGGCACAGGACTACGGGCCGCTGTACCTGGCGGCCGGATACCCGAGCAGCAACACCGTGTTCAACACGGAAGGCAGCTTCAATCTCGGCGGGTACCGCGACGCCGAGGCGGACAAGCTGATCGACGCGTCGACGTTCGGAGCGGATTCCAAGGCCCTGTCGGCCGAGGTGACCCGCCTCGGCAAGGACCTGCCGGTGCTCTACTTCCCGACTCCGCACACCCTTGTCGTGTGGAAGGACAGCCTCTCCGGGCCGCCGTCGTCGTTCAGCTCACTGCTCAGCTTCCTGTATACGCCGGAACTCTGGTACTTCCACAACTGAATGCCGCGCGCGGGAAGGTGGTGAGCCGTCATGGACACGTTCCACGACACGTCTGCGGACATGGCTGCGCTGCGTCGACTGATCGGCGGAGCACGGGTGGTGGCGCTCGGCGAGGGCGCACACAACGTCACGGAGTTCTACGGGCTCAGGGACCTGCTGTTCCGGTTCCTGGTCCGGGAGTGCGGGTTCACCGGGCTGGTCCTGGAGTCCGGATTCGCCGAGGGGCTGGCCGTCGACGAATGGATCGACGGCGGGCCGGGACGGGTCGAGACCGTCGCCCGGGACGGCATCACCTACCGCTTCGGCGAGTGCGAGCCGATGCGGAGGCAACTGCGCTGGATGCGTCGGCGCAACTCCGGCGGGTCGGCGAAGGTCTCCTTCTACGGAATGGACCTGCCCGGCTCGTCCACCTCCCCCGGCCCGGCGGTCCGTGCCTGCCTCGACCGGCTGCCCGCACGTCCGGGCGACAAGGAGTTGCTGCGGCTGAGCGATCTGGGCGACCGGTCGCAGGCGGCGGTCCGTTACGCGGCGATGTCCTCCTCGGACCGTGCCCGGCTGCTCGACGGCCTTCGCGGACTGGACGAGCGCGCACTCCGACACCGCCGGCACAGCGGCCCGGACGACGAGGACGCCGAGATCGCCCTGTGGTGCGCGGCCTCGCTCAAAGCCTTCGCCGCCGAGGCCGACGAGGACGGGACCTCCTCGGAGGGTCCCTACCCGCGGGAGGCGTTCATGGCGCGCAGCGTGGAGTGGATCCTGCGCCGGGAGCGGCGCATCGTGGTGAGCGCCCACAACGCGCACGTCCGCCGTACGCCGCTGCACGGTCGGCCGACCCTGGGCGGTCTGCTCTCCTCCGAGCTGGGAGCGGACCTCGTCGTCATCGGGATGACGTACGGCTCCGGGCCCGAAGTCACCTTCACCCAGCGGTCGTCGCGTCCGTTCGACTGCGACGTCACACTCGGGGCGCGGACCCTGACGCCGGAGTCCGTCGAATCGCGGCTCGACCGTCTCGGCCCGCAGGTGACCCTCCTCGATCCGCGCCGCGCGCCCGCCGGGTTCTTCGACGGCGTCGAGGGGACGCTCGCCGGTGGGGAGCTCGACCCCGTCGACGACTTCCCGGCCGCCTTCGACGCACTGCTCCACGTCCGGCGGGTGAACCGGATCCCCGGGGCGTTCGAGCGGTTGCGTGCCGAGTTCGTCGCGGCCGCGCGAGCGGACTTCGGGGCGGCCCCCGACGCAGACGCACCAGCAGATCAGTCCATGCGTCCCGGAGACCTCGACGGTCTCCGGGACACCGAGGAGTCGGAGTCACAGTGAACAGCAGCCCTCCGCCGTATCCGCCCGCGCGGACCGTCGACGCCTTCGAGGACGTCGCGGGCGTCCGGGTGCCGGACCCGTACCGGTGGCTGGAGCCGGAGACCGACGAGGTACGGCGGTGGCAGCGCCGGCAGGCCGAACTCGCCACTTCGATCGCCTACGACGGGCAGGACCCTGCGGCCGTACGGAAGCTGATCGAGACCTACGATGCCGGGTCCCGCCCGGCACTGCCGAGGTTCGCGGCGGGCCGCTGGTTCCGCGCCGTGAAGGCACCCGGTGCGGCGGCGCCCAGCGTGGTCGTCGCCGGCCGGCCGTTCGGCGCGGGCCGACCGGTGGTCGACCTGACCGCGTTCGGCGACGGGCAGAACCCCGCGTTCCTGTCGTGGCTCGCGCCGTCGCCGAACGGTCGCGTCCTGGCCCTGGGCGTCTGCACCGACGGCAGCGAGCACAACACGGTCCGGCTCGTCGAGGTGGACTCGGGGCGCGTACTGGACGGCGCGCCGCGCCAGGTCCTGCACAGCGCATGGGCCGGTGGCGTGTCGTGGCTGCCCGACAGCAGCGGCTTCCTCTTCCTCGCCCTGACCGGTTCGCCGCACGAGTTCCGGCAGGCCGTGTACCGACACCGGCTCGCCACTCAGGACAGCGCGGGCAGCACCGTGGTGGAACCGGTCCCGGTCGGTGAGGGCTCCCAGGAGTACACACTCGTGCAGTTCTCGGCCGACGGCCGCTGGGCCGTCGCAAGTCACCGGGTGGGCAGTCCTGTTCCGGTCGCCGTACGCGATCTGTCCCGGCCCGCCACCCCCTGGCGCCCCTTCGTCACCGACTGCGCCGGGACCGTCGCCGGACACATCGTCGGCGACCGCTACATCGCGGTGACCGATGTAGCGGCACCACGCGGGCGCGTGGTTGCGCTCCCGCTGGACGCCGCCGACCCCAACGACCTCGCCTCGTGGACGGAGTTGGTGCCCGAGGGCGAGACGGTGCTGCGGTCCTTGACTCCGGTCGGTGACCATCTTTACCTCGGTGAGTTCGACCGGACGTGCGCCCGGGTACGGATCCTCGACCGCTCCGGCGCCGTCACCGGGGAGGTTCCGCTACCCGGGCAGGGGGCGCTCTCCGCACCGTTCTTCGCCCTGACCGGCCTGGCCGTGGGCCCTCCCCCGGACGACTTCGTCTTCGCCTTCTCCACCCCGACCAGCTCCTGGGGCGTCTATCGGCACCGTCCGGGAGAGGCGGACATCGAGACGCTGTCGGCCCCGGCGGTCACCCTGGACGCCGACGTGACGTTCGAGCGGGCCGTCGCACTCGACGGCGTGGAGATCCCTTACCACGTGGTGCGACCGGCGGGCAGCGACCCGACACGGCCCGCGCCCACGCTGATCTCCGCGTACGGAGCGGCGAACGTGCCTCTGCTGCCGCAGTACCAGTCCGAGATGGCCGCCTTCGTCGCGGCCGGCGGCGTGCTCGTACAGGCGCATCTGCGCGGGGGCGGCGAGTTCGGCCGCGACTGGTACCTGGCCGCGCACCGGGAACGCAAGCACGTGCGCGACCGCGACCTCGTCGCCGTCGCCGAGCACCTCGTCGCCACAGGGCTCACCACTCCCGAGCGGCTCGCGCTGACCGGTGGCTCCGACGGCGGTCTCATGTGCGGGGTCGCCCTCACGACGCGCCCCGAACTGTGGTGTGCCGTGCTCCCGATGGCGCCGCTTCTCGACCTCATCGGGGGCACCCGCGATCCCTATCTGGACTTCGTCATCCGCAAGGCGTGGGCGGATCCGGACGATCCTGCGGAAGTACGACGGCTGCTGCGGCTCTCGCCCTACCAGTTGGTCGGGCCCGGCGTCTTCCCGGCGGTCTATCTTCAGGCCGGGGCGACCGATCCGCGGTGTCCTCCCTGGCATGCGCGCAAGTTCGCCGCCCGCCTGCAGGCGGCACAGGAGGGGGACGCGCCGATCGTCCTGCACGTCTTCGACAACGCCGGGCACGGCGCGGCGACGTCGTACGAGGTCGCGACCGCACAGGACGCCGAGTGGCTGGCCTTTCTGATCAGGACACTCGGTCTGGGCCGTCAGGAAGCTTCCGGATGAACGGGCGGGACGGCCTGTCCGTTCATCCGCCGTCCGGGGCGGACCGGAGCGACATCAGGTGCAGCTGCAGCATGGCCGAGAGACGTGCGGACGGATCGTTGAGGTCGATCCGGCCGACCTCCGCCGCGCGCCGAAGCCGGTAGCGGAACGTGTTGGGGTGCACGAACATCGAGGCGGCGGCCGTGGCGACATCGCCGAAGGCGTCGAGCCAACTCCGCAGCGTCTCGGCCAGGTCGGTCGCGTGGATCTCGTCGTAGGCGATGACGCGTGCCACGACGCCGCTGGGCAGGTCCCCGCGCGGGACGAGGTCGGCGAGCTCCAGCAGCAGCGCCTCGACGTGGACGTCGTCCAGGCGGGCGACCGGCTGCCCGGCGGTTCCCGACCGCAGGACGCGCGACGCCCGTTCGGCTCCGGTACGCGACCGGGCCAGCGCCGCACTGTCCTCGGCGTACGGCCCTACGCCGATCACGGGGCGCAGCCGGGAACCCACGCGGGCCAGGAACTCGGTGGCGATGCGGGCCGCCCGTTCCTCGGCGTCGTGCCGGTTCTGCGGAAGAAGGGGCAGGATGCCGTACGCGATGTCGCCGATCAGCGCCGCGGTGGCGCGCGGGTGCACCGCGGCCAGATGCATGGCGAACGCGTCAGTGAGGCGTTTGCGTTCGGTGGCGGTACGGGCGGGCAGCCGGTGTTCATTCGCCGCGTCGACGACGGTGAGTGCGAGAACGACGGCGGGCTCGTCCTTCAGGCCGAGGCGGCGGATCGCCTCGGGTGATCCAGGGCCGCTCTCCAGTGCGGTGGCCAGCAGCTCCGCGCGCTGCCGCCTTTCCATGTCCGCGTCCGCGCGCTGCCACACCATGTGCATCGCGACCAGCTTGGACGCCTCGTAGAGCGCTTCGCTGCGGTCCTCGCTCAGCGGCTCGGCGACGACCACCCAGATCGCGCCGAGGATCTCGTCCCCGGCGCGCACGGCAATCGCCGCGCGCGGCAGTTCGGGCGGCTGTGTCGTGTCGCCCGACTCGGGGAGGGACGCGACGAAGACGGGGCGGTCACTGCGGTAGATCGCCTGGAACACCCCGCGCTCCTCGAGGATGCGCGTGTAGTGCTCGGGGACCTGCCGGCCCAGGATCGTCTGGACCCGCGAGGGGTCGATGTCCTCCTGCCGGCTGGAGAAAGCCAGCAGGCGCGAGTTGCGGTCCTCGATGGTGACGGGCGCGTCCAGCAGCGCGGCAATCGCGTTGGCGACCGCGAAGAGGTCGCCGGACTCGATCCGGCCGGCCGTGTGACCATCCATGTCATGCCGGTTGCTGTCGGTCGTCAGCGTCCGGAGCATCCCCGCCAGGTGCGTCCAGGAGGCGCCGCGGGCGAAGGAGAGCACGGCCACGCCCGACGCCTCGGCCGCATCGATCAGCGCCTCGTCGGCGGTGATGGGCGCGCGTACCACCAGGGCGGCGGCGCCGCGCTGCCCCAGGCGGGTGACGACTCGGGCGATGTCGGAGAGGTCGTGCAGGGCTACGCCCAGTACCAGTGCGTGGTCCGGGAGTTCCGGCTCGTCGAGTGGGTCGTGGATGACGACGCCGCCGATGCCCTCGGCGCGTTCTACGTCACCGCAGACCACGTCGAGCAGGGTGGAACCGAGTTCCTCCAGGACACGCGCGAGGCTCGCTCGCGGAAGGCTGGTCACGGGAATGAGCACGGGGCCGAAACTAGCCCGGCCCACCGGCATCGGAGTTGGTCGCGCATGACGTAATGATGCCAGCCCGTTCGTCCGCACGGACGAACGGGCCGGCGCGGTGCGGGCCTCAGGGGACGGGCACCCAGGTCGTCGAGTCCGTCACCTCGTCCAGAATCTCCGGGACGGGGGTGACGCCGAGGCCCGGCCCGGTCGGCACGGCGAGATGTCCGTCCACGAGGTGGAACGGTGCGGTGATGTCGGTCCGGTAGTAGCGGTCGGAGGCCGAGGTGTCGCCGGGCAGCACGAACCCGGGCAGTGCGGCGAGCGCCACGTTGGCGGCGCGGCCCAGTCCCGTCTCCAGCATGCCGCCGCACCAGACGGGGACGCCGTGTGCCGCGCAGACGTCGTGGATGCGCCGCGCCTCCAGGTAGCCGCCGACGCGGCCCGGCTTGATGTTGACCACGTGGCAGGCGCCGAGCGCGAGCGCGTCGGCGGCGGCGCGGGCGGAGACGATCGACTCGTCGAGGCAGATCGGGGTGGTGATGCGCTTCGCGAGTTCCGCGTGGCCGAGGAGGTCGTCCTCCGCGAGAGGCTGCTCCAGCATCAGGAGGGCGAACGGGTCGAGCCGGGCCAGATGGCGGGCGTCGCCGCGGCGATAGGCGGCGTTGGCGTCCACCTGCAGCGGGATGTCGCCGAACCGTTCGCGGACGGCACGCACCGGCTCGATGTCCCAGCCGGGTTCGATCTTCAGCTTGATCCGCAGATAGCCGGCGTCCAGATATCCGGCGACGGCGTCGAGGAGCGCGGGGATCGACTCCGTGATCCCCACCGACACCCCGCACGGCACTCTGTCGCGGACCGCGCCCAGGGCGTGTGCGAGGGGCACTCCCCGGGCCCGGAGGTCCGCGTCCAGCACCGCCGTCTCCAGGGCGGCCTTGGCCATGCGGTGCCCCTTGAACACGGCCAGAGCCGGGGCGACCCGGTGGGCGTCGAGGTCGGCCACCCTGGCGAGCGCCGGGACCAGGAAGCGGCTGAGGACGTCCGCGGCGGCGTGCGTGTACTGCGACGAGTACTGCGGGGCGGTGCCCGCGCCGCACTCGCCCCAGCCCTCGGCCTCGTCGGTGACGACGCGCACCAGGAGGGCCTCCCGCACGGTCTCGGTGCCGAACGAGGTGCGGAACGGGGCTACGAGAGGTGCCTTGATGGTGCGCAGTTCGACTCCGGTGACCTTCACGCTGTCTCCTGTGGCGCTTCGTCGTGGTGTGTTCCGTGCCGGCGCGTGCCGCCGGCGACCTGCGTCGGGCTTCCACGGTCCACGACGTACCAGCCCGCCGGGTCGAAGCCGCGCACCCGCGCGCCGTCGGCGAGCAGTCCGCCCAGCACGTCCCGCACCGCGGTGCGCCAGCTCACGGCGCACGCCGGGTCGCTCTCGCGCAGTGCCTCGATGTCCTCGGGTACGGCCACCAGTACGGTGCGTGCGTTGCCGCCCGTGCGCCCCACCGACGGCGCGCCCGTGGCGGAGACTCCGAGGGCGACGGTCGCTCCGCGCGACCGGGCGACTTCCGCGTCGGCCGGTCTGGGCCGCCCGGCGCAGACCGGCTCGGCATCCGGGGACGCCAGACGCCACCGCACCAGAATCCGGTCGCTGTCGTCGCTGAGGTTGATCCCGTCGTCGATGGGGCCGTAGAAGTCCGGCAGGTACTCGGCAGGCTCGGCAGCCAGCTTGGCGATGTTGAAGTACGCGTTGCGGCGCACCAAGGGGTCGTACGTCCAGCAGATCTCGCCCACACCCCGCGCCAGCGTCCAGGCCCGCTGGTGCAGTTTCAGGGCGAATCCGACGTTGCGCCGCCGCACGTGGGGCAGCACCCCGGCGATGTGGCTGTGCAGGGCCGCGCGCGCCGGCGGGGAGAAGAACCCGAAGCAGGAGCCGACCAGTTCGTCCCCCACGAAGGCGCCGCTGACGTAACTGCCCGCCTTCGCCAGTGCACGCAGCAGGTCGGCGGTCACCACCGGACTGTTTTCGCCGGTGCGCCAGATCTGCTCGTACAGACGCCGAACGGCCTCGAGCTCACTGACACTGTCCAGGGAACGGATGCCGACGCCCGCGACGCGCGCGGCGGTCTCAGCCGCGGCGTACGCCGCGTCGACGGGCGGGGATTCGGTGCGGTCGCGCAGGAGATCGGTCACGCAGGTCATGGTTTCAACCCCGGTCTTCGCGCAGCTGGTTCGAGGGCACAGGATGCGGGCTCCCGCTTCGTCCGGGCGGACAGCCGTCCTGCGGTGCCAGGAGGTCGGCCACCAACGCGGTGAGCAGTCGGGTCCGCCGCGGCAGCTCCGCGACGAGCAGATGTTCGTCGTCGGCATGCGCGCCGCCGCCCACCGCTCCCAGGCCGTCGAGGGTGGGGGTGCCGACTCCCGCGGCGAGATTTCCGTCGGAGGCGCCGCCGACGGCCACCTGTGCGAGCGGGCCGAGCCCGAGGTCCGTCGCGAGCCGGCACGCCCGCGCAAAGAGATCCTTCGACGCGGTGGCCTGCAAGGGCGGCCGGTTCGGACCACCTGTGACCTCCACGGCTGCGCCGGCCGACCGGGCCCGCAGCTCGCGCATCGCTCGGTCCACCCGGTGCTGCTCTGCCGCGTCCCGTATGCGGACGTCGACGTCGAAGCGTGCCGAGGCGGGGACGGTGTTGCTCGTGGTGCCCGCCTCCAGGCGGGTCGGCGTGACAGTCGTACCGTGTGCCGCATCGCCCAGTGCGGCCACGGCCAGGATCTGGTGGGCGGCCTCGATCGTCGCGTTCACGCCACGCTCCGGCTCAAGGCCGGAGTGGGCGGCACGTCCTCGAACCAGCACCTCGTAGCGCGACACCCCTTTGCGTTCCGTCTTCAGGGCCCCACCCGGTCCGGCGGCCTCCAGTACGAGGGCGGCAGCGTGGCAGCGGGCCTCGCCCTCGATGAGCTCCCGGGACGAGGGCGAACCCGGCTCCTCGTCACCGGTGATGAGGAGGGTGACACCGTCCAGCGGATGCGCGGCCCCAGGTCCGGACACACTCGTCCGTGCCCCCGTGCCCATCAGGTCCGCCAAGGCGTGGAACGCCATCACCAGGCCGGCCTTCATGTCAAAGCAACCGGGTCCGCGCAGCACTCCGTCGCGAACCTCGAACGGATGGCTCTTCAACGACCCGACCGGCCACACCGTGTCGTGATGCCCGATGAGCAGCACGCGCGGGGTCCGGCCGAAGCGCCACCGCACATGCGTGCATCCGTCGATGACCACCCGCTCCGCCTCGGCCCCGAGGTGACCGGCGCCGATCCGGGCCACCAGCTCGGCGCTGCGGGCGACCGCGGCCAGGTCGTCCGAGGGGGACTCGCAGCGCACCAGCCGCTCGATGTCTGCGATCACCGCGGCCGCGCGCTCTCGTTCCCGGCTCTCCGGCCGGGCGCCGTCCTCCTGCCCAGTAGTTCGATTCACCACGGCGCGGTGTTCTGTCACGGCGGAAACCTCCGGTCGATGCATCTGCCCAGCATCGTGAGCTGCGCCGCGGCGGGAGCTGTCCGGTCGGCCAATATCGATGTGCTCGATTGGGGTGGGGCGATGAACCGGGCCTCCAGTGCAGCGACCCGGCTCAGGCCGTACCGCCCAGTGCCGCGGGGAGCGATCCAGAGCGTCGCAATACGCGCGACAACGTCACCTCGTGCCGAGCGGTTGACGGGCGCACCCGTGCCGCCCCGTAACTCCGGCGGCTCGGCCCAGTTCCTGGAGGTCCGCCACCGTGGACACGCCACCGTCGAGGACCGCGTCCGGTACGGCAGGACCACCGGTTTCGGACGCTGCCCACCCGGCTTGTTCTCCGTCGACGCCGCCTGGTTCGAGCTCGGCCTCGCGGCCATAGGCCTTCGGGCCCGGACCCGCGTCCTGCTGCTGGACGGCGAGCCGGCTACCGCCGAACCCAAGGAACTCACCGTCACCTTCCACCGTCTGGCCGTCCTACCCCGCGCCGAGTCGCACGCAGATGCGGGCGAGGTCGAGCGAACGTTGCAGGTCCCCGCGGCTCCATGTCCTTGTGACGTCCGCCCCCCTGCGGGCGTCGAGCACCTGTGTGAGGTGCGGCCGGAACTCCGGAGACCTGTCGGCGGCCAGCTCGCCGCCCTCCGACTTCGAGACGATGCGCCCGGTGAGGACCGTCGCCAGCAGGCGAGCCGGCCCCAGGGACATCCACTCGACCTCGAACGTGGACACCGGGTGGGCCGCCTCGTCGTGCAGGTGGATCTGTTCGGACAGGGTGATCCTGTTGCGCCAGTACTGGTCGAGATTGGCGCGGGAGAACCTGACCGCCCCGTCACGCGCGGCCGCCTCCTCGATCGGCATCCCGGCGCTCCTCGGATCCACCGCCGTCATCGCCCCGTCCTCGGCGAGAGGGACACGGACACCGGACTGGACGATGTCGAGCCAGGTCGCCCAGTTCATCGGTCCGTCCGTCGACTCGGGATGCAGGGTTCCGGCGACCGACGCCACGACGGACTGGAGGGTGTCAGGGCCCTTGGCCAGACCGTCTCTTGTCACGTACATCGCATCGATCGTGTGACCGTATTCGTGCTTGGAGTTCTCGTGCAGCGGCGAGACGGCGTCACGTGCCCGGCGCGAATCAATGGCGCATCGGGCGGCTGTTCGCCTTCCGGTTGCCTTGAACAGGTCGGCGTGCGAG
Source organism: Streptomyces sp. NPDC059832 (assembly GCF_042731715.1). Lineage (NCBI taxonomy): Bacteria > Bacillati > Actinomycetota > Actinomycetes > Kitasatosporales > Streptomycetaceae > Streptomyces > Streptomyces sp. NPDC059832. The sequence continues at coordinate 185,649 of NZ_JBHWIY010000013.1, read as the reverse complement.
GTCGATTGATCGGTCGCACCCTGTCAATGACAGCGATATTTCACCAGCGACAGTACGTGGCGGACTGCTGTGGGAGAACGAATGCCCGCACGCGTCATGAGACCGGTCACGGTGACGGCCGAAATCCGGAGTGGCGCACTGCGGCGGGACCACGCGGACCGAGTATTCACCGAGGGCTGTCCCGTAATCCCCGGACGCCCGCCAGGGATTGCGGGACAGCGCTTGGCTCCAGAAACGCCACGGGCGCGGCGTACTCGTGCGAGACGCGACCTCGCTGTGCAGACGACCGAGTGAGCCGCTGAAGTGTCCGCACGGCAAGGAAGGCGGCCGGCGGCCGGTTCCGCCGGGGTCAGCCCGACTTCGGCGGCTTCTGCGCGTCGAAGGCAAAGAGAGTGTTCTTGGCCGCGGCCACGATCACCGCACGCCCCGCGACGGTCACGCGCGGGCTTGCGCCCTGCTCGCCCGTCAAACCGTCGGCCTGCGGATCTGTTGTCCACAGAGGTTTGCCGTCGTACGGCGACAGCGCGACCACCCGGCCGGTGGCCGAGCTGAAATACAGCGCGTCGGCTCCCGCCACGGGCCCCGACGCGCCCTCCACGCCCGTCTGCCGGAGCCACTTCTTCCGGCCGGTCGCGGGGTCGAGCGCCGTGACGAGGCCGGTCTGCGTGCTCACGTAGAGCGTGCCGCCCGCCATGCCGGGCGTCCCCGCGTATGTCTTGGCCAGTCGGGAGTACGTGACCTTCCGCGAGGCCGGGTCGACCCGCGCCACCCCGTCGTAGCCGGCCAGCGCCGGCCCCTCCATGTGCCCCTGAAGGAGTACGAGCCTGCCGTTGGCGACGCCCATCGGCACGGCGGGGCCGTTGACCGCGATGGGCCTGCCCAGTGCCCCCGAGGCGCGGTCGACCCTGTACAGGGTGGAGTGGCGCACCTCTGAGGCATCCACCTCCGCATCCGTCGCGCACATCGCGAAGAGCTGCGGGCCCACCGGGACGGGAGCGCACTGTGTGCCCGCGGGGAACGGCGTCTGCCAGGCAACCGCACCGCTGTGCGCGTCCCGGGCCTCGAAGCGGGAGTTGGAAGCGTCGACCGTCACAACGGCGGAGCCGACCACGATGGCGTCCTGGGTCCGGCCCGTGACGGCCTTCGACTGGGCGCCGGACGGCACGGACCACAGCTCCCGGCCGTTGTTCGCGTCGATGGCCACCACCTCACTGGGAGGGCCCTGCGGGGCGTCCTGGGCGGCGAAGCGGTAACCGAGCACCGTGTCGTCGGTGGCGCCCACCAGGTGCATGCCCTGGACGGGGACGCCCGGACTCTTCACCGTCCACACCCGCGAGCCGTCCGAGGCCCTGATACGGGCCGCGACAACACCGCCGCCCCCGCAGAACAGCGCGTCGCCGCGCGCGACGCAACGCAGCTCGTCGGGGATGTCCTCCTGGCCGCCCTGCACGGTCTTGCGCCACGGCCGGAAGCCGTCCGGAAGCGCGACACCCGGCGCCGCGACGCTGTTGCCCTGGTCGCCGCTGTTCCCCCCGAAGGCGCCCGCCTTCAGCGCGGCGGCTCCCCCGCCGATCGCCGCCACCGCGACCGCGGCCGCGAGCACAGGACGCCACCGGCGCCGCAGACGGCGGCCGATGGGGGTGCCGGCGCTCCCTGTATCGGGAGCGGCCGGGGCTGTGGTCGGGGCAGTCGGCGCCGGGGTGGCCGGCGTCGCGAAGTGATGCTGGGTGATCATGTCGCGGGTGCGGCCCGTGCCGACCCCGTTCGCGCCGGTCCCGCCGAGGTCGGCCGGCAGGTCCCGCAGCAGCACGAGGAGTTCGTCCGCCGAGGGGCGTCCCTCGGGCTCCTTGTCCAGGCACGGCTCGACGACCGCGCGCAAGGCCACCGGCACGGCATCCAGCGACGGCTCCTCGTGCACCACCTGGTACGCCGTCAGGTACGGGCTGTCCGCGTCGAAGGGGCCGTGGCCCGTCGCTGCGTAGACCAGCAGCGTCCCCAGCGAGAAGACATCGGACCGCGGCCCCACACCACGCGGCGCCTGCAACTGCTCCGGCGACATGAAGGGCGGCGTACCGATGACCCGCCCCGTCATCGTCAGCGTCTGCTGGTCCACGGCGCGCGAAATGCCGAAGTCGATGACGCGCGGGCCCTCCGGCGAGAGCACGACGTTCGAGGGCTTCAGGTCACGGTGGACGACCCCCACCCGGTGGATGTCGCGCAGCGCCTCCGCCAGCCCGATGGCGAGCCTCCTCAGCTCCGCCCCGTTCAGCGGGCCGTTCGCCGCGATCCGCTGGGCGAGCGTGTGTCCCTCGATATAGGTCGTCGCCATCCACGGCTGCTCGGCCTCGGGGGCGGCGTCGACCACGGCGGCGGTGAACGCGCCGCTCACCCGTCTCGCCGCCGCCACCTCCTGCCGGAAACGGATGCGGAACTCGTCGTCCCCCGCGAACTGCTGGTGGATCAGCTTGATCGCGACAGGCCGCCCCGAGCTCGTACGGGCCAGAAAGACCGTGCCCATGCCACCCGAGCCGAGCCGCGCCTCAAGCGGATAACCGCCGATCTCGGCTGGATCACCTCCGCGCAGCGACACTCTTCCCGACCTCCCGTCCCCCGTGCACTTCTGCCACCACGGGCCTGCGTACCTGTTCTGGACACAAACTAGCCGCAGGGCAGTACGGCAGAGCAAAGCGGGTGACGAACAGGGAGCCCAGGGCTGCTCCCGTGCCGCTCACGACGAAGCCCCCGGGAGAAGCATGGCAGGGCTTCGCCGTGTCGTGGAACACCGCACGGTACGGCCCATCGCCACACGCAGAACCCCGTCGGCACGAGCCGACGACGTCCGTGACCTCTCACACCCGTATCACCAACAGCGTCGACGGTTCTGGACCGCATTGACCTGACCTGAGTCCACTCACCTCGAATGAACCACCTGGACCACATAAGACGCGATCTGCAACCTGCGCCATGTGGTACCGATGCAGCCGCCCGCGCTGCGCAGGCACCCCGGCAGAAGGGCCGGCGACCTCTTCGCCGGCGGATGAAGATCCGGGCCATTCCCGGACCGTCGCCGCACCGCATGGCTCAGAAGCCGCCGTTCTGGCCGGCCAGCAGGGCGATGCGCGGTCTAACCAATGAAACTCAGCCGCACCTGCCGCTCCGGATTGTCCCGGTTCGTATCGACCAGGCACACCGACTGCCACATCCCCAGCTCCAACCGGCCCCCGATCACCGGAAGCGTGGCGTGCGGTGGGACGAGGGCGGGCAGTACGTGGTCGCGGCCGTGGCCGGCGCTGCCGTGGCGGTGCTGCCAGCGGCCGTCGGCGGGCAGCAGGGTGTGGAGGGTGGCCAGCAGATCGTCGTCGCTGCCGGATCCGGTTTCCAGGATGGCGATGCCGGCGGTCGCGTGCGGTACGAAGATATTGAGGAGACCGTCCCTGGAGGCGGCGTTCCGGGTGAGGAACCGCTCGCAGTCGGACGTCAGATCGGTGACGGTCTCCGTCGTTCCGGTGGCGATGTGCAGAACGCTGGTGGCGAAGGCATGGGGCATGCGTCCATCTTCTCGCTCGCGCGGCGAGATCGCGCGTCCACTTGCCGAGACACCATTGACCGTTTCAGCCATGGATCGCTACGTTCAGCGCCATGCTCCGTTCAGCCCTGCTCACTTCGCGCGGTCACATCGACCTGCTGCGGGTGGCCTCCGCCGCGTGTCGCCGCGGCTGCTGACGTTTCTTCGGCGCTTCCTCCGCCGGTGACCGGGCGCTCCGGCGTACCCCGCCCCGTCCACCGCGCCTCGTGATCCCCGTGCCGTAACGGCGGCAGCGGTTCGCGTACGCGTGGTCGCGGCGCGCCTCCCCCACCCGTGGACTGCTCGTGGAGCCCTCATGACCATCGGCCATGCTCTCGCAGCACCGGATATATCGTCAGAATCCGGAAATACTACTGCTCCTGGCGCTCCTCGGTCGCTCGATCTGGAGCCCATCGTTCCGGCCTCCGTGCGGGGTGTGCGGATGCGCACCGTGCCCCGTTGGCTCCGGCGCGCCGTCGGGCCGCTGCTGTTGCTCGCGCTGTGGCAGGTACTCAGCGCCACCGGCGTGCTGCACGCCGATGTGCTCGCTTCGCCCGGCACCATCGCCCGCGCCGGATCGGATCTGATCGCCGACGGGACGCTGCCGTCGGCGATGGGGATCTCGCTGCAGCGGGTCGCTGCCGGGCTGGTGCTCGGGGGTGTCGTCGGTACGGCTCTCGCGCTGGTCTCCGGGCTCTCGCGGCTCGGCGAGGATCTGGTGGACGCGAGCGTGCAGATGCTGCGCACCGTTCCCTGGGTCGGGCTGATCCCGCTCTTCATCATCTGGCTGGGGATCGGCGAGGCCCCGAAGGTCGCGCTCATCGCGCTCGGGGTCGCCTTTCATCTGTATCTCAACGTGTACGCGGGCATTCGCGGAGTCGACGCCCAACTCATCGAAGCCGGCGAGCCGTTGGGTCTCGGCCGGTGGGGACTGACCCGGCATGTGGTGCTGCCGGGCGCGCTGCCCGGGGCCATGACCGGGCTGCGTTACTCGCTGCCCTACGAGGTGGCCCTGGACGCGGTCGGGCGGAGTTCCGGGACCCGCGTGTCCGTTGCCGTCGATCCCGCCGTGATCGCCTCCGAGCAGGCCATCGCCGACACCTTCGCCGATCTGAAGCTCATCCCGCGGCGCTTCTCCTTCAAGGACCACGTCGACACCCGGTTCAACCGCGATCTGCCCCCGTCCTCCACCGCTCCCCGCTCGTACGGAAAGGCCTCGTCATGAATGTTCATCTGCACTGGTTCCTGCCCACCGGTGGTGACGGGCGCACGCTCGTCGACCGGCACGCGTACACCGACGGCGGGATCGGGCGGGACCGGATCACCCCGGTGAGCGGGGTGCGCGCGCCCGACATCGAGTATCTGGCGCAGATCGCCAAGGCCGCCGAGCAGCTGGGCTTCGAAGCCGTGCTGACGCCCACCGGGACCTGGTGCGAGGACGCCTGGCTGGCGACGGTGGCGCTGGCCCAGCACACCGAGCGGCTGAAGTTCCTGGTGGCGTTCCGGCCTGGAGTGATCTCGCCGGTGCTCGCCGCGCAGATGGCGGCGACCTATCAGCGGATCACCCGGGGACGGCTGCTGCTGAATGTCGTCACGGGTGGCGACTCCACGGAGCAGCGGCGGTTCGGTGACCAGCTGGACCACGACCGGCGCTACGCACGGACGGCGGAGTTCCTCTCGGTGGTGCGGGGCGCGTGGAGCGGGCGGCCCTTCGACTTCGACGGTGAGCACTACCGGGTGGAGGGCGGACTGACCGCGCTGCCGTCGGACCCGCTGCCGGACATCTTCTTCGGCGGGTCGTCGGCGGCGGCCGGTCCGGTGGCCGCCGCACATGCCGATGTCTATCTGACCTGGGGCGAACCGCCGGCCGCGGTGAAGGAGAAGATCGACTGGATCCGCGCCCTGGCCGAGGAGCAGGGACGCACGGTGCGCTTCGGCATCCGGCTGCACACCATCTCGCGCGACTCCTCGCGCGAGGCGTGGGCGACGGCCGACCGGCTGCTGGGCGACCTCGATCCCGAGACGATCGCCGCCGCCCAGCAGGCACTGGGGCGGAGCGAGTCGGTCGGGCAGCAGCGGATGCTGGCGCTGCACGGCGGTTCGCGCGACAAGCTGGAGATCTCGCCGAACCTCTGGGCGGGCGTCGGTCTGGTGCGGGGTGGTGCGGGCACCGCGCTGGTCGGCAGTCATGCGCAGGTCGCCGACCGGATCGAGGAGTACCACGCACTGGGCGTGGAGCACTTCGTGCTGTCGGGTTACCCGCATCTGGAGGAGGCGTACTGGTTCGGCGAGGGCGTCACGCCCGAGCTGGCGGCACGCGGCCTGCTGTCGACCGTACCCGCGTCACCGCTGCTCGGGGCGCCTGCCGCGAACGGCCGGCCGGCGTCCGCGCCGGGCGGGGCACCGCTGCTGGTCGCCGGGGGCCGCTGAGGGAGGAACACCGAGGCGGGCGGGCCGGTGGCCGATGCGTCGTCGCGCAGGCCCGCCGGTGGGAACGGACCGGTGGGAACGGACAGGTGGGAACGGGCGGCCCGGAAGAACCTCGGTCGATCGGGGAAGATCCTCACACCCCGAACAGTTGGTAGAAGCGTGAACAACCTAGGGGTGGCCGCAGCACGCAAAGTCGATGTCGTCGTGATCGGCGCCGGACAGGCCGGACTGTCCGGCGCCTACCATCTGCGTCGCAGCGGTCTGGAGCCCGATCGCGACTTCGTCGTACTGGACCATGCCCCGCGCCCCGGCGGCGCCTGGCAGTTCCGCTGGCCCTCGCTGACGTACGGCAAGGTCCACGGCATGCACGCGCTGCCCGGCATGGAGCTCACCGGAGCCGACGACAGCCGGCCCTCCTCCGAGGTGATCGGTGAGTACTTCGCCCGGTACGAGCGCGCCTTCGGCCTGCGGGTTCACCGCCCGGTCGAGGTGAGCGCGGTACGTGAGGGCGCCGACGGACAACTGCTCGTCGAGACCTCCGAGGGTACGTACGCCACCCGTGCCCTGATCAACGCCACCGGCACCTGGGACCGGCCGTTCTGGCCGCGCTACCCGGGCCAGGAGAGCTTCCGGGGGCGTCAGCTGCACACCGCGAACTACCCGGGTCCGGCCGAGTTCGCCGGACAGCGCGTGGTGGTGGTCGGCGGCGGCGCCTCCGGTACGCAGCATCTGATGGAGATCGCCGAGGTGGCGGCCGAGACGTACTGGGTGACGCGTCGGCCGCCGGTCTTCCGCGACGGCCCGTTCGACGCGGACCGGGGGCGGGTCGCGGTGGCGATGGTGGAGGAGCGGGTGCGGCGCGGGCTGCCGCCGCAGAGCGTGGTGAGCGTGACCGGGCTGCCGCTCACGGACGCGGTGCGGCGCGCCCGCGAGACGGGGGTGCTGGACCGGCTGCCGATGTTCGACCGGATCACGCCCGGCGGGGTCGCCTGGGACGACGGCCGGACGGTCGAGGCGGATGTCATCCTCTGGGCCACCGGCTTCCGGGCCGCCATCGATCATCTCGCGCCGCTGAAGCTGCGCGAGCCGGGCGGCGGCATCCGGGTCGAGGGCACCCGGGCGGTACGGGACGCGCGCGTCCATCTCGTCGGGTACGGGCCGTCCGCCAGCACGATCGGCGCGAACCGGGCGGGGCGGGCGGCGGTACGCGCGATCGGCCGGCTGCTGGACGGGCAGGATCCGGTGGCGGAGGCCGATGCGGCGCTCGCGCCCGCCATGGTGTGACGGCGCGGGCGCTCAGCCGGCGGACGCGCTGCGGCGGTTGCGGTTGAACTCCGCCACGTTCCTCTGCTGTTCGGTGTAGCTGCTGGTGAAGCGGGTGTCCCCCGGCGCGACCGTGACGAAGTACAGCCACGCTCCGGGAGTGGGGTTGATCGCCGCCGTCATCGCCTGTTCCCCCGGGTTCCCGATGGGTGTGGGCGGCAGCCCCTTGCGCTCATAGCTGTTGTACGGGCTGTCGATCTTCGTGTCGTCCTCGGTGGTGTGCAGGGTGCTGCGGTTCAGCGCGTAGTTGAGCGTGGAGTCCATCTGGAGCGGCATGCCCCGGGCCAGCCGGTTGTGGACGACTCTGGCGACCTTGCCCATGTCGGCCCCGGTGTCGGCCTCGGCCTGCACGATGCCGGCGATCGTCACCGTCCGGTACACCGAGACGCCGTTGCGCCGAGCGCCCGCGGCGATGTGGTCCGCGCCGAACCGCTCGACCGCGGTGTCGACCATGTACCTGAGCAGGCCCTGCGGGGTCGTGTCGGAGGTGATCGGATACGTCGCCGGGAAGAGGTATCCCTCGGGGTTGCCCTTCGCCTCGGCCGGAAGCGGAAGATCCGCCGTGCCGGCGGCCTTCCCGGTGGTGCCGGGCTCGACCGCGAGGGCCTTGTCGACCGCCGCGTACACCTGGGCTGCCCGCCATCCCTCGGGAATCACGAGCGAGCGGGCCTGCTCGACCTTCGGCCCCCTCGTCAGCAGTGGCACGAGCACGGCCGCTGCCACGACCGGGACGAGCACGATGCCGATGAACAGCGCCAGACGGCCGCGCCGGGCCGGGCGGAACGTGCGACGGGGCGGGGTGTCCGGGGACTCGTTCACCATGCGGGCACGCTATCCCGCCCTCCGGAACCACGGCCCGGACGACACGACGCCCGCATCCCATGAAGGGAACACGCGAACACGGGATCGGTTGTTCGCCCGAACGCGTGGTCGTTCCGCTATTCGTTGCTCAACTCCCCTGCGGCACAGGATGATTACAGGGCGCAAGCGACGGGCTGCAGACCGCGACTGTGCTGTCCCACATATGCACCACGTACAAGGAGAAACGCCGAATGAACGTCATCACCAACCTGCTCGCCGGCATCATCCACTTCGTGGGTTGGCTCGTCTGAGCATTGCTCCGCCCGGCGCCGTCGCTCCCCGTCCCACGGGAGCGGCGGCGTCGCCGCGTGTCCGGCCTCGGCGGGGGCGCGCCCACCCCCCTGCCCATCAGCTTGTCGCGGGGGCGAGTTGGGTGTCCCGTCGGACCAGCGCGGCATAGCGGCCGTCCTGCTGGAGCAATTCCTCGTGGCTGCCGCGCTCGGCGGTCCGGCCGTCGTCCAGGACGATGATCTGGTCGGCGTCGCGGACGGTGGAGAGCCGGTGCGCGATCGTGATGGTGGTGCGCCCTTCGGAGAGCGCGTCGATCGCTTCCTGCACGGCGAATTCCGTACGGGTGTCGAGGGCACTCGTCGCCTCGTCGAGCACCAGGACGGGCGGATCGCGCAGAATCGTGCGGGCGATGGCGAGGCGCTGCTTCTCGCCGCCCGAGAAGCGGTAGCCGCGCTCACCGACGAGGGTGTCGTAGCCGTCGGCCAGTGAGGCGATGTGGTCGTGGATCTGCGCCGCACGGGCCGCCGCCTCGATTTCGGCGTCGGTCGCGTCCGGCTTGGCGAAGCGCAGGTTGTCGGCGACCGAGGCGTGGAAGAGGTAGGTCTCCTGGGAGACCACTCCCACGGCTCTTGCCAGGGTGTCGAAGTCCAGATCGCGTACGTCGACCCCGTCGAGCATGACCCGGCCGCCGGTGACGTCGTAGAGCCTGGGCACCAGATAGCTGAGCGTGGACTTGCCGGATCCGGTCGGTCCGACGACCGCCAGGCTGCCGCCCGCCGGGACGGTCACATCGATGCCTCTGAGGGTCGGACCGCTCTTCTCGTCGTAGCTGAAATCGACGTCCTCGAAGCGGACCTCGCCGCGGATCCGCTCCAGCCGGACCGGCTTCTCGGGCTCGGTGATGTCCACGTCGAGGTCGAGGTACTCGAAGATCCGCTGGAAGAGCGCGAGGGACGTCTGCATGTCCACGCCGGTGGAGAGCAGGCTCACGGCGGGCCGGAAGAGGCCCTGCTGGAGCGAGACGAAGGCGACGAGGGTGCCGATGGAGACGGCGGGTCCGCCGGACTGCAGGGCGAGGCCCGCCGCCCAGTAGATGACGGCGGGCATGGCGGCCATGACGATGCCGATCGTGGACATCCGCCACCGCCCGGCCATGCTGGAGCGCACTTCGAGGTCGACGAGCTTCTCGGACTCATCGGCGAAGCCCCTGGTGAGGGAGTCCGAGCGGCCCATCGTCCGGCCGAGCAGGATGCCGCTGACGGAGAGCGACTCGGTGACCGTGGCCGCCATGGCGGCCATCTGCTTCTGACGCCGCGTGGTGATCCGCTTGCGCTCCCGGCCGACCCGGCGGCTGATCCAGACGAAGACCGGCAGCAGCAGGAGCGAGACCAGGGTGAGCCGCCAGTCGAGCGCCAGCATGGCGACGACCGTGGCGATGACCGCGGTGAGGTTGGAGACCAGGGACGTCGCGGTGGAGGTGACGGTCGCCTGCATGCCGCCGATGTCGTTGGCGATGCGGGACTGTACCTCGCCGGTACGGGTCCGGGTGAAGAAGGCGAGCGGCATCCGCTGCAACTGGGCGTAGACGGCGGTGCGCAGGTCGTGCATGACCCGCTGGCCGACCGTGGTGGAGATCAGGGTCTGCAGGACACCGAAGACGCTGTTCATCACGGCGGTGAGGATCATGCCGAGGGCGAGCAGCGACAGCAGCCCCGTGCGCCCCTGGGGGATGGCCGTGTCCAGGATCTCGCGCAGCAGGAAGGGCGAGGCGACCGACACCAGCGACGAGGCGCCGACGAACAGCCCGACCAGTGCGAGCCGGCCGCGGTAGGGACGGAAGAGGCGCAGGATGCGGCGCACCTCGGCGGGCGGACGGCTCGCGTCCTTCGGCGGGGGTGTCCAGTTGATTTCGTCGGGTTTCATGGGCTCCTTCGTCGGGCGTGCGGCGGCTGCGACTCGAGCAAGCAGGAAGCGAGCAGGGGCTCGAGCGAGCGCATTTTTGAGAGCCTAGCTCATTGTTACCTATACTCACAATGAACTGGGTCCTGATATTGTTCCCTCCATGGACTCCTCCGACGCCGATGGCGTGCTCGCCGAGCAGCTGCTGCGGGTGACCCGCAGGCTCCAGCGGATCCAGGGCCGCCAACTGGAGCCGATGGGCATCACTCCAGCGCAATTCCGGCTGCTCCGCACCGTCGCGCATTACGACGGCCCGCCCCGGATGGCCGATCTCGCGCAGCGCCTGGACGTCGTCCCGCGCGCCGTGACCACCCTCGTCGACGGCCTGGAGGCGAGCGGTCGGGTGCGCCGGGCCCCCGATCCGGACAGCCGCCGGGTGGTCCGCATCGAGATCACGGAGGAGGGCCTCGCCACCCTCCGGTCGCTGCGCGACGCGCGCCGGGCCGCCGCGGAGGAGATCCTGGCTCCACTGACCGCCGATCAGCGCGAGGTGCTCGGCGGGCTGCTGTCCGCTCTGGTCGACGGAATGCCGGAGCGCCGCTGTTAGACACCGCGCGGACGCGCTCGCCCCTGGCGGGCGACGCACGTCCGCCACCGTGATACCGAACCGAACCGCCGAGGAGACCTCGACATGCCACTGCTGGAGCCGAAGCCGGAAGCACTGCGCCCTGGAGCGGTGCGTACGCCGTCCGTGGACCGGGTCCCGGACCGGCAGGCTCAGGGCACACCCGAAGCGCTGCGCGGCGAGCTGATCGCCCTGCTCGGACCGGGGAAGGTGCTGTGGAAGGTCTCCGACCTGGTCAAGTACGCCTCCGACGCCAGTCCCTACCGCTTCGTCCCCCAGGTCGTCGTGGTCCCGGAGGACATCGACGACATCTCGGCGGTCCTGTCGTACGCGCACGGAAGGGGCCGTGAGGTCGTCTTCCGGGCGGCCGGCACCAGTCTGAACGGCCAGGCCCAGGGCGAGGACATCCTGGTCGACGTGCGCCACCACTGGGCGGGCATCGAGGTCCTGGACGACGGTGCGCGGGCCCGCATCCGGCCGGGTACGACCGTCGTACGGGCCAACGCCGCCCTCGCCCGGCACGGCCGGCTGCTGGGCCCCGACCCGGCCAGCGCGATCGCCTGCACGATCGGCGGGGTCGTCGCCAACAACGCCTCGGGAATGACGGCGGGCACGACCCGCAATTCGTACCGCACGGTCTCCTCCCTCACCTTCGTGCTGCCGAGCGGCACCGTCGTCGACACCGCCGACCCGGCCGCGGACGAGGACCTCGCCCGCGCCGAGCCGCGGCTGTGCGAAGGGCTGCTGGCCCTGAAGGCGGAGATCGAGGCGGACGCCGAGCTCACCGCCCGGATCCGCGCCAAGTACGAGATCAAGAACACCAACGGCTACCGCCTCGACGCCTTCCTGGACGGCTCGACGCCGGTCCAGATCCTGCGCGGTCTGATGGTCGGCTCCGAGGGCACCTTCGGCTTCATCTCCGAGGTCGTCTTCGACACGTTGCCGCTGGACCGCCGGATCTCCACGGCCCTGCTGTTCTTCCCGTCCCTGACCGCGGCGGCGGCCGCCGTGCCCCGCTTCAACGAGGCCGGGGCAATCGCCGTCGAGCTGATGGACGGCAATACGCTGCGCGCGTCGGTGAGAGTCCAGGGCGTGCCCGCGGACTGGGCCGAACTGCCCAAGGAGACCGCGGCGCTGCTGGTGGAGTTCCGGGCCCCGGACGAGCTCGGCCAGGAGGCGTACGAGCGGGCGGCGGCGGCCGTCGTCGAGGAGCTCGACCTGGTCGCGCCCGTCCCCTCGGTGACCAACGGGTTCACCCGCGACGCCAGGGTCATCTCCGGCTACTGGAAGGCCCGCAAGGCATTCGTCACCGCGGTCGGCGGCTCCCGGCCCTCGGGGACGACGCTGATCACGGAGGACTTCGCGGTGCCGCCCTCCCGGCTGGCGGAAGCCTGCGAGGCCCTGCTCCGGCTCCAGGCGGAGCACGGTTTCGACGCCGCCGTGGCGGGCCACGCGGCCCACGGCAACCTGCACTTCCTGCTCGCCTTCGACGCGGCGAAGCCGTCCGACGTCGACCGCTACGCCGCGTTCATGGACGACTTCTGCCGGCTGACGGTGGAACGCTTCGACGGCTCCTTGAAGGCCGAGCACGCCACCGGCCGCAATATCGCCCCCTTCCTGGAGCTGGAGTGGGGCCCGAAGGCGACCGGGCTGATGTGGCGCACCAAGCAGATCATCGACCCCGACGGCGTCCTGGCCCCCCGGATCGTCCTCGACCGCGACCCGAAGGCCCATCTGCGCGGGCTGAAGACCATTCCCGAGGTCGAGGCGGTCGCCGATCCCTGCATCGAGTGCGGCTTCTGCGAGCCCACCTGTCCCAGCCATGATCTGACCACGTCCCCGCGCCAGCGGATCGTGCTGCGCCGGGAGATGATGCGGCAGCCGGGCGGCTCCCCGGTGGAGACGCAGCTGCTCGACGCCTACGGCTATGACGCCGTCGACACCTGTGCGGGCGACTCGACGTGCAAGCTCGCCTGCCCGGTGGGCATCGACACCGGCGCGATGATGAAGGACTTCCGCCACCGGCGCCACTCGCCGCGCGAGGAGCGGATCGCGGCGCTCACGGCGAAGAACTTCAAGGCGGTGGAGGCGGCTGCGCGGCTCGCGGTGGCCGCGGCCGACCGGATCGGCGACCGGCTCGGGGACGGACCGCTGGAGACCATCACCGCGCTCGCCCGCAAGGCCGTGCGCCCCGATCTGGTGCCCGAGTGGCTGCCCGAGATTCCCGGCGCCGCCGCCCGGAAGCTGCCCCGCACCTCCCGCGTCGGGGCGAGCGCCGTCTACTACCCGGCGTGTGTGAACCGGATCTTCGGTGGCCCCGAGGGCCACCGCGGTCCGTCGCTGCCGCAGGCCGTCGTCGCCGTCTCCGCCCGCGCCGGAAAGCCGGTTTGGATCCCGGACGATGTCGCGGGGACCTGCTGCGCGACGATCTGGCACTCCAAGGGGTACGACGAGGGCAACGCCGTGATGGCCAACCGCATCGTGGAGGCGGCCTGGGGCTGGACGGCCGGCGGAAAGCTCCCACTGGTCGTGGACGCCTCGTCGTGCACCCTGGGCATCGCCCATGAGGTGGTGCCGTATCTCACCGACGACAACCGGGAGTTGCACCGGGAGCTGACCGTCGTCGACTCCCTGGTCTGGGCGGCCGACGAACTGCTTCCGGAGCTGACGGTCCTCCGGAAGACCGGTTCGGCGGTCCTGCATCCGACGTGCTCCATGCAGCATCTGGACGACGTGGAGCAGTTGCGTACGGTCGCGCAGGCCTGCGCCGAGGAGGTCGTGATCCCTGACGACGCCGGGTGCTGCGCCTTCGCGGGCGACCGGGGCATGCTGCACAAGGAGTTGACGGCCTCGGCCACGGCGAAGGAGGCCGCCGAGGTGAACGGACGCGCGTACGACGCCTATCTCTCGGCCAACCGCATGTGCGAGATCGGAATGGACAGGGCCACAGGTCATTCGTACTACTCGGTGCTGATGGAATTGGAACGGGCCACCCGGCCAGGAGCCGTTGTGCGCTGATCACCTGGGCCGTTCGGTCCCCGTAGCCGCCCTGGACAGCCGGGCGGGCTCGATGCGTTCGAGCCCGCCCGGCGTTTTTGCGTGTGTACGAAAGTCCATGGTTTCGAAACAGGAGTCCAATCACTCCTCTTGCGCGACAACAGACCCAACTACCAAGGTCCTTACCGAGGTTCATTACCAGCCGCGCACGTCAGACCCCCTTCACGGAGGATCGATGAACGACGCAGCACAGCAGAACGACGGTACGCAGGGCGGCGACGAGGGCTCCATGAGCCGCCGCTCGGTCCTGTGGACGACCGCCGGAGTGGCCGGTGCCGGGCTCGGGCTCGGTGCCCTCGGGAGCTCCACCGCAGCCGCAGCCCCGGGCCGGGGACCGGAAGCCGCTGCCGCGGACCGGGCGGACGCTCCGAAGCGCCAGGGCAGGACCATGGTGGGGGTCCCCTTCGACCGGCGTTCCACCGTCCGGGTCGGCATCGTCGGCCTCGGCAATCGCGGTGGCAGCATGATCGATCTCTTCCTCGCCGTCAGTGGTGTACAGGTCGTCGCCGTCTGCGACCCGGTCAAGGCCAAGGCGCAACGGGCCGCCGCGAAGGTGACCGCCGCAGGTCAGCCGGCACCCGCCGTCTACACCCATGGTGAGGACGACTACGAGAACCTCTGCCGGCGCGGGGACATCGACTTCGTCTACGTGGCGACGCCCTGGGACTTCCACTTCCAGATGGCGAAGACCGCCATGCTGAACGGCAAGCACGTCGGCGTGGAGTGTCCGATCGCTCTCCAGCTCGACCAGCTCTGGGAACTGGTCGATCTGTCCGAGCGCACCAGACGCCACTGCATGCAGCTGGAGAACTGCTGCTACGGGCAGAACGAGATGCGGGTGCTGCGCATGGCGCATGCGGGTCTCTTCGGTGATCTGCTGCACGGCGCGGGCGCGTACAACCACGATCTGCGTGGCCTGATGTTCGACCCGGGCTACTACGAAGGCCCTTGGCGCAGGCTCTGGCACACCCGGCTGCGGGGCGATCTCTACCCCAACCACGGGTTCGGCCCGGTCGCCAACTACATGGACATCAACCGCGGCGACCGTGCGGTGAGCATCACCAGCGTCGGCTCCCCGTCCCTCGGCCTCGCCGAGTACCGCGAGAAGAACATGCCGGCCGGCGACCCGAGCTGGAAGGAGACCTATATCGAGTCCGACCGGACGATCAGTCTCGTCCAGACCGCCAAGGGACGAGTGATCCGGCTGGAGCACGACGTGTCCACTCCGCATCCGTACTCGCGGATCAACAGCCTCGGCGGCACGAAGGGCGTCTTCGAGGACTACCCCGCCCGTATCTACATCGAGCCCGACCACACCAATGACGACTGGGGCGACTTCGCCAAGTACCAGGAGTGGGACCACTGGCTGTGGAAGGAACACGCCAACCCGCCCGGCGGTCACGGCGGCATGGACTACATGCTGGTGTTCCGGCTGATGCAGTGCATGCGGCTCGGCCTCGTCCCCGACTTCGACGTGTACGACGCGGCGACCTGGACGTCCCCCGTGCCGCTCAGCCATCTGTCCATCAGGGCGAAGGGCGCGCCGCAGCAGATCCCGGACTTCACCCGCGGTGAGTGGAAGAAGGCCCGCTCCGGCATGGACTCGGAGAACCCCGAGAAGGCCTGACCGGCCGATGTGAACGGGCGGGCCGGGTACGCGCGTGCCACGACGCCCGGCCCGCCCGTTCGCCTCGCGACCGTGGCTCGAAAAGTACCGTTCGCGGAGAAAACCAATTGCTCCGACCGACGTCCCAGGGCGAACCTTGCACGGTTTGGATCATTCACCTTGATCCATTCACCGAACAAACCGTCACACCGAACCATGGGACGTCATGCAGATTCGCGATCTTCCCTACCCGGATCCCGGCGATCCCGATGTCCGGTCGGGCCCACGCTTCCTGCTCTGGCTCGGCCGCAATCAGCTCAAGGGCCAGCTCAGATCCATGTCCTGGGGCCTGCTCCACCAATGCTCCATCGCCGGGCTGCCGCCCGCCGTCGGTCTCGCCGTTCAGGCGGTGGTCGACCGTTCCGGCAGCCGGCTCGCATGGTCGGGCGGCCTGATCGCGGCCCTGGGCGTGCTGATCGCGCTGGGCGACACCATGCTCCACCGGACGGCCGTCACCAACTGGATCACCGCCGCCGCCCGGGTCCAGCAGCTGCTGGCCCGTAGGACCGCGGAGCTCGGCTCGGCGCTGACCCGTCGGGTCGCGGCGGGCGAGGTGATCGCGGTTTCCACGGGCGACGTCGAGAAGATCGGCTGGTTCGTCGAGGCCCTCTCGCGGTTCGCCGCGGCCGCCGCCGCCCTGGTGCTGATCTGTGCGGGGCTCCTCCTCTATCTGCCGTCGCTGGGCATCCTGGTGACCCTCGCCGTGCCGCTGCTGGCCCTCGCCGTGCTGCCGCTGCTCCCCCGGGCCACCCGGCGAGCCGATCTCCAGCGCGAAAAGGCGGGCAAGGCCACGGAACTGGCTTCGGACACCGTGGCGGGTCTGCGGGTGCTGCGCGGGATCGGCGGCGAGGAACTGTTCCTCGGCCGCTACCGGCGTGCCTCCCAGGAGGTCCGCGAGGCCGCGGTGCGCAGCGCGCGGATGTGGTCGCTGATCTCGGCGATCCAGGTGCTGCTGCCGGGCGTGCTGCTCATCTCGCTGGTCGTGTACGGGGCGGTGCTGGCCCGGGACGGCCGGATCGACGTCGGTCAGCTGGTCACGGTGTACAGCGCGGCGACGCTGCTGCTGTTCCCGCTCCGTCACGTCGAGGAGATCGCGATGGCGTACTCCTTCTCGCGGCCTTCCGCCCAGCGCGCGGTCCGGGTGCTGTCGTTGCGCCGCACGGACCGGCCGTCGACCGTCGACGCAGCACCGGCCGGCGATCTGTACGACCCGGTCACCGGTCTGATGGCCCCGGCCGGCCTGTTCACCGCCGTGGTCTGCGGAGATCCGGACGAGGCGGGCCGACTGGCCGAGCGGCTCGGCGGACACGCCCAGGTGAACACGGACACGGGCGCGGCTGCTGACAAGAGCGAGCGCGCCGCGGAGGCGGAGGGCGGAGCACGCGACTCCTCCGGCGCGGACGCCGCGGAGCGGAGCGCCCCGTCCGTCCTGCTCGGCGGCGTGCCGCTGGACGAACTCCCGCTGGAATCCGCCCGGACCGCCGTGCTGGTCCAGGACAAGGACCCGGTTCTGCTGTCCGGGACGCTGCGCGAACTGCTGGACGTTCCGTCGTCCGGCCGGGTGACCGCCGAGGAGGCGCTGACGGCCGCGCAGTGCGGCGATGTGCTGGACTCCTTGGCGCAGGCGTCGCTCGCCACGGACGGCGACCCGATGGCGACCCGGATCACCGAGCGCGGCCGGTCGCTCTCGGGTGGCCAGCGTCAGCGGCTCGCGCTGGCCCGCTCCTTGGTGACCGACCCGGAGACGCTGGTTCTCGACGAGCCGACCTCCGCCGTCGACTCGCACACGGAGGCCCGGGTCGCGGCCGGAATCAAGGCACTGCGCCGGGGCCGCACCACCGTGGCGTTCGCCTCGTCACCGCTGCTGCTCGACCTCGCGGACCGGGTGGTGCTGGTGCACCGGGGCACCGTCGTCGCGGTCGGCGGGCACCGTGAACTCCTGCATACGGACCCCCGTTACCGGGCGGTCGTGACACGCGAGACGGACGACGAGATCGCGGCCCTGACCTCTCGGGGCACGACCATGACGATCGAGGAAATCGAGGAACGGGCATGATCGGCGTCGCAGTACCGGCGTACGACCCGGCCGCGCCGGAGTCGGCGACGACCCTGCCGGTCGGCACCCCCACCACCGTACGGAGCTATGTACGCGAGCTGCTGCGGCGCCATCGCGGACGGTTCACCGTACTCGTCGCGTTCAACGCCATCGCGGTGATCGCGTCGATCGTCGGCCCCTATCTGCTGGGCGGGCTGGTCGAGGACCTCTCCGACGGTGTGCGGGACCTCCATCTGGAGCGCACCGCCGGGGTGTTCGCGCTCGCGCTGATCGTGCAGACCGTGTTCACCCGGCTGATGCGCCTGCGCAGCGCGATGCTCGGCGAGGAGATGCTGGCCGATCTGCGCGAGGACTTCCTCGTACGGTCGGTCGGGCTGCCGCCGGGGGTGCTGGAGCGGGCCGGTACCGGAGATCTGCTCTCCAGGATCACCACGGACATCGACCGGCTGGCCAACGCGATGCGCGAGGCCGTGCCGCAGCTGGCGATCGGTGTGGTGTGGGCGGGGCTGCTGCTCGGTGCGCTCACCGTGACCGCTCCCCCGCTGGCACTCTCCGTGCTGATCGCGCTGCCGGTGCTGATCCTCGGCTGCCGCTGGTACTTCAGGCGGGCACCGTCCGCGTACCGTTCGGAGGCCGCGGGATACGCCGCGGTCGCCGCGATGCTGGCGGAGACGGTGGACGCCGGACGGACGGTGGAGGCGCACCGGCTGGGTGCGCGCCGGGTGGCGCTGTCGGACACGCGCATCGCCCAGTGGACGGCGTGGGAACGCTACACATTGTTCCTGCGCTCCGTGCTCTTCCCCGTCATCAACGTCACGTACGTGACGATTCTGGGCGCGGTGCTGATGCTCGGCGGCTGGTTCGTCATCGAGGGCTGGCTGACCGTGGGACAGCTGACGACGGGTGCGCTGCTGGCGCAGATGATGGTCGACCCGATCGGTCTGATCCTGCGCTGGTACGACGAGCTGCAGGTCGCCCAGGTGTCACTGGCCCGGCTGGTCGGGGTGCGGGACATCGAGCCGGACGCGGGCGATGCGGGGCTCGTCCCGGACGGCCGGGACGTGCGGGCCGACGAGGTGCGCTTCGGGTACCGCGCCGGCCTCGACGTCCTGCACCGGGTGTCGCTGGACGTCGCGCCGGGGACGCGCCTCGCGCTGGTCGGCCCGTCCGGCGCCGGCAAGTCCACGCTGGGCCGGCTGCTGGCCGGGATCTACGCCCCGCGTACGGGCGAAGTGACGCTCGGCGGCGCCGAGTTGTCACGGATGAAGGCGGAGGACGTACGTGCGCATGTGGCGCTGGTCAACCAGGAGCACCATGTGTTCGTCGGTTCGCTGCGGGACAACCTCCTGCTGGCCCGTACGGGCGCCGAGGACGCCGAGCTGTGGGCGTCGCTGGCGGCCGTCGACGCTGACGGCTGGGCGAGGAGCCTGGACGACGGGCTGGACGCCGAGGTCGGCTCCGGCGGTCTGGCGCTGACTCCGGCCCAGGCCCAGCAGATCGCCCTGGCCCGGCTGGTCCTGGCCGATCCGCACACGCTGGTGCTGGACGAGGCGACATCGCTGCTGGACCCGCGGGCGGCCCGCCATCTGGAGCGCTCACTGGCCCGGGTGCTGGACGGCCGTACGGTCGTGGCCATCGCACACCGGCTGCACACCGCGCACGACGCGGATGTGATCGCGGTCGTGGAGGGCGGCCGGATCAGTGAACTGGGCAGTCATGACGAGCTGGTGGCGGCGGACGGCGCGTATGCGGCGCTGTGGCGGTCCTGGCACGGCTGAGCGGGCCACGCGTGCCGTCCGCGCGCCTGAGCGGCTCCGGGCGGGCGGGCGGACGGGAACACCGGACAGCCCCGGGGTACCACCCGCGACCGTCGGCGCATGGGTGTCGAGCTCGTGGTGGCCGGAATCTCGGGTGTGGTCGCGCTCGCCGGTGTTGCGCTCAGCGGCCGGGCGACGCGGAAACAGGCCTTGCCGAGTGCCGAGTTGGCGCCGGGGTCCGCCCGCCGCGCCCGGTCCGAGCAGCGGCAGGACGTGATGAGCCGCTACCGCGATCCGCTCCTGCGGGCGGCCTTCGACCCGCAGTCCCGCCCGGAGAACATGGCGGTCCGCGAAGTGTGCTTCCTGACCACGCACTACGCGTGGAACTCACCGCACACGCGCGAGTACGCACGCCGCAGCACCCTGTTCGTGCTCACCGAGTACCTGGGCCGGGTGGAGATCATTCGGCTGCGGGTCAGGTTCCTCGACCTCGGTGACCGGGAGGACAACCGCAGGATCGTCGCCCTGTTCTTTGAGGTCGGCAAGGTCCTGACGGCATGCGCTTCCCGGCGGACCAACGGCACCAGGTGCCCGGTCACCGGCTGAGCCCCGATCGTGCCGATGGCGCGGATCGCCGGTGATCCGGCGGCAGAGCCGCCGGCGTCCGTCAGATGAAGTTCAGCGCGGCCGCTCCGCCCACTCCCCCGAGCACCATGAACACCGGCATCAGCACCTTCAGCTCCACCCAGCTCCCGGCCCGGAACCGCATGCCCTTCGGCGGACCGATCGGGTACCAGCGCTTGCGGCCGATCGGGATGGGCCACAGGATCGGGCAGCCGGAGACGGTCAGCGCGTCGCCGATGTCGTGGACGAGGGCGCCCAGCACGATCGGCAGCCCGAGCCAGAGGTACTCCTGGCCGGGGGCGGTGAACAGCCAGTCCGAGCCGTTGCCCGGCTTGTCCAGGACGCCGGCCAGTATCCAGGCGCTGGTCGCGCCGAGCAGCCAGACCAGGACGTCGCTGGACATCCGGGCGGCCCGCCACAGCAGCCCTTCGACGGCGAGCACCAGGTGGACGAAGAGGATCCCCAGGACCGCCCACCGGCCGCCGGTGATCGCCGCGGCGGAGGCGCCTGCGCCGATCAGGACCGCCCACAGCCAGGTGTGGGTCAGCGTGCGGTGGCCGCCGTTGCGGTGCGAGTCGCCGCGCATCCTGGTCGCCTTGTAGACGGCGTGCGAGAGCTTGTCGACGATCTCGCAGAGCCCCCGGGACACCGGCCCGAAGGCGCGCGAGATGGTCGCGGACTTGTGGTCGAGGTCCGGGGCCAGCGCGGCCCCGGCGGTGATCAGTGCCCCGACGACGAGGACGGGCCACGGCATCGCGTGGCCGGCGGCCGCCGCCGCCGCGCCCACCCCCAGCCAGGCCGCTGCCCCTGACAGAGAGTGTGCCGGTCCCATCATGGTTCTTCCCGCCCCCAGAGTCGTATCGCTGCCATTGCCGTTACGGCACGGCCGAGTTGAGTGGGAAGCGTATCGCCCGTGATCTTCATACGGTCGTCCGGTTCCCTCATCCGGGCGGAAGGCAGGCAAGATGGGGGCGTGACCCTTATCGATCAGCTGCCCCCGACCGACGACCCCGACGCCCTCTTCGAGGCTTTCTCGTCATGGACCGAGACACAGGGCATCACCCTCTACCCGGCCCAGGAGGAGGCGCTGATCGAGGTGGTCTCCGGCGCGAATGTGATCCTTTCCACCCCGACCGGTTCCGGAAAGAGCCTGGTCGCGGCGGGTGCGCACTTCACCGCGCTGGCCCAGGACAAGGTCACCTTCTACACCGCGCCGATCAAGGCGCTGGTCTCGGAGAAGTTCTTCGACCTGTGCAAGCTGTTCGGTACGGAGAACGTCGGCATGCTCACCGGCGACGCCTCGGTCAACGCCGACGCCCCGGTGATCTGCTGCACGGCCGAGGTGCTGGCCTCCATCGCACTGCGCGACGGCAAGCACGCCGACATCGGCCAGGTCGTGATGGACGAGTTCCACTTCTACGCCGAGCCGGACCGCGGCTGGGCCTGGCAGATCCCGCTGCTGGAGCTGCCGCAGGCCCAGTTCATCCTGATGTCGGCCACGCTCGGTGACGTCCGGATGTTCGAGGAGGACCTGACCCGCCGCACCGGCCGCCCCACCTCCGTGGTGCGCTCCGCGACCCGGCCGGTCCCGCTCAGCTACGAGTACCGGCTGACCCCGATCACCGAGACCCTCACCGAGCTGCTGGACACCAGGCAGTCACCGGTCTACATCGTGCACTTCACCCAGGCCGCGGCCGTCGAGCGGGCGCAGTCGCTGATGAGCATCAACATGTGCACCAAGGAGGAGAAGGAGAAGATCGCCGACCTGATCGGCAACTTCCGCTTCACCACCAAGTTCGGCCAGAACCTCTCCCGCTATGTGCGGCACGGCATCGGGGTGCACCACGCGGGCATGCTGCCGAAGTACCGGCGCCTGGTGGAGAAGCTCGCCCAGGCCGGTCTGCTGAAGGTGATCTGCGGTACGGACACCCTCGGCGTCGGCGTCAACGTCCCCATCCGCACGGTGCTGTTCACGGCGCTCACCAAGTACGACGGCACCCGGGTGCGTACGCTGCGCGCCCGGGAGTTCCACCAGATCGCCGGCCGTGCGGGCCGGGCCGGCTTCGACACGGCGGGCTTCGTCGTGGCGCAGGCGCCCGAGCACGTCATCGAGAACGAGAAGGCCGTCAAGAAGGCGGGCGACGACCCGAAGAAGAAGCGCAAGGTGGTCCGCAAGAAGGCCCCCGAGGGCTTCGTCGCCTGGTCGGAGACCACCTTCGACAAGCTGATCCAGTCCGACCCGGAGCCCCTGACCTCCCGCTTCCGGGTCACGCACACCATGCTGCTGTCCGTGATCGCGCGTCCCGGCAACGCCTTCGAGGCGATGCGGCACCTGCTGGAGGACAACCACGAGCCGCGCCGGGCGCAGCTGCGGCACATCCGCCGGGCCATCGCGATCTACCGCTCGCTGCTGGACGGCGGTGTCGTCGAGCAGCTCGACAAGCCGGACGCGGAGGGCCGGATCGTCCGGCTCACCGTCGACCTCCAGCAGGACTTCGCGCTCAACCAGCCGCTGTCCACCTTCGCGCTGGCCGCGTTCGACCTGCTGGACCCGGACTCCCCCTCGTACGCGCTGGACATGGTCTCCGTGGTCGAGTCGACGCTCGACGACCCGCGGCAGATCCTCGCCGCGCAGCAGAACAAGGCACGCGGCGAAGCGGTCGGGCAGATGAAGGCGGACGGCGTCGAGTACGAGGAGCGGATGGAGCTGCTCCAGGAGGTCACGTACCCGAAGCCGCTGAGCGAGCTGTTGTGGCACGCGTACGACGTGTACCGCAGGAGCCACCCGTGGGTGGGCGACCACCCGGTCTCGCCGAAGTCCGTGATCCGCGACATGTACGAACGCGCCATGACGTTCACGGAGTTCACCTCCAACTACGAGCTGGCCCGCACCGAGGGCATCGTGCTGCGCTATCTCGCCAGTGCGTACAAGGCGCTTGAGCACACCATCCCGGACGACATCAAGTCCGAGGACCTGGAGGACCTGATCGCCTGGCTGGGCGAGATGGTCCGCCAGGTGGACTCCAGCCTGCTGGACGAGTGGGAGCAGCTCGCCAATCCGGAGGTGGAGACCGCCGAGCAGGCGCAGGAGCGGGCCGACGAGGTGAAGCCGGTCACGGCCAACGCCCGCGCCTTCCGGGTGCTGGTGCGCAACGCGATGTTCCGCCGGGTGGAGCTGGCCGCGCTGGACAAGGTGGGCGAGCTCGGCGAGCTGGACGGCGACGCGGGCTGGGACGAGGACGCGTGGGGCGATGCGATGGACGCCTACTGGGACGAGTACGAGGACCTGGGCACCGGTCCGGACGCCCGTGGCCCGAAGCTGCTGAAGATCGACGAGGACGCGGCGCACGGGCTGTGGCGGGTCCGGCAGACCTTCGCCGATCCGAACGGCGACCACGACTGGGGCATCAGCGCGGAGGTCGATCTGGCCGCTTCCGACGAGGAGGGCCGGGCCGTCGTCCGCGTGACCTCCGTCGGTCAGCTGTGAGGGCGTACGCCGTGGGGGCGGCGCCGCTGCGAGAGTGGAGACGAACGGCATGACGAATCCCGCCGAGCGCCTGGTCGATCTGCTCGACCTGGAGCGGATCGAGGTCAACATCTTCCGCGGGCGCAGCCCTCAGGAGTCCCTGCAGCGGGTCTTCGGCGGGCAGGTCGCCGGGCAGGCACTGGTCGCGGCAGGCCGGACCACCGACGGGGACCGGCCGGTCCACTCGCTGCACGCGTACTTCCTGCGTCCGGGGCGTCCGGGGGTGCCGATCGTGTACGAGGTGGAGCGCGTCCGGGACGGCCGGTCGTTCACCACGCGCCGGGTCACGGCCGTCCAGCAGGGCCGGACGATCTTCAATCTGACGGCGTCCTTCCACCGGCCGGAGGAGGCGGGCTTCGAGCACCAGCTGCCGCCGGCCCGCGAGATCCCGGATCCCGAGGAGCTGCCGACCGTCGCCGAGGAGGTCCGGGAGCACCTGGGCGCGCTGCCGGAGGCGCTCGAACGGATGGCTCGGCGGCAGCCCTTCGACATCCGGTACGTCGACCGGCTGCGCTGGACGAAGGAGGAGGTCAAGGACGCCGACCCGCGCAGCGCGGTGTGGATGCGGGCGGTCGGCCCGCTGGGCGACGATCCGCTGGTGCACACCTGTGCGCTGACGTACGCCAGTGACATGACGCTGCTCGACGCGGTCCGTATCCCGGTGGAGCCGCTGTGGGGTCCGCGCGGCTTCGACATGGCGTCGCTGGACCACGCGATGTGGTTCCACCGGCCGTTCCGGGCCGACGAGTGGTTCCTGTACGACCAGGAGTCGCCGGTCGCCACGGGCGGTCGGGGGCTGGCGCGTGGCCGGATCTACGACCGCGGCGGCAATCTGCTGGTGTCCGTGGTGCAGGAGGGGCTGTTCCGCCGTCTCGGCGATTAGGGCCTGTCCGGTCAGATGCCGGGCAGCGGGTCCTGCTCGACCTCGTGGCGGCGGGTGCGGATGTCCGGCGGCGCCGGGTGGAGTTTGGCGTCGCAGGCGGGGCCGAGGCCGGTGCGGCGTGACTCCGTACCGGTGAGCGGGCGGCCGCACATGCGACAGCGCACCACCCGTCGCCGGGTGGTACGGCCTGCCCGGTCGTCCTCGGGCGAGGGTCCGGTACCGGATCCGGGGAGGGGCTCGGGGAGGGGCTCGGCGGATTCCACGGATCGATCTTCTCAGGACGCCCGTCCACCGTGCGACGTCCGAGCAGCACACACGTCCGAGCAGCACACGACGGAGGAGTTCACTGGTGGGCAGCGTGCTGACATTGAAGCCGGTTCCGGGGGAGACCTCGCCCGTCAGCCGTGTCGTCGAGTTC
Organism: Streptomyces sp. NPDC059832; assembly: GCF_042731715.1. Classification (NCBI taxonomy): domain Bacteria; kingdom Bacillati; phylum Actinomycetota; class Actinomycetes; order Kitasatosporales; family Streptomycetaceae; genus Streptomyces; species Streptomyces sp. NPDC059832. The sequence continues at coordinate 160,728 of NZ_JBHWIY010000013.1, read as the reverse complement.
GCCGACGCGCCCGGTGGCGAGTCCCGGGTGGTCGCCCATGTGGAGCGCGAACTGCCGGAGGGCGGGATACCGGCGTATCTCGCGGCCCGCAGGACGGGGGCGCGCTCCTTCGTCCTGTGGGCCGACCCCGAGCGCCGGATCCGGCTGGCCACCCTGGTCACCGCGTCCGCGGCCGACGGCGTCGCCACGTACCGGGTGCTGGGCGCGCAGGGCGAGCTCATCGGCACGCTCGTCCGCGAGAAGGCCCTCCACGGCAAGGGGCTGCGGACCCGCTGGACGGTCGCCCAGGTCGGCTGCCCGGAGGCGGTCGGCTTCAAGGGCCGGATCTTCTGGTGGTACGTGTGGTGGCTGCTGCTCCCCGTCCAGGTGGCGATCGGCGTGGGCAGCCTCCTGAGCGGCGGGGGCGATGCGGCGCGCGGACCCCGGCGCATCATCTGGCGGGCCGGCCGGGAGGTTCCGCTGGAGTTCTTCTCGGACGACGACGAGGTCCATGTCCACGCGCCGTGGGTCGACTGGCGGCTCGCAGCCGCGCTGAGCGCGCTGATCCGCACCTTCGACAGCTGGATGGGCACGCCCTGGGACGACAAGCGCAAGTGAGGCGGGCGCGCGGGCCCGCCCGCACGGCCGGACCGGTCAGCCGGCGAGGATCCTGGCCTTCTGGGCCTCGAACTCGCTCTCGCTCAGCACCCCCTGGCTCTTGAGGTCGCCGAGGTCCTTGAGCTGGGCGATCTTGTTGCTCATCTCGTCCTCCGGCGCGAGGGACGTGGGCGCCGGAGGCGGCGGCGCCGCGGGGGCGGGCCGGGGCTGCGCCTGCTCGGCGTCCTGCCGCGCCCAGCGGCCAGCCTGGCGCCGGGAGACCCGGTTGGAGACGGAGGTGGCGGTTCCGGCGATCACCGCTGTACGGGCGACGCCACGAAGAAGGCCTGGCATGGTGCATCTCCTTTGACTGGCTCTGCGAGAAACGGCCGGCGACCGGCTCTGCGAGAAAGACCGGCGGCCGGCTCCGCGCATCCGGCCGGCCCGGTACGGCGGCTCAGGCCCTGGACCCGGCCTCGGCCGCGTCGAGCGATGCCAGGACCTCCTGGATCGGGATGCGCCCGTTGGCGACGAGCCGTCCCCCCGAGCGGCGCAGGGCGGCCGCGAGCGGTCCGGCCCACGCGTTCTCGTAGATGACGATCCCGGCAGCGCTGCCGGGTTCGAGAACCGCGCTCACCTCGTCGATGTCGTCCCGGCCGAGCAGGCCGGAGGAAACGCCTTCGAACACGGTGAGGTCCTCGTGGCCGTCCGCGGTCAGCTCGGAGAGTTCCACGCCCGCGACGGTTCCGTCCTGGTCCTTCCTGACGAAGACCAGGTCCAGGATCCGGATGATTCCCCGGTCGACCAGATCGACCAGCAGGGGCAGTCCTTCGCCCGTCATCCGGTTTCCCGGGAACTCGACCACCAGGTAGTCGATCGGCCCTGTCTCGTCGGTCTCGCTGCTCACACCGGCTCCTCGGAATCTCGACTGCCCCGCGTCCGGCCGGGGCCTGTGCCTCCGTCATTGGAGCAGTGGGCGGGCCGGTGCGCATCTCGATCGTGGACCTGGGGGACGCGGACCCGTTGGGCCGTCGGAGGGACAGCGGGTCCCTCCGACGGCCCAGTGGCGCGAGCCGCGCCCCGCCCTTCCCCCACCGCCACCGATGGTTGCCGGGCAGCACGGCGTCCAGGGAGGCACGGACATGACGGCCGACGAAGTAATGGTGGGTGTGGGCCTCGTCGTGGTGCTGGCGGTCGGCTCGCAACTGCTGGCGAGCCGGCTGCGGGTGCCCGCCCTGCTGATCCTGCTGCCGGTCGGCTTCGGCGCCGGGGCGCTGACGGACAACGTCGATCCCGAGAAGCTGCTGGGCGATGCCTTCTCCCCGCTGGTCTCCCTCGCGGTGGCGGTGATCCTCTACGAAGCCGGACTCGGCCTGGAGATCGGGCGGCTCCGGGGCCATACACGTCGCATCGTGGTCAGGCTGCTCTGGCTGGGGGCGCTGATCACCTGGCTGCCCGCCGCGTTGTTCGCCGTTCCGGTGCTGGGCATGTCCAGGGGCGCGGCCGTGATGCTGGGCGCGATCCTCGTCGTGTCCGGGCCGACGGTCGTGGGGCCGCTGCTCAATTTCGTCCGGCCTTCCGAGCGGCTGCAACGCGTCCTGATCTGGGAGGGCTCCCTGATCGACCCGGTCGGCGGCATCCTGGGGGCGCTCGTCTTCCACGCCGTCGTCGCCGGTGAACTCAAGGGGTTCGGGAGCCAGTTGGAGCAGTTCTCGGCCAGTGCCGCAGTGGGTGCGGTGGGCGGCGTGGTCGGGGCCGGGGTGCTGTGGCTGCTGCTGCGTCGTGCCCGGCTGAGCGAGGAACTGGCCACATCCGCGCAGATCGCCGCGGTGATCGGGATCGCGGCCGCCTGCGACGCGCTCCGCGAGGACACCGGGCTCATCTCCGCGGTCGTCATGGGAATGGCCATGGCGAATCTGCCGGGCCTCGACATTCCGGCCCGCCGGCCGTTCCTCGACACACTGGTCTCGCTGATCATCGGCCTGTTGTTCATCTCCATCTCGGCCACGGTCACCCCGGCCTCGCTGCGGCACGTGGTGCTGCCCTCGCTCGCGCTGGTCGCCCTCCTGGTCCTGGTGGTGCGTCCGCTCGTGGCGCTGGTGTCGACGGCCGGTACCGATGTCCGCGGCGGGGAGAGATGGTTCATCGGGTGGATGGCCCCGCGCGGCATCGTCGCCGCGGCGACCGCCTCCACGTTCTCGGCGACTCTGGTGGCGCGGGGCGTCGACGGCGCCGAACGGATTCTGCCCGCGACCTTCGTGGTGATCGTCGCCACCGTCACCCTGTACGGCCTGACGGCGTTTCCGGTCGCCCGGTGGCTCGGGGTGCTGCGCCCGTCCCGGTCCCGGCCGCTGCTGGTCGGCGGCGCACCCTGGGCGGTCGACCTGGGGCGCGCGCTGCGCTCGGCGGGGCTGGACGTGCTGATGTGGGCGGGCGCCGAGCGGCAGCGGGCCCGGATCGAGGAGGCCGGGCTGCCCCTGGCGCCGGGCGAACTGCTCGCGGCGGCCTCCGGTGCCGGGGCGGAGCTGGAGGGCATCACGGGTGTGCTGCTGCTCACCGAGGAGGACGACTTCAACGCACTCGCCGCCATGACCCTGCGGGAGAGCGTCGAGGGTCCGGTCCACCGGCTCGCTCCGGCCGCCGACAGCCAGGGCGTGGTGGCGCCGTACACCGGGGGCGAGCCCCTCTTCCGTACCGGCCTGACCGGCCCGGAGCTGGCCCGCCGGTACGAGGCCGGGGCCCGGGTGCTGACGCGGCGGGCCGACGGCGCCGTCCCGGCCGGACACGACGTGCTGTTCGTCGTCCGCGCCGACGGGCGGCTCGCCCCGGTCACCCACACGCAGACCCCGGACATCCGGCCGGGCGACACCGCCGTCCTCCTCGGTCCCCCGTCCCGGCAGCCGTCGCTCTGAGCGCCGTCAGGCGCGTTCCCCGGCGCGTGCGCGGTCCAGCGCCTCGTCCAGGGTCCGGGCCGCCGTGATGAGCGAGAGGTGGGTGAACGCCTGCGGAAAATTGCCGAGTTGCTCGCCGCTGGGGCCGATCTCCTCGGCGAACAGGCCGACATGGTTGGCGTACGTGAGCATTTTCTCGAAGGTGTAGCGGGCCTTGCGCAGCCGGCCCGCGCGGGCCAGGGCGTCGACGTAGAGGAAGGTACAGAGGCTGAACGTGCCCTCGGATCCCCGCAGTCCGTCCGGGGACGCCGCGGGGTCGTAGCGGTAGACGAGGCTGTCGGAGACGAGGGTGCGGTCCATGGCGTCGAGGGTGGCGAGCCAGCCCGGGTCCTTCGGGGCGAGGAACCCCACCCTGGGCATCAGCAGCAGCGAGGCGTCCAGCACTCCCCCGCCGTAGTACTGGACGAACGCCTGCTCGGATTCGCTCCAGCCCCGGTCCATGACCTGTTCGAGGATGGCGTCCCTGGCGCCGGTCCACCGGGCGGTGTCGGCGGGCCGGCTGAGGTCGGACGCCAGGCGCAGGCCGCGGTCGAACGCCGCCCAGCACATCACCCGGCTGTAGGTGAAGTCCTGCCGTCCGCCGCGGGTCTCCCAGATGCCCTCGTCGGGCCGGTCCCAGAAGTCCACGAGCCAGTCGAGCGTCCGGGCCACGACCTGCCAGCCCCGGTAGCCCGACTGGATGCCCACCTCACGGCCTTCGGACAGGGCGTAGAGGGCCTCGCCGTAGATGTCGAGCTGCAACTGGCCGGTGGCCGCGTTGCCGAGCCGTACCGGGTACGAGCCCCGGTAGCCCTCGAAGTGGTCCAGGATCTCCTCCGTCAGCAGGGGTTCCCCGTCGACGCGGTACATGATCCGGAGGGGCTCCTCTCCGCTGTCCTCCCGGAGCCGGTCGCCGAGCCAGTGGGTGAAGGCGATTGCCTCGTCCACGAACCCGAGGTCGAGCAGGGCCCGGACCGACAGCGCGCCGTCCCTGACCCAGGTGTAGCGGTAGTCCCAGTTGCGTTCGCCGCCGACCTGCTCCGGCAGGCCCATGGTCGCCGCCGCGACCGGTGCGCCGGAGGGGGCGTAGGTGAGCAGCTTGAGCGTGATGGCGGAGCGGTTGACCATGTCGGACCAGCGGCCCCGGTAGCGGGAGCCGTGCACCCACCGCTGCCAGAAGTCGACGACCTCCCAGAGCCGTTCCGTGAAGGCGTCGACGGCCGGCGCCGGCGGCGCGGGCCCGTCCGCCGCGCAGACGGTGAAGACCGCGACGGTCGACTCGCCGACGTGCAGCACCACTTCGCCCACGGCGTCCCGGCCATCGCGTGATATGGGGAAGCCGGTCCGCAGGTGTGCCGCGATCCCCGGCGCCCGGAACACGGCTCCCCCGGGGATCGGATCGAGATCGAGTTCGTGGGAGGCCCGGCCGTAGTCGAACCGGGGCCGGCACTCCATGGCGAACCGTACGGTCCCGCGCACCGCGCGCACGTACCGCACCAGGGTGTGCCGGTCGGTGGGGGTCCCGGTGCGCTCGGGCGGCATCCAGTCGAGCACCTCACCGACGCCGTCCGGCGACATGAACCGGGTGACCAGGACCGCGGTGTCCGGGTAATAGAGCTGCCGGCAGGAACTCTTGGGGGCGTCGGGCGCCAACCGGAAGAAGCCGCCGTCGTCGTGGTCGAGCAGTGCGGCGAAGATGCTGGGGGAATCGAACCTCGGGGCGGCGAACCAGTCGACGACGCCCCGCGAGGAGACCAGTGCGGCGGTCTGCAGGTCGCCCACCAGCCCGTGCTCGGCGATGGGCGGGTATCGGTCCATGAGCATCCAATCCCGGACGGGTCCCTCTCCGGTTCCACTATCCGCCCGGCGCCCCGTGATCGCCCGCTCGGGCCTCCCGGGCTTCCCCGGTGCCGGGCGGCCCGGACTGCCCGCCGTCCCGCCCGCGGTGTCACTGGAGGAGGGACCGCCCGCGCGCCCGGTCCGGCCGTGACCGGCGGCGACGGTGCGGGACTTCGTGGAGGTTCAGGATGGACATGATCCATGTCCGCGCGGTGAGCCCGCCGGACCTGACCGACCAGGTGGTGGACCGGCTGGCCGAACGAGCGGCACCACCGGGCGCTCGTCGAAGCGGTGCGGGCGGGGCGGCTTCCCGCTTCCCGGGACGTCTGAGCCGCCCCGGGAAGCCGGCCCGTCCGCTGGTCCGGAGGAATGGCAGTACGGAAATCACCGCACGCACCCGGCGGGTACGTCACGGCGGCAACCGCGCATTGTGCTAACTCCTTGTGGACGCTTGCGGGACAGCGTGTTCCGGACGGGTTGCGACGCGAGGAGACAACGACCATGTCGACCGAGCCCGCCGCACCACCGACCACGACGGCGGCGGACCCCTTCGCACTGGTCCGCACCCGCGGTTACGCCCTGCTCCTCGTGATGGCGGCGGGCATCGGAGTCCCGGTCTCGGCGGTGGCGTTCGGTTTTCTCGCGCTCGTCCACGAACTCCAGGCGCTGACCTACCACGATCTGCCCCGAGCGCTCGGTTTCACCGGTACGCCGTCCTGGTGGCCGGTGCCGCTGCTCGCCGTGGCGGGCCTGCTGGTCGGGCTGACCATCCGCCATCTGCCGGGGAAGGGCGGTCACCGGCCCGCCGACGGGATGGTGAGCACGGGAGCGCCCTCGGCGGCGGAACTGCCCGGCGTCGTGCTGGCGGCGCTCGCGTCGCTGGGCATCGGAGCGGTGCTCGGCCCCGAGGCGCCGCTCATCGCGCTCGGCGGCGGACTGGCCGTGTACGCGGCGCGCCTGGTCAGGCCCGGCATCGAACCGGGTGCGAGTGCCGTGCTGGGAGCCGCGGGAAGCTTCGCCGCCATCAGCGCGCTGCTGGGGTCGCCGCTCCTGGGTGCCTTTCTCCTGATGGAGGCCTCGGGACTGGCCGGGATGATGCTCGGGATGGTCCTGGTGCCGGGTCTGCTGGCGTCCGGCGTCGGCGCGCTCATCTTCACCGGACTCGGCTCGTGGACCGGGCTCGGGACGTACTCCCTGGCACTTCATCATGTGCCCCGGGCATCGGGGCCCGACCTCGCGCAGTTCGGCTGGGCACTCGTCGTGGGCCTGGCCGCGGCCCTGGCCGGCACGGGCGTCCAGCGGCTCGCCCGGTTCCTCCAGGAACGGGTGGAGCGGCGGACCGTGGTGGCCACAGCCGTCATGGGCCTGGTCGTCGGCGTGGCCGCCCTCGTGTACGCGGAGAGCACCGGGAGGGAGGCGTCCGGGGTGCTGTACTCCGGGGAGAACGCCCTCGATCCGCTGCTGGCCGGGAGCGCCGGATACTCGGTGGGCACGCTTGTGGTGCTGGTCCTCTGCAAGGCGGTGGCGTACTGCGCGTCCTTGAGCAGCTTCCGGGGAGGCCCCGTCTTCCCGGCGATGTTCGTGGGAGCGGCGGGCGGAATCGCCCTGTCCCATCTCCCGGGACTGAGCATCACCTCGGGCTTCGCGATGGGCATCGGCGCCATGTGCGTGGCGATGCTCAAGCTCCCGATGACGTCGGTACTGCTGGCGACACTGCTGCTGGGGTCCGAGGGCCTCACCGTCATGCCGCTGGTGATCGTCTCGGTCGTGGTCTCGTATGTGGTCACGCTCGGGCTCGCGCCGTCCCCCGCCGTCGTCCGGCCGGATCGAGGATGACGGGCCCCTGCCGTGACCTCAGGCCTTCTTCTCGTCCCGGAGCGGATCCGCGCACAGCGCCCAGATGATGAAGACGTCGATGGCGATGAGCACGATGGACCAGAGCGGGTAGTGGGGGAGCCAGAGGAAGTTGGCGAGTGCGCCCAGGCCCGCGAGCACGATGCCCGCCACGCGTGCCCATACGGCTCCGGTGAACAGCGCGCAGCCGGCGAGAACGATGACGATGCCGAGTACGAGATGGATCCAGCCCCAGCCGGTGAGGCTGAACTGGAACACATAGTTGCGCGTGGCGATGAACACGTCGCTCTTGGCGATGGCGGCGATTCCTTCGGAGATCGCCATCAATCCGCCGAAGATCATCAGCACCGCCGCGAAGGCGGTCCAGCCGAACCGGAAGGGGTGGTGCGAACTCGGCGTGGCGTCGGGCGCCACTCTCGGCCCGTTGGCGGTACTGGCCATTGCGGCCTCCTCCGGTAGCAGAGCAAACCGGCAGGCCCGAGTGGGCCACCGGCCCCTCCCCGGACAAGCCTGTCACGGTGGCACCCGATCGGCAGAACAGCCGCTCCCGGAGGCCGCCGTCATGACACGATCCGTCTCCATCCAGGGATATCATCTCCATCGTGAGAGAAATCGAAGAGGCGGAGCCCGGCTCCGTCGATGCCCGGCTCGCCGCGCGGCTGGGCGAACTGCGTACCGAACGCGGCTGGTCGCTGGACGAGCTCTCGCGACGCAGCGGGGTGAGCCGCTCCACGCTGTCCCGGCTGGAGCGCGGCGAGTTGAGCCCGACCGCCACCCTGCTCGGCAGGTTGTGCACGGTCTACGGACGGACGATGTCCCGGCTGCTGCTGGAGGTGGAGGCGGAGCCCCCGCAACTCGTCCCCGCCGCACGGCAACCGGTCTGGCGGGACGAGGCATCGGGCTTCGTACGCCGCTCGGTGTCGCCTCCGCACACCGGTCTGCGCGCGGAGGTCATCGAGGGCACCCTCGACGCGGGCGCCGCCATCGCGTACGAGAACGCACCGGTGCCCGGCATGGAGCAGCATGTCTGGGTGCTGGAGGGAACGGTCGAGATCACCGTCGACGGCACCGCGCACACCGTGCGCAGCGGCGACTGCCTTCGGTTCCGGCTGCGCGGCCCCTCGCGCTTCCACTGTCCGGGACCGGAGCCGGTCCGCTATGCCCTGATGATCGTTCTGCCATGACAGCCACCAACGCCGCGATGGCCGCGATGTCCGTGAAAGGACTCCGTACATGACCGAGATCGTCCCCGTGCACGGCCCCGAACTGGTCACCTACGCCGATGAGTTGGCAGCCCTCCTGGTGGAGACCGTGAACGGCGGATCGTCGGTGGGATTCCTCGCTCCGCTGGACCGTGACGTGGCCGCCGCCTGGTGGCGCGAGCGGGCCGGGGCCGTCGACGCCGGCCTGCTTCAGGTCTGGATCGCCCGCGACGCGGAACGGGTCGCCGGAACCATCGGCCTGGTCCGGGCCCAACTGCCCAACGCCCGCCACCGCGCGGAGGTGGCCAAGCTGATGGTGCGTCCGTCGGCCCGCGGCCGGGGCCTCGGCCGGTCGCTGCTCGACGCCGCCGAGCGGTCGGCCGCCGAAGCGGGCGTCGCGCTGCTGGTCCTGGACACCGAGACCGGAAGTCCGGCCGAGCGGCTCTATCGTTCGGCGGGCTGGACGGAGTGCGGCTCGATCCCGGACTACGCCGGGGACCCGGCCGGGGTCCTGAAGCCGACGACGCTGTACTACAAGGCGATCGACTCCGCACCCACGGCGCCTCCCCCGTGACGAGGCAGTCGCCCGGCCGCCTGCCGATCTCCTGGGCGAGGCACTGGAGTTCGACACGAGGCGCATACCGCGCGCAGGTCGCTCATCGGGGTCATGCCGCGTTCGACACGATGGCGGGACTCCCGCAGGTCGGTGGCTTGCGCGGGCTCCGGACGGCCGGACGACCGGCTTCGTACGGACCGGCTCGGGGCGTGACAATGGCTGCGGAAGTCACATCTACGAGGAGACCCTCATGACGCTGCACGACATCCCCCTGCGCACCCTCACCGGCGAGCCCACCTCCCTGGCCGACTACAGCGGCAAGGTGGTCCTGTTGGTGAATGTCGCGTCCAAGTGCGGGCTCACCCCGCAGTACGCGGGCCTGGTGAAGCTCCAGAACGAGTACGCGGACCGCGGCTTCACCGTGCTCGGCGTGCCGTGCAACCAGTTCGCCGGCCAGGAGCCGGGGAGCCCGGAGGAGATCCAGACCTTCTGCTCGACGACGTACGGGGTCAGCTTCCCGCTGCTGGAGAAGACCGATGTGAACGGCGAGGGGCGCCACCCGCTCTACGTCGAGCTGGCCCGGCTGGCGGACGCGGACGGCGAGGCCGGTGACGTCCAGTGGAACTTCGAGAAGTTCCTCATCTCCCCGGCGGGCGAGCCGGTCGCGCGGCTGCGCCCGCGCGTCGAGCCGGAGTCGCCCGAGCTCGTCACGGCCATCGAGTCCCTCCTTCCCGCCTGACGTACCGCGCCCCCGATCGCCGGACGGGGCCAGGGTTCGGACCCTCCCGGGAGCGGGGGGGGGCCCCGGAGGAAGGGCCCCAAGGAGTCGGATGCCCCACAAAGGGTGGGGGGGGA
>NZ_JBHWIY010000013.1:71623-150906 GCF_042731715.1 Streptomyces sp. NPDC059832 | reverse complement strand
GGGGGGGGGGGGAGGGGGGGGGGGTAGGGGTGGGGGGGGGGGGGGGGTGGGGGTTTGGGGGGGGGGGGGGGGGGTGGGGGGGGGGGGGGGGGGTGGGGGTTGGGGGTCGTAGGGGGCTCGGGGGCGGCCCCGGCGGGACGGCCTCAGCGGATCGGCATGCCCGACAGGGTGCGGGCGATGACCAGGCGCTGGATCTCGCTCGTGCCCTCGAAGATCGTGTAGATCGCCGCGTCCCGGTGCATCCGCTCCACCGGGTACTCACGGGTGAAGCCGTTGCCGCCGAGGATCTGGACGGCCTGGGCGGTGACCTTCTTCGCCGTCTCGCTCGCGTACAGCTTGGACATGGAGCCCTCCGCCGAGGTGAACGGCTTGCCGGTGGTCGCCATCCACGAGGCGCGCCAGACCAGCAGCCGGGCCGCGTCGATCTGCGTACGCATGTCCGCGAGCTGGAAGGCGATGCCCTGGTTGTCGATGATCGGGCGGCCGAACTGGGTGCGGGTCTTCGCGTAGTCCAGCGCGACCTCGTACGCCGCACGGGCGGTGCCGACCGCCATCGCGCCGACCGCCGGGCGGGACGCCTCGAAGGTGGCCATCGCGGCGTTCTTCACCCGCTCGCCACCGGAGGCGGCGCGCTCGCGGGCCCGCGCCAGGCGCTGGTCGAGCTTCTCCCTGCCCCCGAGCAGACAGTGGCCGGGGACCCGGACGTCCTCCAGGACGACCTCGGCGGTGTGCGAGGCGCGGATGCCGTGCTTCTTGAACTTCTGGCCCTGGGAGAGGCCGGGGGTGTCCGGCGGCACGATGAACGAGGCGTGCCCCTTGGACCCCAGCTCCGGGTCGACCACGGCGACGACGACATGGACGTTGGCGATGCCGCCGTTGGTCGCCCAGGTCTTGGTGCCGTTCAGCACCCACTCGTCCTTGGCCTGGTCGTACACCGCGCGGGTACGCATCGAGGCGACGTCGGAGCCCGCGTCCGGCTCGGAGGAGCAGAAGGCCGCGACCTTGACGTCGTCGGCGTCGCCGTACATCTGCGGGATCCAGGTCCCGATCTGCTCCTCGGTGCCGTTGGCGAGGACGCCCACGGCCGCCAGGCCCGTACCGACGATGGACAGGGCGATGCCCGCGTCCCCCCAGAAGAGCTCCTCCATCGCCATCGGGATGCCGAGCCCCGTCGGGTCGAAGAACTGCTGGGCGTAGAAGTCGAGGGAGTAGATGCCGACCTTGGCCGCCTCCTGGATGACGGGCCAGGGCGTTTCCTCACGCTCGTCCCACTCCGAGGCCGCCGGACGGATCACATCCGCGGCGAAGCCGTGAAGCCAGTCACGGACCTGCTTCTGGTCATCGTTGAGTTCGAGCGTGAACTCCGCCATGTTCCCCTCCACGTACTGCCGTGAAAAAACCACTCGTTACTTGCGGTAACCGCAGTCTGTTACCGACAAGTAGCCTCTGTCAACCGCCCAGGTTCGGATCCGCGCCGCGCTGGGCAGGGTGTTACGTTGCGCAGGCAGGACGCATTTGCACGGCCAGGGGCGGGGAGAGGCGACATGGAGAGCACACGACAGGCAGAGCGCCAGCGGACAGCGGCCGAGAGCCGCCGCCGCGAGCTGCTCGAAGCCGCCGACCGCGTGGTGCTCAGAGACGGGCCGAAGGCCTCGATGAACGCCATCGCGGCGGAGGCCGGAATCACCAAACCCATCCTCTACCGGCACTTCGGCGACAAGGGCGGCCTCTACCGCGCCCTCGCCAAGCGCCACACCGACGCGCTGCTGATCGCCCTGCGCGCCGCCCTCGACGCCCCCGCCGAGCGCCGCCGGCGCGTCGAGTCGACGCTCGACACCTATCTCGCAGCGATCGAGGCCCGCCCGCAGGTCTACCGCTTCCTGATGCACCCGTCCGACGACGCGGCGCCCTCGACGGAGCAGGGCTTCGACGTCGGACGGCACTCGGCGCCGCTGCTGCGCCGGCTGGGCGAGGAACTCGCCCTGGTGATAGCCGAGCGGGTGGACCTGGGGCCGGACAGCGAGGCCATGGCCCGCATCTGGGGCCACGGCATCGTCGGCATGATGCACGCCGCGGGCGACTGGTGGCTCGGTGAACGCCCCTGCTCCCGCGAGCAGTTGGTGAGCAGCCTGGCCGATCTGCTGTGGGGCAGGCTGGCCGCCGCGGGCGACCGGCCGGGCGGCCCCGGATTCTGAGGCCCCCGACACGCAGGCTGCGGGAGCGGTCAGCCGGTGCGCGCCCAGGGTGCCCGGCGGGCCGCGCGCAGCGCCCTGGCGCGCCGCAGCCCGGTCAACCGGTCCGTGTAGACCGCGCCTTCGAGATGGTCGCACTCGTGCTGGAGGCAACGCGCGAAGAAGCCGGTGCCGGTGACCCGGACCGGCTCGCCGTCGACCGTGAGACCCTCGACGACGGCACGGTCGAACCGCGGGGTACCCGCTTCGATGCCGGGCAGCGAAAGACAGCCCTCCGGACCGCGTACGGTGATGCCGTCGGTCTCGACGAGCCGCGGGTTGACGAGATGGCCGAGGTGACGGATGTCGTCGTCGTCCGGGCAGTCGTAGACGAACACGCGCAGCGGAACGCCGATCTGGTTGGCCGCGAGGCCGACGCCCTCGGCCGCGTACATCGTGGCATACATGTCCTCGACGAGGCGGGCGAGCGAGGGACCGAAGTCCGTGACGGGTTCACAGGTCCCGTGCAGCACCGGATCACCGAGCAGGCTCATGGCACGAATCAGTCCGGAACTGCCGGGGATCGGGCGGTTTCGCATGGCCGCAATCGTACGTTCCACGCGACCTCCACCTTCCCGGCGGTGCCAGGGTGCGGTCGCCGCGCCGGACATCGATAGGCTGGGCGTGGACCGATGCAAGGAGGATCTAGGACGATGGCAGGCAACACGGAGCCGCTGTCGCCGCGGGCCAAGCTGGCCGTGACGGCGGGCAAGGCCGCGGCGGCGGTGTCACGCGCCGCAGGGCGCGGCAGCGGATCGGTGATCGGCGGCCGGGTGGCGCTCAAGCTCGACCCCGACCTGCTGGGGCGGCTGGCGCAGCACCTGGACGTGATCCTCGTGTCGGCGACGAACGGCAAGACGACGACCACCCGGCTGATCGCCGAGGCACTGCGGGCCGCGGGCCCGGTGGTGTCGAACGCGCTCGGCGCGAACATGCCGGCGGGCATCACCTCGGCGCTGGCGGGCGGCTCGGACGCGCAGTACGGCGTGATCGAGGTCGACGAGAAGTACCTCGCCGGGGTCGCGCGCGACACGACGCCCAAGGTGATCGCGCTGCTCAACCTCTCCCGCGACCAGCTGGACCGCGCGGCGGAGACCCGGATGCTGGCGGAGAAGTGGCGTGAGGGGCTGTCCGGCTCGAAGGCCGTGATCGTCGCGAACGCCGACGACCCGCTGATCGTCTGGGCGGCGTCCTCCTCCCCCAATGTGGTGTGGGTCGCGGCCGGCCAGGCGTGGAAGGACGACGCCTGGTCCTGCCCCGCCTGCGGCGGTGTGATGCAGCGCCCCGGTGACGACTGGTTCTGCGGCGAGTGCGGATTCCGCCGGCCCGCTCCCAGCTGGGTCCTGCACGGCGACTACGTCCTGGACCCGCACGGTTCGGCGTGGCCGATCCACCTCCAGCTGCCCGGCCGCGCCAACAAGGCCAACGCCACCAGCTCCGCCGCCGTGGCCGCCGTCTTCGGTGTGCCGCCGCAGGTCGCGCTGGAGCGCATGTACCAGGTGCAGGCCGTCGCGGGCCGCTACGACGTGGTCTCCTTCCTCGGCCGTGAGCTGCGGCTGCTGCTGGCGAAGAACCCGGCGGGCTGGCTCGAAACGTTTTCCCTGATCGACCCGCCGCCCACGCCGGTGATCCTCTCCGTCAACGCGCGCGGCGCGGACGGCACGGACACCTCCTGGCTGTGGGACGTGGACTACACCCAGCTCGCCGGTCACCCGATCTTCGTGCTCGGCGACCGCAAGCTGGACCTGGCCGTCCGCCTCGAAGTGGCCGGTCTCGACTTCCGGGTCTGCGAGAACCTCGACGAGGCCGTGCAGCAGGCCCCGCCCGGCCGCATCGAGGTCATCGCCAACTACACCGCCTTCCAGGATCTGCGCCGTCGTGTCGGCAACTGACCCCGGCCCCGGCCACCTCCGGAGAGGACGAAGCATGAGCAACGGTCTGCGTCTGGTCTGGGTCTACCCCGACCTCCTCAGCACCTACGGCGACCAGGGCAACGCGCTGGTGGTGGAGCGCCGGGCCCGGCAGCGCGGTCTCGACGTGCAGCGCGTCGACGTGCGCAGCGACCAGCCGGTCCCGACGTCCGGCGACATCTATCTGATCGGCGGCGGCGAGGACCGGCCGCAGCGTCTCGCCGCGGAACGGCTGCGCCGCGACGGCGGGCTCAGCCGGGCCGCGTCGAACGGCGCGATCATCTTCTCGGTCTGTGCCGGCTACCAGATCCTCGGCCACGAGTTCATCAACGACCTCGGTAAGCGCGAGGCCGGTCTCGGGCTGCTCGACGTGGTCTCCACCCGCGGCGAGGGGGCCCGGTGCGTCGGTGACGTACTGGCCGACATCGACCCGCGCCTCGGCCTGCCGCCGCTGACCGGGTTCGAGAACCACCAGGGCGTCACCCATCTCGGCCCGACGGCACGGCCGTTCGCCCAGGTGCAGTTCGGCCGGGGCAACGGCACCGGTGACGGCACCGAGGGCGCGTACAACGACACCGTCTTCGGTACGTACATGCACGGTCCCGTGATGGCGCGCAACCCGCACATCGCGGACCTGCTGCTGAAGCTGGCCCTCGATGTGAACGCCCTGCCGCCGACGGACGACCGCTGGTACGAGGCGCTGCGCGCCGAGCGCATCGCGTCGGCGACACAGCCCGCCTGACGAGGCGCTGAGCGTCCGGCAGTCGAGGGGCGGCTCCGCCCCCCGACTGCCGGACGTGCTTGCTTTCGCTCGTCTGAGCAAAGTCCAGCAGGCGGACGCCCGGTTCGGTCCCGCCACCCTGCGCCGGTAGGGTGGCGGGGATCCAACCGGACGACGTGGTCCGGTCGTCGGCCCACGTTGCAAAGGTTTCCCGGGCAATGCGAATTGGTGTGCTCACCTCCGGCGGCGACTGCCCCGGCCTCAACGCCGTCATCCGTTCCGTCGTGCACCGCGCGGTGGTCGACCACGGCGACGAGGTCATCGGCTTCCACGACGGGTGGAAGGGCCTCCTCGAGTGCGACTACCGCAAGCTCGACCTCGACGCGGTCGGCGGCATCCTCGCCCGGGGCGGCACGATCCTCGGCTCCTCCCGGGTCCAGCCCGCCCATCTGCGGGGCGGTGTGGAACAGGCCAGGGGCCATGTCTCCGACCTCGGTCTCGACGCGATCATCCCGATCGGCGGCGAGGGCACGCTGAAGGCGGCCAACCTGCTCTCCGAGGCGGGTCTGCCGATCGTCGGCGTTCCGAAGACCATCGACAACGACATCGCCTCCACGGATGTGACCTTCGGCTTCGACACCGCCGTCGGTGTCGCGACCGAGGCACTCGACCGGCTCAAGACGACCGCCGAATCGCACCAGCGGGTGCTGATCGTCGAGGTCATGGGCCGCCACACCGGCTGGATCGCCCTGCACTCGGGCATGGCGGCCGGCGCCCACGCCATCGTCGTGCCGGAGCGCCCCTTCGACATCGACGAGCTGACCGAGGTGGTCGGCAAGCGTTTCTCGGCCGGCAAGAAGTTCGCGATCGTCGTGGTCGCCGAGGGCGCCAAGCCTCGCGAGGGCTCGTCCATGGAGATCGAGCAGGGCACCAAGGACATCTACGGGCACGAGCGGTTCGCCGGCATGGCCACGCAGCTCTCCGGCGAGCTGGAGCAGCGCCTCGGCAAGGAGGCCCGCCCGGTGATCCTCGGCCATGTGCAGCGCGGCGGCACGCCGACCGCGTACGACCGGGTGCTCGCCACCCGCTTCGGCTGGCACGCGGTGGAGGCCGCGCACCGCGGCGAATTCGGCATGATGACGGCGCTGCGCGGCACGGACATCGTGATGGTGCCGCTGGGCGAGGCCGTGGAGACGCTGAAGACCGTTCCGGCCGAGCGGTACGCCGAGGCGGAGTGCGTGCTCTGAGCGACCCCCTGTCCGACGGACTGCCCCCGGCCGCAACCGCGGCCGGGGGCAGTTCTACTCTGGTCGGGACAACCGGCACGAATCGGGGACGCCCCCGGCGGGAGTGAACAGATGGATCACAGCGGGCACGGCATGAACATGGATCTGCCGCCGTTCACGCTGGGGCGTGGGCTCCAATTCTCCGCGGACCCATTCTTCCTCATCGGCTGCCTTCTCGGCATCGGCCTGTACGCGTACGCCGTGCTGCGGCTGCGCAGACGCGGGGACGGCTGGCCGGTCGGCCGGACCGTGTTCTTCGTCGTCGGCGTGCTGAGCATCGCGCTGGTGATGTGCACCAAGCTCAACGACTACGGCATGGTCATGTTCAGCGTGCACATGGTGCAGCACATGGTGATCAGCATGCTGTCACCGATCCTGCTGCTGCTGGGCGCTCCGGTGACCCTGGCGCTGCGCGCGCTGCCGGTCGCGGGCCGTGGCCGCACCGGTCCGCGCGAGCTGCTGCTCAAGCTGCTGCACAGCCGGTACATGAGGATCATCACGCATCCGGCCTTCACGATCCCGATCTTCATCGCCAGCCTGTACGGGCTGTACTTCACCCCGCTCTTCGACTTCCTGATGGACTCGAAGACCGGTCACATCGCGATGATGGTGCACTTCCTCGCGGTCGGTCTGGTGTTCTTCTGGCCGATCATGGGCATCGATCCGGGACCGCACCGGCCCGGCTACGTGATGCGGATGCTGGAGCTGTTCGCCGGGATGCCGTTCCACGCGTTCTTCGGTATCGCGCTGATGATGGCGACGACGCCGATGGTGGGGACGTACAAGCATCCGCCGGCCTCGCTGGGCATCGACGCGCTGAGCGACCAGGGCTGGGCGGGCGGTATCGCCTGGGCCTTCAGCGAGATCCCGTCGGTGCTGGTGCTGATCGCGCTGGTCTTCCAGTGGTACCGCTCCGAGCAGCGGACCGCGAAGCGCTCCGACCGTGCGGCCGACCGGGACGGTGACCAGGAGCTCCAGGCGTACAACGCCTATCTCGCCTCATTGCAGGCGCGCGGGCAGTAGCGGTGGGCATGGCTCCGGGGTGACGATGGCATCCACGGCCGCACGGCCGACGAGGAGGGTGCGGGCATGTCCGGATCCACGAAGGCCATGGGAGTGCTCACGCTGACGGCCCTGGTCGTCGTCACCGCCTACACGGTGGCGCTGGGGAGCAGCGGCTGGCTCTGGTTCGGCTGGGTGGTGCTCGGTCTGATCACCCTGGGGATGGCGGCGACGCGCGAATCCTGACCCCGGGCAGACGTGCGCGTCCCGGCCCCGGGAACTGCGGCGGGGTCCGGTCGGCGTACCGGCTGCCGACGCCGGTACGCCGGACGGATTCGACCCGCGGATCGCTCCGAGCGCCTGCCCGTCGCCTGGTCGCGGAGCTCCTATCGTTCGGGCCACAGTGCCGTCAAACCGGCGGTCGGACCCGAGGAGCTCTTGATGGGGAACCGTGCGAGAACGGCCGCCGCGGTGATCGTGGCGGGACTGTTCGCCGCCGCCGCGGGCGGGTGCTCGAACAGTGGCGGCGGCAGCTCGCCGTCCTCCAGTGCCACACCACCGTCGTCCGTCTCACCGGCCCCTTCGGTCTCCTCCTCCCCGGTGGGCAAGGTGGTGATCACGATCAAGGACTTCGCGTTCGAGCCGGCCCGTCCCACGGTCGCGCCGGGGACGCTGATCACCGTGGTCAACAAGGACTCCACGGCCCACACCCTGACCGCCACCGGCAACAAGGCCTTCGACACCGGCAATGTGGCGCCGGGGCAGACGGTCACGTTCACCGCCCCGGACAAGGCGGGCTCGTACCCGTTCATCTGCACGATTCACCCGTACATGAAGGGGTCGCTCACCGTCCGGTGAGCCACGTCGGCGGCGCCCCTTTCCGGGGCACCGCCTCCCTGATGCGCTCAGGCCTGCTGGAGACCCGGCCGGCCGGCCTCCGTCACGTACGAGGTCCGGGTCGAGACGGGTGCGCCGGGGGTGGTGACGTACGGGAGGACCCGGAAATCGGCGCGGCAGCTCTCCCGGGTCAGCGCGCAGCGCACGTAGCCGCGCTGGAAGTTGGTGAACTTGATGTGCTCGTTGGCCGCGAGCAGCTTGGCACCGGAGGGGTCCAGGTCCATCCCGTCCTTGGTGGTGGAGATGGACGAACCGACGAACTCGACGCCGAGCGTGGGTGATCCCGGGTCGTCGAAGTTCTGCTTCAGATCGGCGGCGAGGTGCCGGTGCATGTCGCCGGTGAGGACGACGGGGTTGCTCACGCTGCGGTCGGTGATCTCCTTGAAAAGCCGTCGGCGGGCGTCCACGTAGCCGTCCCAGAAGTCCATCACGAATGCCTGGCCGGGGCCGGGATCGGTGTCGACCTGGGCCACGGGGATCTGCTGGGAGATCATGTTCCACGTCGTGTCGGAGCGTCCGAGGCCGCGGTACAGCCACTGTTCCTGCTCGGGGCCGAGGATGGTGCGGCCGGGCGTCAGCCGTTCGTCGCAGCCGCTCTTGGTGCCGTCGCCGCAGGGCTGGTCGTCGCGGAAGAGCCGGGTGTCGAGGATGTGGAAGGTGGCCATCCGCCCGTAGCGCAGACGGCGGTACATCCGGGCCTCGAAGCCGTTCGGCTTGTTCGGCAGCCGCAGCGGCAGATGCTCGTAGTACGCCTGGAAGGCGGCCGCCGCGCGCTCGCGGAAGACCGCCGGGTCCTGGTCGGGCTCGTTGTCGGCCTTGGACTTGTCGCGCGCCCAGTTGTCCTCGACCTCGTGGTCGTCCCAGACGAGGGCGAACGGGTGGGTCTGGTGGGCGGCGATGAGGTCGGGGTCGAAGCGGTGGAGGGCGTGGCGGTTGCGGTACTGGACGAGGTTCATCGGCTCGGGACGCAGCTCGGCGGCGACTGGGACGTTGCGTACGCCGCCCATGGCGTCGATGGCGTTCTCGTAGATGTAGTCGCCGAGGTGCAGGACCAGATCGACGTCCTCCTCGGCGAGGTGCCGGTAGGCGGTGTAGAAACCCTCGAACCACGCCTGGCAGGAGACGAAGGCGAAGTCCAGCTCCCTGGGCCGGCTGTGCGGCGGGGGCGCGGTGCGGGTGCGCCCGACGGGGCTGAGCGCGCCGCCGGCGCGGAAGCGGTAGTAGTAGTGCCGGTCCGGCTGGAGTCCGGAGACCTCGACGTGGACGGAGTGGGCGAGTTCGGGCACCGCGCGGGTCCGTCCCCGGCGTACGACGGAGCGGAAGCGGTCGTCGCGGGCGACCTCCCACTGCACGTCGACGGCGTACGGCGGCATGCCTCCGTTTCCGTCCGGCGCGAGGGGCTGGGGAGCGAGGCGGGTCCACAGTACGACCCCGTCCGGCCACGGATCGCCGGACGCCACCCCCAGGGTGAACGGATCCTCGTGGAAGGGCGCGTCACCCCAGGCCCGGCCTGCCGACAGGCCCGCCGCGGCCAGGGCCATACCGGCCGTTCCGCCGAGCATCACCCGTCTTCCGAACCCTCCGGTACCACCTGACCCACTGTTCATTCGCATGAAACTCGTCCCTTCGTCGAACGGAATTCCGTCCGGTACGAGGTGGGATCGGCGCGTGATTTCACGCCCGTCCATGTGGTAATCACAGCGTGGATATCACAGAGGAATCACACGCCACAAGACCACCCGCGGGTGGTCACATTGCCGTTCACAAGCGGTTAGTTGAGGAGACATCAACCATCTTCCCGGGCGCCCGAGGACAGGTCGGCAACACCCTTGACACCCCTCAGGGCGGCTCATAGTCTCCACGCCACAGAATTAACGTTAGATTTCACATCGGGAAATTCGGTGCGACGGAAGGACGTGTTCGTGTCCGGCTCCCCGGCAGCGGATGTACCCGCCCGCCGCCCCGCCGAAGGGACGGCGACCGGTCGGCCGGATGCCCGGAAGCTGCGGCCGTACGCTCTGCGATGCGAGCATCGCACCACCCCGCTGGGGATCGACGAACCCGCGCCCCGGCTCTCCTGGCGGCTGGCCTCCGACCGCCGCGGCGACGACCCGGTGGCGTACCGGGTCCGTGTCGCCGAGCACGCCGAGGAACTGGACGGCGGCGGTCACGTCCTCTGGGACACCGGCCGGGTGGCCGATCCCGGCGCGACGGCCGTCGACTACGCGGGGCCGGCGCTCCCGGGCCGTACGCGCTTCCACTGGCGGGTCTCGGTATGGCCGGCCGGGTCGGACGTGCCCGCCGAGGCCACCTCCTGGTTCGAGACCGCTTTCACCCACGCGGGTGAGTGGCGGGCTTCGTGGATCACCCACGACCCGCGTCCGGTCGACGTCATGGACGCGCCCACCGAGGGCGAGTTCGCCCTCGACGACCACGGGCTCGCCCCGTGCCCCGTCCTGCGCCGGACCTTCACCGCATCGGCCGTCACCCGTGCCCGGCTCCATGTCAGCGCGCGCGGCCTGTACGAGGTCCGGCTCAACGGCGTACGGGTCGGCGACGCCGAACTCGCGCCCGGCTGGACCGACTACCACCACCGCGTCCAGTACCAGACGTACGACGTCACCGAGGCGCTGCGCGACGGGGAGAACGTCCTCGCGGCCACCGTCGCCGATGGCTGGTGGAGCGGGTTCGTCGGCTTCGAACCGCGCAGGGCCGGAGCGCACTACGGCTCGTCCCCCCAGTTCCTGGCCGAACTCCATCTGACCGGGCCGGACGGCCGGAGCTCCGCGGTCGTCACCGACGACACCTGGCGCACCGGCACGGGAGTCGTCCGCCACGCGGATCTGCTGATGGGCGAGTGCCATGACCTCCGGCACACCGCCGACGGCTGGGAACTCCCCGGCTTCGACGACTCCGGCTGGCCCACGGCCCTGATCACGGACACCGATCACCGCCTCCTCGTGGCATCCGTCGACGAGCCCGTACGGGCGATGACCGAGCTGCGCCCGTGCTCGGTCGAACGTGTCTCCCCCGGCACCCACGTCGTCGACTTCGGCCAGAACCTCGCCGGACGCGTACGGCTGAGCGTCCGTCGCCTCGCGGCCGGGGCACGGGTGGTGATCCGGCACGCCGAGGTGCTGGACGGGTCGCGACGGCTGTACACGGCCAATCTGCGCACCGCTGCCGCGACCGATGTGCTCGTCGGGGACGGCCGCGAGCACATCGTGTTCGAGCCGCGCTTCACGTATCACGGGTTCCGGTACGCGGAGATCAGCGGCGTCCCGGAGCTGACCGATTCCGATGTCGTCGCCGTGGCGCTGCACAGCGACACGCCGTGGGCCGGGCAGTTCGACTGTTCGGACGCGGAGCTGAGGCGGCTCCACGACTGTGTGGCGTGGGGGCAGCGCTCGAACTTCGTGAGTGTGCCCACGGACTGTCCGCAGCGCGACGAGCGGCTCGGCTGGCTGGCCGACGCGCAGGTCTTCCTCCCCACGGCCGCGCTCAACGCCGATGTCGCCGCGTTCTTCACCAAGTGGCTGCGCGACATCGACGACGCCCGTACCCCCGACGGCGGCTTCACCAATGTCGCCCCGCGCCTCGTGGGAGTCGCCGACGAGGGCGCGCCCGGCTGGGCGGACGCGGGGGTGATCGTCCCCTGGCACCTGTACCGCGTCTACGACGACCCCCGCTTCCTCGCCCGGTCGCTGGAGGGCATGTGCGCCTGGGTCGATCTGATCCACCGCCACAATCCCGATCTGGTCTGGCGCCATCGGGTGGGACCGCACTTCTCCGACTGGCTCGCGCCCGGCACCCCCACCCCCCGTGAGGTCATGGCCACCGCGTACTTCGCGCAGAGTGCCCGTCTCACCGCACAGGCCGCCGGGGTCCTGGGGCACAAGGACGTCGGGCAGCGCTACCACCGGCTGGCGGACGACATCCGTCGCACGTTCACCGAGCGCTTCGTCACCTCCGAAGGGGCCGCGGACGGCCTTTCCGTACGCGTCGCGGGCGACACCCAGACCGGGTATCTCGTCGCGCTCGCCTTCGAGCTGCTGCCCGCCGGGCTCGTCGGCGCCGCCGCCCGCCGTCTCGCCGAACTCATCGAGTCGGCCGGGCCCGCCCTGCTGACCGGTTTCCTCGGGGTGGCGCTCGCCGCGCCCGTCCTCGATGCCCATGGCCGGGCCGACCTCGCCCATGCGCTCCTGCTCCGCGACGAGGTGCCGTCGTGGCGGTTTCCGCTGCGGCACGGCGCCACCACGATCTGGGAACGCTGGGACGGGTGGACCCCCGGCACCGGATTCCGGGCGCCGTCGATGAACTCCTTCAACCACTACGCGCTCGGCTCGGTCGGCGAGTGGCTCTACCGCGGTGTCGCCGGCCTGGACCAGGCGCCGGACTCCACGGGATACCGGCGGCTGCGGATCCGGCCGCGCCCCGGCGGCCTCCGCCACGCGAGCGCCCGCCACGAGTCGGTCCGCGGCACCGTCGCGGTGACCTGGGAGCGGCACGGCGGCCGGATCGCCGTGCGCGTCCTGGTACCGCCCGGCGCCACCGCCGATGTGTACCTGCCCACCACGGACCCCGCCTCGGTCCGCGAATCGGGCGTGGTGCCGAGCGCCGACGACCGCCACGTCACTCCGGTCTCGACCGCCGCCGACCACGTGCTCTACCGGGTGTCCTCGGGCGCCTACCGATTCACCGCGGCCCATCCCCCGGTGGACGGCCGTGCCGGGACGCCCGAGGCGGACCGGCCGCGGCCGTCGCCCGCCCCGAGCCGACGCACATCAGGAGCGGCGGCGAAACCATCGTTCGCCCGTTCGTACGAGGAGGACACACCATGACGACGGGTTCTCGCTTCCGGCCGGACCGCAGCACGGTCGGCCGCCGGGGTTTCCTCCGGATCGGCGGCGGGGTCGCGGCGCTCGCCGCCCTTCCGCCCGTGCTGACGGCCTGCTCCGATTCCGGCGGTTCCGGCAAGCTGCGCGTCGTCGGCGTCGCCGACCAGCAGAAGCCGATAGAGGAGCTCGTCGCCCTCTACCGCAAGTCCCGGCCCGACGACGAGTTCGCCACCTCCTTCGCGCCCACGGACCAGGTGCAGACGGTGGTGCGCACCCAGCTCGCCGGTGGCAACGCCCCCGATGTGCATGTGCTCTATCCCGGCAGCGGCAGTGCCATGTCCATGGTCGAGCTGGCCAAGGCCGGGCTGCTCGCCGACCTCAGCGAGCAGTCCTGGACCAAGGAGGTCCCGGCGAACTTCCACCCGGCGTACCGGCATCAGGGCAAGACCTATCTGTATTCGGCGGGAAGCAGTGTCATCGGTGCCATCCACAACAAGAAGGCCTTCGCCGAGGCCGGGGTCGAGCCGCCGAAGACATGGAGCGAACTCCTCGATGTCTGTGCGAAGTTGAAGGCCAAGGGCATCATCCCGATCGCGCTCGGCACGCAGACGCCCTGGGTCACCCAGCTGATCACCTACGCGCTGGTCCCCAACGCCGTCTATGCGAAGAACCCCGGATTCGACGCCGAGATGGCCTCCGGAAAGGCCCATTTCCGCGGCTCCGGATGGGCCGACGCGATGGGCAAGTACCAGGAGCTGCAGCGTCGGGGCTTCTTCAACGAGAACCCCAACGGAACGACGTACGAGCAGCAGACCTCGATGGTCGCGAGCGGCAAGGCGGCGATGGCCGTCCAGGTGTCCGCCGTGCTCGCCAACTTCCGCCAGGCCGCCCGGAATCCGGAGGACCTGGGCATGTTCCCCTTCCCCGGCGGTGACGACGCCGCGAATCTGTGGATCCCGGCGGGCATCGTCGTCGGGCTCGGGGTCTCCGCGCGGTCCAGGAAGTCGGCCGGGGCGAAGGCGTTCATCGAATTCCTCGGGAAGCAGGAGAACGTCGACCGCTGGGCGCAGTCCGTGGCCGCGATCCCGTTCAAGCGCGGCGCCTCGACGAAGACCGACCCGGTCCTCGACGGCTTCCTGCCCCTCATCGACGGCAACCGGGCCGTTCCCTTCATGGACCAGGGCTGGCCCAACGCCGAGGTGCAGCCCGCCCATTTCGCCGCCGTGCAGAACCTCCTCGCGGGCAAGAAGGACGTGGACGGCGCCCTGAGGCAGATGGACGAGGCCTACGGGAAGAAGTCGTGACGAGCACCTCCGAGAAGACCGTCCCGGGCACGGCCGACCGGTCCGGGGACGGTCCGCGGACCGGTCGCGAGCGGCCGGTGCGGCGCCGCGACCACACCGTCCCGCCCTGGCTCTTCGTCGTACCGGCGCTCGTCGTCTACGGCATCGTCGTGCTCTATCCGAGCCTCGCCGGGGTTATGTACGCCTTCACCGACTGGTCCGGCATCGGCGGCTTCTCCTTCACCGGTACGGAGAACTTCCGCACCCTGCTCGACGACGGCCGGGCGCTGGAGTCCGTCGGCAACACCCTGCTCCTCACCATCGCCGTGGTCGTCGTCCAGAACGGCATCGGCCTGCTGCTCGCGCTCGGTGTCCACACCAACATCAAGTCCCGCGCGGTGCTGCGGCTCATCTTCTTCGCACCGGCCGTGGTCAGCCCCGTCATGGTCGCGATCCTCTGGAAGTACGTCTACAACCCCGAGAACGGCGCCGGTCTCAACGGTCTCCTCGGCGCGGTCGGACTCGGCGGACTGCGTCAGGACTGGCTCGGGAATCCCTCGCTCGCCCTGTGGTCCGTCGCGGCGATGGTCGTGTGGCAGTACGCGGGTTACTCGATGGTCGTCTTCCTGGCCGGGCTCCAGGGCGTGCCCGCCGAACTCCACGAGGCCGCGCGGATCGACGGGGCGGGCTCCTGGCAGCGCTTCCGCTATGTCACCTGGCCGCTCCTGGCCCCGGCGCTGACGATCAACCTGATGCTGTCGACCATCGGCGGTCTCAAACTCTTCGACCAGGTCTACGCCGCGACGAACGGCGGCCCCGGCACCTCCAGCGAGACGCTGTCGACCGTTCTGTACAAGGAAGCGTTCGTCTACGGGAAGTTCGGCTACAGCACCGCCGTGGCCCTGGTCCTCGCGCTGTTCGTCGCCGCGGTCTCCCTGGTCCAGCTCCGTTATCTGCGTGCGAGGGAGGTCACCGCGTGAGCATCGCAACGGTCCACGGACCGGCGAAACCGGGACGTGGGCGCCGCAGGCCGCGGTACGGGCAGTACGCCCTTGAACTGGTCATGACCGCCGTCGCCGTCGTCTTCCTGTTCCCGGTGTACGCCCTGATCACCCTGGCGATGAAGGACCCCCGGCAGATCTCCGAATCGCCCCTCTCGCTGCCCTCGCCGCCCACCTTCGGCAACTTCGGCGACGCCTGGTCCTCCGCGTCACTGGGGCCCGCCCTGCTCAACAGCACGGTCATCACCGTCGTCAGTCTGCTGCTGCTCATCGTCCTCGGTTCCACGGGGGCCTACTACCTCGCGCGGCGCGCCCGCGGCCTCGGCTACGGGCTGTACATCCTGTTCCTGCTGGGCATCGTGCTGCCGTTCCAGCTCGGCATGATCCCGCTCTACAAACTCGTCGACGACCTCGGCTGGCTCGGCACGTACCAGGGCATGGTGCTCTTCTACACCGGCATCCAGCTGCCGTTCACCGTCTTCCTGTACACCGGTTTCATCCGCGCTCTGCCGCAGGACTACGCGCAGGCCGCGCTGATCGACGGCTGCAACCACCGGCAGGCCTTCACCCGGATCGTGTTCCCGCTGCTGCGCCCCATCACCGGCACCGTGATCATCCTGAACGCGGTGTTCATCTGGAACGACTTCTTCACCCCGTTGCTGTACCTGGGCGGCTCCGACAAGGAGACCGTGCCGGTGGGCATCTTCGCGTTCGTCGGCCAGTACGTCTCGGACTACGGCCTCGTCTTCGCCGGGCTGGTGCTCGCGGCGCTGCCGATCCTGATCGTCTTCGTGGTCCTCCAGCGCTATGTGATCAAGGGCTTCGCGGGCGGTCTCAAGGGCTGAGGAGCTCTCATGACACACCCGGAGGACGGACCGCTCCTCCCGCCGGGCATCGCGGCGGTCCTCGCCACGCCCCCGCGCGCCTTCTCGCCCGTCGCCATCTGGTGGTGGAGCGGGGAGCGGCTCGACCGGGCCCGGCTGCGTGCGCAGCTGGAGCGCTTCGCGCAGGGCGGGGTGCACAACCTCGTGCTCCTCGATCTGGCGCCGTCGGGGCCGCTGTTCGGCTCCGACGCCGACGACCCGCCGTTCCTCTCCGACGCGTGGTGGGCGCTGCTCGACGGGGTGTGCGACGACGCCGGTGAACTGGGGGTCGCCCTCTGGTTCTACGACCAGCTCGGCTTCTCCGGCGCCGATCTGCAGGCACGCCTCGTCGACGAGTGCCCCGCCCACGCCGGCCGTCGGCTCGACCGCGTGCGGGCCGTGGTGGAGTCCTCGGCGGACCGGGCCGGGGAACTGCGGTGCCCGCCGCACGGCCGGCCGCTCGCGGGCAGCGCCGAACCGCTCGACGACGACGGCCGGAGCACCGGTGCGGCGGTCCCGGTGACGGTGGCCGACGGGGTCGTACGGGCGCCCGGCGCCGGCCGCTGGCGCCTGACGCTCCATCACCATGTCGCGCTGGGCTTCGACTACCTCGGCGCCGACGCCTGTGCGGCGCTGCTGGACCGGGTGCACGGGGAGTTCGAGCGCCGGCTCGGTGACCGGATCGGATCCGTCGTCGTCGGCTCGTTCCAGGACGAACTGCCGTCCCTGCCCACCTGGTCCACCGGCTTCGCCGACGCCTTCCGGCGCCTTCGCGGGTACGACATCGCCGAGCGGCTCGATGCCCTGTACGACGACTGCGCGGATCCGGACGTCCCCCGGATCCGCCGCGACTACCACCTGACCCGGGCCGAACTGGCCGAGGACGCGTTCTTCCGGCCGCTGGCCGCCTGGCACGAACGCCACGGGCTGCTCATCGGCTGCGACCAGCAGGACCCCGCCCGCGCCGGACACCCGGTCGCGGGCGTGGAGCTGTACGCCGACTACGCGCGAACGCACCGCTGGTTCTCGGCACCCGGCTCCGACCACCACGGGGACGCCCGCATCCACTCCTCGCTCGCCCACCTCTACGGCCGTCCCCGCACCTGGGTCGAGGCCTTCCACTCCACCGGCTGGGGCGGCACCCTGGAGGAGACCTTCGACTGGCTGCTCCCGTGGCTCCGCGCCGGCGCCACGCTCTACAACCCGCACGCCGTGTACTACACGACCAAGGGCGGCTGGTGGGAATGGGCGCCGCCCGCGACCGACTGGCGCCAGCCGTACTGGCGACACCACCACGTCTTCGCCGACGCCGTGACCCGGCTGTGCGCGATGCTGAGCCTCGGTCACCATCTGTGCGACATCGCGATCCTGCTGCCCACCACCACCGCCCAGGCGGGCACCGCCCTGGACGGTGTCACCGACGCGGCGAGGCGCGCCCAGTCGGTGTATCTCGAACTCGTCGGGGACATGGCCTGGTTCCGCACCCGGCCCGGCGTCATGGACCGTCTGGGCCTCGACGCCGACGTCATCGACGACGCCTCCCTGGCCCGCGCCCGGGTCTCCCGGCTCGACGACGGCGTACGGCTGCGGGTCGCGGACGAGGCGTACGCCACGGTCGTACTGCCCTCCTGCACCGTGCTCGAACGGGAGACGGCGCAGCGGCTCGTCGCATTCGTCTCCGCCGGTGGGCGGTTGATCGCGCTGGGCGACCTCCCCGAGCAGCTCGTCGGCCCCGGCACGGCCACGGCGGCCGGGCTGCGGGAGTGCTTCGTGGACGGCCGGGCCGTGCACATCCCCAGGACGGACGATCCTGCCGATCCGCTCGCCGCCGCTCTCGGCGGTGCGCACCCGGTCGTCCGCGCACCGGTTCCCGCTCTCGCGCGTCGGGTGGACGGCGCCACGGTGGTGTTCCTGACCGCGGCCGCCCCGCGGGCGACCCGTGCGTCCGTCGCCGCCCCCGACGAGCGGGGCGCCGCCCTGGGCTGGCTGGACGCCCGCTACGACTTCGACCCGGGCCGCTACGCGCGGCGGGCCCGGGTGCGGGTCCGGGATGTTCCGGGCCCGGCCGTTCTGGTGGACCCGTTCGGCGGTGCTCCGCGGACGCTGCCGGTACTGCCCGCCGCCGACGACGAGCGGGCCGTCGAGGTCGATGTCCCCTTCGACACGGGCCCCGCGGCCGTACTGGTCTTCCCGGACCGCGACCGGGAACCGGCCGCGCCCGTGGCGCACGGCTCCCGGCCGGGTGTCGCCACCGTCGTGGAGATTCCCCCGGACGCGGAGTGGGACATGGTGCTCGTCCCGACGCTCGACAACACCTGGGGCGATTTCGCCCGCCCCGCGACCGGGCCGCCCACCGGCACGGCCGTCACCGAGTGCCGGACCTTCCGGCACCGGGTGGAGGCGGCCGGTGAGGACGGTCTCCGGGACGGCTGGGCCGCGCCCTCCGGCCCCGGTCGTCCGGCGTGCGCCACGGTCCACGCGACGTTCGGCCCGCGCGCGGTCGTGCTCCGCGAGGGGCCCGACCGAGGCGGCCCCTCGGTGCTCGAATGGTCCGAGAGCCTGGGCGTGTACAAGGACCCGGTGCATCGCGCGGTTCTGGGGCCGAAGGGGCATGTGCCCGAGGAGTTCGCCCACCTCGGCCACGCGGTCGCCGGAGAGGTGGTGCGGCTGCGCGTGGCACTGCACCTGGACGAGGCCTTCGACGGACATCTCGCGATCGGGGCCGCGGCAGCCAAGCGGGCCCGGATCGACGGCGCGTCGGTGGCTCTCCACGACGAGGGCCATCTCGCGATGGGCCCGGTGCGGGCGACGGCCGGACTCCACCTGCTCGAACTGGAGCTGACACCTGATCACCACGGCGACCTGCGGGCGCATTTCGCGCTCGTTCGTGATCCCGAACGCTACCAGCGCCCGGAGTGGATCCACGCGCCCGGGACGATGGGCACCACACTGCACCTCCCCGCACTCCCCGACCGGGCTGTCGTCCAGATCGCCTCCCGGGCGCCTTGCGCGCTGCGGGTGAACGGTCAACTCATCGGCAGACAGGGCGGATTCGACCCGTACGCCGAACACGCGGTGCCACGTGTCCGACGGCACGACGTGGCTGCGGCGCTGCGTGTCGGCGACAACGACATCACGGTCGAGGCGTCCGGCGACGGCGAGCGCGCGGTCCTGGTGGACGCGGTTCTCCACGACGAACACGGCGAGTGCGTCGCGACGCTGCACAGCGATTCCCGCTGGTGGGCCGAGGGGGCCCGGGGGCGCGGGCCGGTCCGGGTGCGTCGGGAGCCGGTGGGCGATCCCGCCGCCCTGTGTCTGCGCCGCCGCCCTCATCCGCTGCCGGGTGCCGCGTGGCTGGACCCGGGGGCCGATGACGGCACGGTGGTTCCGGTGCGGTTCGCGGTCCCGGGGCGCCGGGGCGGTGTGGAATGGCTGTGGTGCGAACTCCCGCCCGGGACCAGGCGGTTGACGGCTTCCGTGCACGGCGACGTCACCGTCCACGTGGACGGCTCCGAATACCCCGGTGTGACCGCCGTCGACGCCCGGGGAGTACGTACCGTGACGGTCGAGCTGCCGCCCGGTGATCGCGGCGGGCCGCGGGCCGCGGCGCTGCGGGTCCGGACGCGCCCCGGGTACGAGGGTGGTGCCGCGCTGGCGGGTCCGGTGCGCTGCACGGTCGGCCCCGGGCGGATCCGGCTCGGCGACTGGGAGGACCGGGGCCTCGCCGAGTACAGCGGCGGAGTGCGGTACGGCCGCGAGGTGACCGTGCCCGCCGGGGTCGTCACGGGACAGGTGTGGCTGGACCTCGGGCGGGTCCGGGGAACGGCGGAGGTACGGGTCGGCGGCGTCGCCGCGGGGGTGCGGGTGTGCTCCCCGTACGTCTTCGACCTGACGGGTCTGGTCGTGCCCGGGGCCAATGCCGTGGAGATCACCGTGTTCGGGACACTGGCGCCGCACCTGGACGCGACGAGCCCGACCCACTTCGTCTTTCCCGGGCAGCGTGTCAGCGGCCTGCTGGGTCCCGTACGGCTGCGGACCGGGCGGGTGTGACGGGGCGGGACGGGGCACGGCAGGTCGCGGAAACCGGCGCTGCGCCCCTGCCCCGCGCGTCAGGAACGCGCGAAGAGTTCACCGTTCCGCGCCAAGATCGCGCAAGCGCCCGTCACCGGCGGCCGGACCCGGGCTCACGCTGGGCGGACCCGATCGAAGGACCGCGCCTCACATGTCCGTTCTGACCTCAGCCCCCGGTACGGCGCAGAGCGCCCAGGAACCCCCCGATGCCGGGGCACGCCACAAACTCACCTCCCTCACCGGCCTCGCCGCGCTCTCGCTCGACGCGATGGCCTCGGTGGCGTACGGACCCGAGGCGATCGTCCTGGTCCTGGCAGCGGCCGGCGGCCACGGACTCGGTTTCACACTCCCCGTCACACTGGTGATCGCGGTCCTCCTGGCCGTCCTCGTGGCCTCGTACCGCCAGGTCATCGCCGCCTTCCCGGACGGCGGGGGCAGCTACGCGGTCGCCCGGACGCATCTCGGCCGCCGCACCGGTCTGGTCGCGGCCGCCTCGCTGGTCCTGGACTACGTCCTCAATGTCGCGGTCGCCGTCACCGCCGGAGTGGCCGCGCTGACCTCGGCCTTCCCCGGTCTCCACGACGACCGCGTATGGCTCTGCCTCGCCGTGCTGGCCCTGATCACCGGTGTGAATCTGCGCGGGATCGCCGACTCGGCGCGTGCGTTCGTCGTGCCGACCGCGGTGTTCATCGGCTCGGTCCTCGCGGTGATCGCGGTCGGTCTCCTCCGCTCGGCCCCGGTGAGTGCCGAGGCCGCGGCCGGTCATGCCTCCGCGCTCTCCGACCAGGCCACCGCGGTCGGTGCGCTGCTCCTGCTCAAGGCCTTCGCCTCGGGCTGCTCGGCGCTCACCGGTGTCGAGGCCATCGCCAACGCCGTGCCGTCGTTCCGCGCCCCGGGCATCCGCCGGGCCCAGCGCGCGGAGGTCGCGCTCGGTGTGCTGCTCGGTGTCATGCTGATCGGTCTGTCCGTGCTCATCTCCCGGTTCGGCTTGCAGCCGGTGCAGGGCGTCACGGTGCTGGCCCAGCTCACCGAGGCGTCGTTCGGCCACCATCTCGCCTTCTACGTCGTGCAGTTCGCCACGATGGTGCTGCTGGCGCTCTCCGCCAACACGTCCTTCGGCGGGCTTCCGGTGCTGCTCGGACTGCTGGCCCGGGACAACTTCCTGCCGCATGTGTTCGGTCTGAAGGCCGACCGGCAGGTGCACCGCCACGGGGTCCTCGCCCTCTCGGCCGTCTCCGCCGCGCTGCTGGTGCTCTCCGGCGGCGACACCAACACCCTCGTCCCGCTCTTCGCGATCGGTGTGTTCGTCGGCTTCACCCTCGCCCAGACCGGGATGGTCGTCCACTGGCGCGGCGTCCGCGGGCCGAAGTGGGCGGGCAAGGCGCTGCTCAACGGCCTGGGCGCGCTGCTGACCGGCGTCGGCGCGGTCGTCGTCACGGCCACCAAGTTCCATGACGGCGCCTGGCTGATCGTGGTCGCCCTGCCCTTGCTGGTCGTCTGCTTCGAGAGCGTGAACCGGGCGTACGGCAGGATCGGGGAGCGACTGGGCGTCGGCCGCATCCCGGATCCCCCGCACCGCACCCGCTCACTGGTCGTGGTTCCGGTCTCCTCGCTCACCCGGCTCACCAGCGAGGCCCTGACCGCCGCGGTGTCGCTGGGCGACGAGGTCCGGGCGGTCACGGTGTGCCACCCCGATACCGAGGACCGGTCGCGGGCCGAATCCCTGGCCCGGGACTGGGAGTTGTGGAACCCGGGCGTCCCACTGGTCCGGCTGGACTCGGACCGACGCACGGTCGGCCGGCCGGTCGCCGCGTACGTACGCGCACTGGCGGCGGCGGATCCGGGGGTCCGGATCACCGTCCTCGTCCCCGAGGCCGAACCGGCCCATGTGTGGCAGCGGCTGCTGCAGAACCAGCGGGGCGCGGTCGTCGCCCACGCCGTACGCCACGAGACGGAGGCGGTGGTCTGCCGGCTGCGGTTCCGGTTGCTGGATACCCGGTCCTCCTGATGTCACGGCTGCGCCCACGCGCCGTGGCCCCCGTCTCCTACTCGTCCCCTGTCAGCATCGGCAGCAGCAGCGCCGCGGACCAGCTGAAGTTGGGCGAGTTGAGCGGTGCCCCGGTGGTCGGGTCGTAGTTCTCCATGATCGGTCCGTTGCCCGCGAGGCCCGACGCATGGGTCAGAAGCCGGTCCGTCGACGCGTCCGCGTCCTTGCCGTAGCCGTAGCGGCGCAGGCCGCCGAGGGCGAAGTATGCCTGGTCGAACCAGACCGGGCCGCGCCAGTACGCGGTCGGCGAGAAGTAGGGGGAACTCTTCGCCACGGTCGGGAAGGGCACGGTCGTGGCGAACTCCGCCGGGTCCGTCAGCTTGTCGCGCACGGCGCGGGCCTGTGCGGCGGATGCCGTCCCGGTCCACAGCGGGACGGCGCCCTCGATGCCGCGGCCGCGGGCCGTGAGCGGTGCGCCGGTGCCGAGCGCGGTGTCGTGGAACCAGCCGTCCGCGGAGTCGTACATCGTCGTGCGGACGGCGGTGGAGGTGGCAGTGGAGCGCCGCTTCCAGTGCCTGGCGTCGGCACCCCGGCCGAGCGCACCGGCGATGCGCGCCAAGTGGGCCTGATCGGCGGCCAGATAGGAGTTGAGGTCGACGGACTCCTGGTCGATGGAGTAGCCGAGGAGCGTTCCGTCGGCGGCCCTGTTGGCGACGATGCCGGTGCCGAGGGTGGCGTCGAAGCGGGGCGCGTTGTCCATGCCGCTCTCCCAGGCCGCGGCGAGGCGCCGTTCCTCGGTGGAGTTGTTGGCCGGGTCGACGGTGGCGCCGTACTCGGCGAGACCGTTGTGGTCGTGGTCCCGGTTGCGGTACCACCACGCCTGGTAGGCGGCGAGCTTCGGGTACATCTCGCGCAGGAAGGCCCTGTCCCCGGACTTCGCGTACACCTCCCACACCGCCCAGGCGGCCAGTGGGGGCTTGGAGTTGCGTTCGTTCCAGTTGCCGCCGCCGCGCGCGGGGTCGTTGTAGAAGATGACATCGGGGATCATCCCGGCGTCCTGGGGGCGGGTCGTCGAGTCGGGCCGGATCTGCCAGTCGAACATGGCGCGGATCTGCGACTCGGCCAGCTCGGGCGCGAAGCGTGCGGTGCCGACGGCCTGCTTCCAGGTGTCCCAGGCCCAGATGCCGCCGGTGAACCACTTGTAGGAGATCGACGGTGTGATCCCGTCGTGCTTGATCCGCCCGGCCGCACTGCGCCAGTTGGTGACGAGGGTCTCCAGGGACTTCACGGCCGTGCGCCGCCGGTCGGCGGGAACGCCCCGGGTCACCCCGGCGACGTAGCCCCGCCAGCGCGCGTCGGACGCGGACACGACCGATGCGGGGCGGGCCAGCACGTCGCGGACCTTCGCCTGCTCCTTCGTGCGCTCGGCGGCGGTGAAGGTGTAGGACTCGGTCCAGTCGAAGCTGTGCGCGCGGCCCGGCGCGAGGGTCACCGGTTCCACGGCCTCGGTGCGGTAGGTGTCGCCGTCCACCGTCGTGCGGACGCGGTCCTTGTGGGTGACCTCGAAGCGTTCCGTGCCGTCGGTGAGGTAGTCCCAGGTCTCGCGGACCTTCGCGAAGCCGACGCCGACGCCGGAGCCGGTGGCGGTCAGCGACGGTGCGTCGCTCATCGGTTCGTCGGTGGGCCGCAGCAGGCTGCCCGTCCAGTCGGCGCCCAGGGTGCGCGGGGCCGGGCCGGTGTTGCGGACCTCGGCCCTGACCAGGGCGGTGCGGTCGGTGGCGAAGCGGAGTTCGAGGGTGAGGCGCAGGCCGCGGCCGAGGTCGTAGGACTGGAGGAGCCGGCCCGGGAGCGAGGTGGAACGGGGTGCGCCGCCGCCCGCCAGGTCCAGGGTGCGGCCGTGTTCGGTGAGGCGGATGCGGCTGAAGGACTTGCTGAGCCACCAGGGGTATTCCTGAGCGATGTAGAGGGGCCCGGAGAAGCCGCCGTAGGCGTCCTTGTCGCCGGCCTTCGGCAGGGCGTACGCGTGCCAGGCCCCCCGGTCGGCGAAGACGTTGACGGGGTTGTTGTCCTCGTCGTCGCCCGGCTGGGCGGCGGCGGGCGTGCCGTGCAGGTCGAGGACGTCGGCGTACGGGGGCGGGGGCTCCGGGTGCCCGTGGGCGGTGGCCGTCTGCGGTACGGCGAGGGCGCCGCCGGCCAGGAGCAGTGCGGTCAGGACGCTCAGGGGACGGCGTGCGGTCATGGGTCGGTCTCTCCAACGGGTCATTTCCCGGTCTCTCCCAGGGAGTCGGTGTCGATGCGCAGGACGGCGGCGCCGAGCGGGCCGAGGCCGATGTGGTCGCGGACGGCGGCTCCGGTGAGCAGGTCGGTGCCACCGGCGGCGTAGCGGCCGGTCAGTGGCGTCCGCGTGTCGTGGTCGTTGTGGTTGAGGACGAAGAGGTACGTGCCCCGGGCGCCGGAGCGCACGGTCGCCTCGACGCCCTCGGGGACGTCGAGCACGGGGCGTACGCCCGCCGCCCGCAGCGCCTCGTCGAGCACGGCCGCGGTGCCGTCGCCGAGGTGGGCGCTGATGTACCACGCGGTGCCGGTGCCGTAGCGGTGGCGGGTGACGGCGGGGCGGCCGGTCAGCTCGCCGGCCGCGTACGAGTCGACGACCTCCGTGTCCGGGCCCCCGGGCTCGATCCACTCGCTCCACACGGTGGCCTCGGCACCGGAGGCGAGGGGCACCGCCGCACCGTCGGGGATCGGCCAGAACTCGTCCACGGACACGCCGAGTACGTCCCTCAGCGGTCCGGGTGCGCCGCCGTCGTGGATGTGGTCGTGGCCGTCGACGACGCCGGAGAAGGGGCCGCACACGAGGTGGCCGCCACCGTGTACGTAGGCCGCGAGGCGTGCGGCGTTCTCGGGCCGCAGCAGGTGGAGGTTGGGAGCGAGGACGGCCCGGTAGCCGTCGAGGCCGGCGTGCGGGGGCACGAAGTCGACGGTGACGGCACGGGCGTGGAGCGCCGCGTACCAGGGGCGCAGGAGCTCGCGCCAGCGCATCCGGGCGGAGGGGTGGTCCTCGGCCTCCAGCGCCCACCAGGAGTCCCAGTCGAGGACGATCGCCACGTCCGCCGGGGTGGTGGCGCCGGTGACCTCGCCGAGCCGGGCGAGTTCGGCGCCGAAGCGAACCGTCTCGCGCCAGCCCCGGGACGCGGTGCCGCGGTGCGGGAGCAGCGCGCTGTGGTACTTCTCCGCGCCGGCGCGGGAGGCGCGCCACTGGAAGTACATGATGCCGTCGGCGCCGCGGGCCAGCGCCTGGAGGGACCAGAGGCGTTGCAGGCCGGGCTTCTTGGGGACGTTGACCGGACGCCAGCTGACGGCGGACGGCGCCTGTTCGAGGAGCAGCCAGGGCCGGCCGCCCTTGAGGGAACGCATCAGGTCGTAGTTCAGGGAGGCGTTGACGTGGGCGCGGGGGTCGGCGGGGTCCGGGTAGGCATCGTCGGAGACCAGGTCCTCGTGCTCGGCCCACTTCCAGTAGTCGAGTGCCTTGAACATCGACATGAAGTTGGTGGTGGCCGGGATGCCGGGGCTGATCTCCCCGAGTGCCTCGCGCTCGGCGCGGTGGCATTCGAGCAGTGCGTCGGAGCAGAAGCGCCGCCAGTCCAGAAGTTGCGTCGGGTTGACCGGTCCCGGAGCGGTGCGCGGCGGTTCGATCTCTTCGTACGTGCCGTAGCGCTGGGACCAGAAGGCCGTGCCCCAGGCGTGGTTGAGGCCGTCGACGGTGCCGTAGCGGTCGGTGAGCCAGGTGCGGAAGTGGTCGGCGGAGCGGGCGCAGAAGCACTCGGTGACATGGTCGCCGTACTCGTTGTGGATGTGCCACAGGGCGAGGGCCGGATGGTGTGCGTAGCGTTCGGCGAGGGTGCGGGTGAGCCGGAGCGCGGCGGCGCGGTACTCGGGCGAGGACGGGCAGTAGTGCTGGCGCGAGCCGAATTCGAGGCGTACGCCGTCGGCGGTGACGGGCAGGATCTCCGGGTGGGCGCGCACCAGCCAGGCCGGCGGTGACGCGGTCGCGGTGGCGAGGTCGACGGCGATGCCGTGGGCGTGCAGCAGATCGAGGAGCCGGTCGAACCAGGCGAAGTCCCAGGTGTCCGGGCCGGGTTGGAGCCGGGCCCAGGAGAAGACGCCGACGGTCACCATCGTGACACCGGCCTCGCGCATCAGCCCGGCGTCCTCGGCCCAGACCTCCTCGGGCCACTGCTCGGGGTTGTAGTCACCGCCGTAGAGGACGCCGGGGACACGGGTCAGGCGGCTCATCCCTTCACCGCCCCGCCGAGGAGTCCGGCGACGAACTGCCGCTGGAAGAGCAGGAAGAGGAGCATCAGCGGAAGCGTGGCGAGGAGCGAGCCGAGCATCAGGCCCGAGTAGTCGACATGGGAGAGCCCCGTGAGGGTGTTGAGCGCGACGGGCACGGTGTATTTGTCCTCGGAGTTCAGCATGAGCAGCGGCCAGATGAAGCTGTTCCACTGCGCCATGAACGTGAAGATGACCAGGGCGCCGAGCTGTGGGCGCACACACGGCAGCACGACCTGGTAGAAGGTGCGCAGTTCGCCGGATCCGTCGAGCCGGGCCGATTCGAGGAGCTCGTCGGGGAAGTCGACGAAGCTCTGCCGCATCAGGAGGATGCCGAAGGAGTTCGCCAGGAACGGCAGGATCACCGCCTGGTAGGAGTCGATCCAGCCGACGCTCGCCATCATCTGGAACAGCGGCACGAGCAGCACCTGGAACGGGATCATCATCGTGGCGAGCAC
Source organism: Streptomyces sp. NPDC059832 (assembly GCF_042731715.1). NCBI lineage: Bacteria > Bacillati > Actinomycetota > Actinomycetes > Kitasatosporales > Streptomycetaceae > Streptomyces > Streptomyces sp. NPDC059832. The sequence goes on along the minus strand of NZ_JBHWIY010000013.1, from coordinate 124,029 downwards.
GGCGCCGAGCAGCAGGCCCCGGCCGCGGAAGCGGTACTTGGCGAGTCCGTAGCCGCACATGGCGGAGATCAGCGAGCTGAGCGCGGTGTGGACGACGGCGATGCCGACACTGTTGAGGAGGACCTTCCCGAAACCGATGGTGTCCTGGAGCCGCACGAGGTTGTCGAGCAGCCGGCCGCCGGGCAGGAACGGCGGCGGGGAGTGGAACAGCTCCGACGTGGAGTGCGTCGCGGCAATCGCCATCCAGAGGAACGGCACCAGGCTGACGACGGCGCCGCCCGCGAGGAACAGGCGGACGAGGTAGCGGCCGGCGCGCCGGGCCGGGTGGACGCGTACGGGGGCCTGCTGGAGGGCGGTCACCGGCGGCGCTCCCTTCCGAAGGCGAGGTACTGGAGGGCGGAGACCGCGGCGATGATGGCCACGACGACCCAGGCGATGGCGGCGGCGTAGCCGAAGTCGAGTTGCTGGAAGCCGACCTTGTAGAGGTAGACGACCGGGGTGAGGGTGGCGTCGTCGGGGCCGCCGCGGGTGAGGACGTAGTTCTCGTCGAAGAGCTGGAGCGTCCCGATGGTGGAGGTGATCACGCAGAACAGGACCACCGGGCGCAGCTGCGGCAGGATCACACGCGCGTATGTGGACAGGGTGCCGGAGCCGTCGATCGCCGCGGCCTCGTACTGCTCCTTGCCGATGGACTGGAGTCCGGCGAGCAGGATGACGGCGTTGTAGCCGGTCCAGCGCCAGGTCAGGGAGGCGATCAGGGAGACGCGGGCCCAGGTGGGGCTGTTGAGCCAGTCGACCCGGCCGATGCCGACGGCGCCGAGTATCTGGTTGACGAGACCGCCGTCGGTCTTGAGGAGGACCTGGAAGACGACGGCGTACGCGACGAGTGTGGTGACGGCGGGCAGGAAGTAGACCGCTCGCCAGGTGCCGCGGAAGCGCAGCCAGGACTGGTTGAGCAGGACCGCGAGGACGAGTGCCAGGCCGATCATCACGGGGACCTGCACGACGAGAATGATCCCGGTGTTGAACAGGGACTCCAGGAACGCGGGGTCGTCGATCATGCGCCGGTACTGGTCGAGTCCGACCCAGTGGGTGGCGCCGGCGTCCTCGGTGGTGAAGCTCTGCAGGAGGCTCGCGCCCAGCGGATAGGCGAAGAAGAGGGCGAAGAGGGCGGCCGCGGGTCCGGCGAAGATCCAGGCGGTGGGGCGCCGCCGCCTGCGGCGTGCCGGGGCCGGGGCACTGGCGGGGGCGACCGGCCGCTCGTAGGTGGTGTGGACGGCCATCGGGCTACTCCACCCTTTCGCGGCCGGTGGCCGCGGCGAGCTGCCGCGCGGCCGATTCGAGGGCGGCGCGCGGGTCCTTGCCGCGCAGCATCACACCGGTGACGGCGGAGACCATGATGTCGGTGGCCTTCGCGTCGTCCTTGGTGTACTCGACCGGCGGAATGTTGCGGGAGAGCCGGGCGAACACGTCGAGGGTCGCCTGCCCGCCGAAGTACTCCTGCTTCGCGCTCAGGTACGGGTCGTCGAGCGCGGGCAGATAGGCGGGGAAGAGGCCCTCGCGCTTGAGCATGGAGACCTGGTTCGCCTTGCCTGCGAGCAGGAACTCGATGAACGCCCAGGCCAGTCGGGGGTTCTTGCTCTGCGCGGGGACGCAGAGCGTGGAGCCGCCGATGTTCGAGGTGCGGATGCCGTCGGTGGTGAATCCGGGCAGCGGCACCACTTCGAACCTCCCTTTCAGCTCCGGCATCTCGTCGGTGAGCGTGCCCGTCCACCAGGCGGCGGTGGGCGTGGTGGTGGCCTTGCCCTCCTTGGTGCCGGTGACGAGCCCGTCCCAGCCCTTCTCGTAGTCGACGAGCCCCTTGTCGTGCAGGGTCTTCATCAGCGTGAGGGCCTTCACGGCCTCCGGGGTGTCGACCGCGACCCGGCCGTTCCTGAAGTAGGACTGGCCCTGCTGCTGGAGCAGCATCGGCAGGATCCCGGTGTCGGTGGAGTCCATGATGAGCAGCTTGCGGCCGGTGGCCTTCTTGATGCGGACACCCGCCGCTATGTAGTCGTCCCAGGTCAGCAGCGAATCGGGGTCCACTCCGGCGGCGCGGAAGTGGTCCGTGCGGCAGTAGAGCGCGCACGGGCCGATGTCCCAGGGCAGGGCGAAGACCGCGCTGTCCTTGCCGGTGACGGTGCGCCACGCGGCGCGGTCGAAGTCGCCTCCGTAGCGGCCGCCGAGGCTCGTCAGGTCGTAGAAGCCGCTCGGGAAGTTACCCATGTAGCGCGGCATGTGGCTGCCCTCGACCGTGAGGACGTCGGCGAGGCCCGAGCCGCCGCGCAGGCCCACGGTGATCTTGTCGTAGGCGTTGTCGAAGCCGATGTCGACGACGTCGACGGTGGTGCCGGGGTGGCGTTCCTCGAAGGTGCGGGCGAGGCGCTTCATGGCCTTGGCCGCCACGTCCCACGACCAGACGGTGACCTTTCCGGTGACCTTGCCCCCTCCGTCGTCCTTCCTGCCGCCGATGTCGCGGGCCTCGCCGCCGCCCGCGCCGCCCATGGCACATCCACTGACCAGGGACGATGCCGCGGTCGCGAAGCCTGTTGCCAGAACAACCCGTCGGGTGGGTCCTGTTGACACTCTTGCCTCCTGGAGCCTGAATGCCTAATGCTGTATTCAGAACACTGAATGACGGAGCCTGCCGTCAAGAGGTGTACACCCAAAGACTTTTGCTGCTGTGGTCCACGACCGACCCACTGGTCGGCTCACGCGAAAGGCGCGGCATGACGTCACCCCAGGACTCCGTCCACCCCTACGCCCATCCCTACATCCCGAACGCCGTTCCGGCCGTGCGGCAGGCGATGCTGGAGGAGATCGGCGCCACGGGCGTCGAGGACTTCTACGCCGACATCCCGGACGGCATCCGGCTGCACCGCCCCCTCGATCTGCCGGCCCCGCTGCGTTCGGAGGCCGAACTCACCCGCCACATGGAGGAGTTGCTCGGCCGCAACACCTCGACGCGACAGACGCTGAGCTTCCTCGGCTCCGGCTGCTACCAGCACCACGTACCGGCGGTCGTGGACGAGGTGGTCAACCGCAGCGAGTTCCTCACGGCCTACGCGGGCGAGCCCTACGAGGACCACGGCCGCTTCCAGGCGCTGTGGGAGTACCAGTCGATGATGGCCGAGCTGCTCGATGTCGAGATCGTCAACGTCCCGGTGTACGACGGCTTCCAGGCCTCGGGAACCGCCCTGCGCATGGCCGGCCGGATCACCGGCCGCCGCCGCGTGCTCGTCGCCACCGCGATCGACGCCGACAAGCTCTCCCGCATACGTGACTACGTACGCCCCGACCACGAGGTGATGGTCGTCCCGGTCGATCCGGAGACCGGCTGCGCCGACCTCGAAGCGGTGCGTGAGGCGCTCGCCGCCGGCGACACCGCGGCGGTGTACGCGGACACGCCCTCCGCGCTCGGCATCGTCGACGAGGCGCTCCCCCGCCTCGCCGAACTCGCCCATGATGCGGGGGCGTTGTACGTCGTGGGCTGCAATCCGCTCACGCTCGGCGTGCTCGCGCCGCCCTCCGCGTACGGCGCCGACATCGCGTGCGGCGACATCCAGCCGCTCGGCCTGCACCAGAGCTTCGGCGGCGGCAACGCGGGCTTCATCGCCACCCGCGACGAGGAGCGGCTGGTCGCCGAGTACCCGTCACGCCTGTTCGGCCTCGTGCCGACGACCGTCGAGGGCGAGTACGGCTTCGGCGACGTCGCCTACGAACGGACCTCGTTCGCCCTGCGTGAGGAAGGCAAGGAGTGGGTCGGCACGGCCGCCGCGCTGCACGGCATCGGGGCCGGGGTGTATCTCGCGCTGATGGGGCCGCAGGGCATGCGGGAGATCGGCGACACGATCCTCTCGCTCACCGCGTACGCCCGCGGGCGCCTGGCCGAGGTGCCCGGCATCGAGGTCCCGTACGGCGACGCCCTGCACTTCGCCGACTTCACGGTCCGCTACACGGGCGGCAGGACCGCCGCCGAGATCCGCACCGGCCTGAAGGAGCGGGGCATCTTCGGCGGCGTACCGACCGGCGAGCAGGAGGCCGCGTACTGCGTCACCGAAGTCCACACCAAGGCCGACATCGACCGGCTCGCCGCGACCCTCGAGGAGATCGTCAAGTGACCGCCCACGCGCCCGTGTCCGTCTCCCCCGAGGAAGCGCGCATCGCCGGCAAGCCGCGCCTGCGCCGGTTCCGGCAGGCATCCTGGGACGAGCAGCTGATCTTCGAGCTCGGTTCCCCGGGCGAGCGCGGCGTCCTCGTACCGGCCGCGGACCCGTCCATCGAGCAGGTGGCGATACCCGCAGCCCTGCGCCGCGCCGAACCGCCCGCCCTGCCGGAGATGTCCCAACAGCAGGTCCTGCGCCACTACTTGCGTCTCTCGCAGGAGAACCTGGGAGCCGATCTCAACATCGACGTCGGCCAGGGCACCTGCACCATGAAGTACAGCCCCAAGGTCAACGACCAGTTCGTCCGCGATCCGCGGATCGCGGCGCTGCACCCCCTCCAGGACGAGGACACGGTCCAGGGCGTCCTGGGGATCATCCACAGCCTGGAGCAGCTCCTGAAGGAGATCTCCGGCATGGACCGGGTCTCGCTCCAGCCGGGCGCGGGCTCCGCCGCGATCTACACCAACGTGGCGATGATCCGCGCCTACTTCGCCGCGCGGCGCGAGCTGGAGCAGCGCGACGAGGTCATCACGACGATCTTCTCCCATCCGTCCAACGCCGCCTGCGCGAAGACGGCGGGCTTCAGGGTCATCACCCTCCACCCGGACGCGGACGGCTACCCGGACATCGAGGCCCTCAGGGCGGCGGTCGGCCCGCGCACGGCGGCGCTCCTCATCACCAACCCCGAGGACACGGGCATCTACAACCCGCGCATCGAGGAGTTCGTACGGATCGTGCACGAGGCGGGCGGCCTGTGCTCGTACGACCAGGCCAACGCGAACGGCATCCTCGGCATCACACGCGCCCGGGACGCGGGCTTCGACCTGTGCCACTTCAATCTCCACAAGACGTTCTCGACTCCCCACGCGTGCGGCGGACCGGCGGCGGGCGCCTGCGCGGTCACCGATGAGCTCGCCCCGTATCTGCCGCGCCCGACGGTCGAGCTGGATCCGGAGACCGGCGCCTACCGGCTGGACGACGACCGGCCCGAGTCGGTCGGCAAGATGCGGCCGTTCTACGGCGTCGTGCCGAACCTCGTCCGCGCCTACGCGTGGATCATGTCGCTCGGCGCCGAGGGCCTGCGGGCCGCCGCCGAGACGGCCGTCCTCAACAACAACTACCTCCTCCACAAGGTCCGGCAGATCCCGGGCGTCTCCGTCCCGTACGCCGCGGGGCGCCCACGCGTCGAGCAGGTCCGCTACAGCTGGGAGAAGCTCCACGAGGACACCGGCCTGCACTCCGAGGACATCGGCCTGCGCGCCGCGGACTTCGGTACGCACTACTGGACCAGCCACCACCCCTATGTGGTGCCGGAACCCATGACGCTGGAGCCGACCGAGTCCTACACGCGCGCCGACCTCGACGAGTACGCGGCGATCCTCGCGGAGATCGCCCGCGAGGCGTACGAGGACCCGGAGACCGTACGCACGGCGCCGCACCGTTCGGCCATCCACCGGGTACGCCCTCAGGCCCTGGACGACCCAGCGACATGGGCGGTCTCCTGGCGCGCCTACCGCCGCAAGGTGCTGGGCGAGGCGGGCCGCCGGTGACGAGGATCGGCCTGGTGGTCAACCCGGTCGCCGGGCTCGGCGGCCGGGTGGGCCTGGGCGGCACCGACGGCCCGGACCGGGCCCGCGCGGCACTCTCGCTGGGCGCACGCCCCCTGGCGGGGGCGCGTGCCGCCGCGGCCCTGGGCGAACTGGCGGCGCGTGCGGGCAAGCCGACCCGGGCCGGATTCCCTGCGCCGGGTTCCGGGCTCCTCGTCGTCACCGCCGCCGGTCCCCTGGGCGCCGACTCCGTCGCCGCCGCGGGACTTGCGGCGCAGGTCGTGTACGCCGCCGGGGCCGGGCGGGACACCTCGGCCGAGGACACGGCCGCCGCGGTGCGGGCCGTCGTCGCCGAGGGCGTCGACCTCCTGCTCTTCGCCGGCGGCGACGGCACGGCGCGGGACGTGCTCGGCGCCCTCGGCTCCCTCGGCGACGTACCGCTCTGCCCGGTCCTCGGCGTACCGACCGGCGTGAAGATGCACTCGGCCGTGTTCGCCGTCAGCCCGCGTGCCGCGGGTGAGGTCGCGGCGGCGTGGCTCGCCCGCACCGGAAACGTCCGGCTGCGGGACGCCGAGGTGATGGACCGCGACGAGGACGCCCTGGGCGAGGGGCGCGTCACCTCCCGGCTCTTCGGGTGGCTGCCCGTCCCGGACGTACCGGTCAGGGTGCAGCAGCGCAAGACCGGCAGCACCGCCACCGCACCGGATGCCGTCGGCGGGATCGCGGCCGAGGTCGCCGAGCGCGTCGGGGCCGGACTGCTCGCCCTCGGCCCCGGCAGCACCACCCGGGCGGTGGCGGCCTCGCTCGGCGCGGACGTCTCGCTCACCGGAGTCGACGTGCTCGCCCTGCGGCCGGGCCACCCGCCCCGGACCGTGGCACGCGAGGCCGGCGAGGACGCCCTCCTCGCGCTCGGCCCTGCCTGGATCGCCCTCTCCCCCATCGGCGGTCAGGGCTTCCTCCTGGGCCGCGGCAACCAGCAGATCTCGCCGCGCGTCCTGCGCGCGGCGGGCGGCCGCGCGCACCTGCTCGTGCTGTGCACCGAAGCGAAACTGGCCGCGCTCGGCGGCCGCCCCCTTCTCCTCGACACCGGCGACGACGCGCTCGACGCGGAGCTGTCCGGCCATCTTCCCGTCATCACCGGCAGGCGGCGCACCTCGCTGTACCGCCTGGCCATGTGACCCCGTACCCCCGACATCCCGACCCAGGACAGAAGGAGCCCAGGATGATCTCCCTCGACGGCAAGCGCGCGATCGTGACCGGCGGCGGAGCCGGCATCGGCCGCGCCACCGCCCAGGTACTCGCCGAGCTCGGCGCCCGTGTGGTGATCGCCGACATCGACACGGACGGCGGCGAACACACCGCGAAGAACACCGGCGGGACCTTCGTGCGCTGCGACGTGTCACGGCGCGAGGACTGCGAGGCCGTCGTGCACACGGCGCAGGAGCGGCTCGGCGGCGTGGACGTCCTGTTCAACAACGCCGGCATCATCCGCCGCTCCACGGTCTGCGAGATCACCGAGGACGACTGGGACCTGGTGATGGCCGTGAACATCCGCTCGGTGATGCTGATGAGCCGCCTCGTGATCCCCGGGATGGCTGCCCGGGGCGGCGGCTCCATCGTCAACACCGGCTCCGGGTGGGGCATCCGCGGCGGTGGCCGGGCCGTCTCGTACTGCGCGTCGAAGGGCGCCGTCGTCAACATGACCCGCGCCATGGCCATCGACCACGGCCCCGACAACATCCGCGTCAACTGTGTCTGCCCCGGTGACACGGCGACCGGAATGCTCGCCGAGGAGGCCCGCCAGCTCGGCGAGAGCTCCGACGCCTTCTACGCCGACGCCGCCGACCGGCCGCTCGGCCGGATCGGGCAGCCCCGCGACATCGCCCAGACCGTGGCGTTCCTCGCCTCCGACGCCTCGGCGTTCCTGAGCGGAGCGGTCATCCCGGTCGACGGCGCCGGTACCGCGTGACTTTCCGGTAGCGGATAATCGACCGGACCGAAGGGGAGGGCAGCCTCACATGCCAATCGAAAACCGCCCGCTGCGCGAACAGGTCAAGGAGGAACTGATCAAGCGTCTCGGGCGCGGCACGATCGCGACCAACTCGCCGATCAACGAGGGGCAGCTCGCCACCGAACTCGGCGTCAGCCGTACTCCGCTGCGCGAGGCACTGATCACGCTGGAGCGCGAGGGTGTCATCACCAGCGAGCGGGGCAAGGGCTTCCGCTTCACCCCGCTCAGCGCCCAGGAGTTCCGCGACCTGTCCGCGATCGTCGCGACGCTGGAGGCGCTCGCCCTGGAGTCCAGCGATCCCGAGCACCTGGCGGCGACGGCCCCCCGCCTCCTGGAGGAGGCGCGCGCGTTCTCGGCCCCGCAGGCGCCGCACGACGTCATAGAGCGTTACGACGACGCGTGGCACGACCTGCTCCTGTCCGGCTGCACCAACGACCGCCTGATGAAGCTGATCACCTCCCTGAAGGTGACGATGCACCGCTACGAGCGGGTGGCCCTGGGCGACCAGGACATCCTGGAGCGATCCGCGGCGGAGCACGAGCGGATCGCCGAGTGCCTGCAACGCGGCGACCTGGACGCGGCCGTCGCGGCGCTCAAGGAGAACTGGAACAGCGGGATGCACCGGATCCTGGAGCATCTGAAGGACTGACGCCGCGCGGTGGCGGTGCGGATCGGGCCGGGGCCTTGACCCGCACCGCCTCTTCGGGGTCCGATCACGGTCGACCCGCCGCACGAGCCAGGGACTGTGACCGCATGACTCTGCAGATCAGCGCCACCAACCCCGAACACCCGGCCCTCCTGCTCGAACTGCCCTGGCACATACCCCTGGAGCAGTGGCCCGACGAGTACCTCGTGCCGCTCCCCCGCGGCATCTCCCGGCACGTCGTGCGCTACGCGCGAGCGGGCGAGGAGACCGTGGCCGTGAAGGAGCTCGCCGAGCGGCCCGCGCTGCGCGAGTACGAACTCCTGCGTACGCTGGACCGTCTCGGGATACCGGCCGTCGATCCGCTCGCCGTGGTCACCGGACGGACCGAGGCCGACGGATCGCCGCTCGAACCCGTCCTGATCACCCGCCATCTGGGCGGTTCGCTGCCCTACCGGTCGATGTTCGAGACGACCATGCGCCCCGGCACGGTGCACCGCCTCATGGACGCCCTCGCCGTCCTTCTCGTCAGGCTGCATCTGACGGGGTTCGCCTGGGGGGACTGCTCGCTGTCCAACACCCTGTTCCGGCGGGACGCGGGCGCGTACGCCGCCTACCTCGTGGACGCCGAGACCGGCGAGCTGCACCCCCGGCTGAGCGACGGGCAGCGCTCGTACGACATCGAGCTCGCGCGGGTCAACATCAGCGGCGAGATGCTCGACCTGGAGGCGGCCGGCGCGCTGCACCCGTCCATCGACCCGATCGCGTTCGGCCTGGAGATCGAGGAGCGCTACGGGGCGCTGTGGACGGAGCTGACGCGCACCTCCGTCTACCCGGCGGGCAAGCACCACTACATGGAGCGCCGCATCCGCCGCCTCAACGACCTGGGCTTCGACGTCGCCGAGATGCAGATTTCGCACTCGGACCACGGGAACACGGTCACGTTCGTGCCCAAGGTCGTGGACGCCGGCCATCACCAGCGCCAACTGCTGCGCCTCACCGGGATGGACGCCGAGGAGAACCAGGCGCGACGGCTCCTCAACGACCTGGAGAGCTGGATGGCCACCCAGGACGACTACGCCCCCGGCGACCGGCACGGCGCCCGCACCGAGGTGCTGGCCCACCGCTGGGTCCGCGAGATCTTCCGCCCCACCGTGCGCGCGGCGCGCGACCACGTGCCCGCCCGGATGGACGCGGCCGAGCTCTACCACGAACTCCTCGAACACCGCTGGTACCTGTCCGAGCGCGCCCAGCACGACATCGGACTCGACGCGGCGGTCGAGGACTACGTCAGGAAGGCGGTCACACCGGACGACGGCTGCGCATAGGCTGCCCTCCCGGAGAGGTGCGTCGGCAAGCCGGACATGATCCAGACAAAGGACCCCAGGAGCCGCCCCGTGTTCTACCAGGTGCTCAAGTACGTCATCATCGGGCCGCTTCTACGGTTGTTCTTCCGCCCCAGGATCGAGGGCCTGGAGCACATCCCGGAGGACGGCGCGGCCATCGTCGCCGGCAACCATCTGTCGTTCTCCGACCATTTCCTGATGCCCGCGATCCTCAAACGGCGCATCACGTTTCTCGCCAAGGCCGAGTACTTCACCGGGCCGGGAGTGAAGGGGCGGCTGACCGCCGCCTTCTTCCGCGGCATCGGGCAGATCCCGGTGGACCGCTCCGGCAAGGAGGCGGGGCAGGCGGCGATCCGGGAAGGGCTCGGCGTGCTGAGCAAGGGCGAACTGCTGGGCATCTACCCGGAGGGCACCCGTTCGCACGACGGCCGGCTCTACAAGGGCAAGGTGGGCGTGGCCGTCATGGCGATCAAGGCACAGGTGCCCGTGGTGCCGTGCGCGATGGTGGGTACGTTCGAGATCCAGCCGCCGGGGCAGGTCGTCCCGCGCATCAGGCGCGTCACCATCCGCTTCGGTGAGCCGCTGGACTTCTCGCGCTATGCCGGTATGGAGAACCAGAAGGCCGCGATCCGGGCGGTCACCGACGAGATCATGTACGCGATCCTGGGGCTCTCGGGTCAGGAGTACGTCGACGAGTACGCGGTCAAGGCGAAGGCCGCGCAGGCCGGACAGGACGGGCCGTCGAAAAAGTTCCCGAAACTGCGACGCCGACGGCGGATCCGCGCTCGGTGAACGTCGCCCGCACGGGTGGCCGCCCGGTCCTAGCGTGGCCCTCATGAGCAAGGGAAACGCATGGGTTCTGGGTGCGACGGGACAGATCGGGCGAGCGGCCGTCCGGTCGCTCGTCGAGGACGGCTGGGAGGTGACGGCCGCCTCGCGCGGCGGCGGCCGGGACGCGCGGTGGGACGAGGCGGTGCGCACGACGGCCCTGGACCGGGACGCCGACGGGGCGCTCGCGGCGGCGCTGGGCGACGGCTGCGACGTACTGGTCGACATGGTGGCGTACGACGCGGATCACGCCCGTCAGCTGACCGGTCTCGCGGACCGGATCGGTTCGGCGGTGGTGATCTCCAGCGGCGCGGTGTACGAGGACGACCGGGGCCGCAGCTTCGACACACAGGGCGAACCCGACGGTTCGCCGCACTACCCGCTGCCGATCCCGGAGTCGCAGCGCACCCTGCCGGCCGGCGACACGACGTACGGGACCCGGAAGATACAGCTGGAGCGGGATCTGCTGGCGGCCGGGGAGGCGCTGCCGGTGACGCTGCTGCGGGCCGGGGCGATCCACGGCAGGTACTGCCGCTCGCCACGTGAGCTGTATTTCGTGAAGCGGCTCCTGGACGGCCGTGCCCGGCGGGTGCTCGCGTTCGGCGGGGAGTCCCGCTTCCACCCGGTCCATGTCTCCAACCTGGCCGAGCTGATCCGGCTGGCCGCCCTGCGACCCGGTTCGCGGGTGCTCAACGCCGGGGATCCGCAGGCGCCGACGGTCGCGGAGATCGGCAGGGCCGTCGATGCGGCGCTCGGCCGCACCACGGAGACCGTGCCGATGGCGGGCGCGCCCGGGGAGGACGGCGTCGGTGGCACGCCCTGGAGCAGCGCCCACCCCATCGTGTACGACATGACGGCCGCCGAGCGCGAGCTGGGGTACCGGCCGGTCACGGACTACGCGCGGTCGCTTCCCGGGACGGTCGAGTGGATCGCGGCGCAGCTGGCGGGCAGGGACTGGACAGAGGCCTTCCCCGCCATGCTCCGGGCGTACGGGAAGAAGCTCTTCGACTACGCGGCGGAGGACGCCTGGCTGGAGGCGTACGACCGGAAGGCGTGAGACACGGCCCAGCGGTGTTCACCCCACCCGGGCGTCGAGCAGTTCGTCCAGCGCCTCGTCCAGGACACGGCGCAGCAGACGTGCATCGGGGGCGAGGGCCGTGACCAGCACGGCGGTCCGGCGAGCGGGGTGAGAACGGCGGTCTCTCCCAGCAGCCGCGCTTCTGGACGCCGCTCTTCGAATGCCGGTTCCACGACGAGCAGCTGGCCGACGGCCGGTGGCCGCCCAGGACCGCTGCGCCGTCCCAGCCGCCGGGGGCTCCCGGTCCGTACGCCACCTGCTGGTCGATCATCAGCCGGCCGGCCCGGTACACAGTGAGGCGGCCGAGGAGGGTGCCGGTGCCTTCGGCGTGGCGGCCGAGGATCTGTTCCTCCCGCAGCACCAGCCGTGCGGTGGGGGCGAGTCGGACCCGGGTGGCCGTGCGCAGGACGCTGCCGTGCGCCGAGACGAGTTGTTCCGGCAGCCAGCGCGGCTCGGCCCGCTCCCCCACGCTCAACTCGATGTCGTACGTGGCGGGTTCGTCTCCCGGTCCCGGCAGGGCCACGGTCGCCGCTGCCGAGCCGACGGCGAGCCGGGCGCCTTCGCCGACCTGTGCCGCGATGGCGAGCCGGTCCCCGCCGAGCGGTGCGCTCATGGCGCCGACGGTGAGGAACCTGCCGTCGCCCGCGATGATTTCGGTCTCGGGGCCGGTGATCAGGTCGGGGTGGACGCCGGCCATGGTGCCCGGGTTGCCGGCCTTTCCGATCCTGGTGATCAGGCCGTCCCGGATGCCGATGTCCGCCTTGACGACGCCCCAGTGGTCGATGATCACGGCGCCGGTGATGACGGTGTCCGGGGCGCCTTCGGCTCGGGTGGTGCGGGCCTGTCCCATCGATCCGCGGATGACCTTGCCGCCCCCGAACACCGCCTCGTCACCGGCGAGTCCGGGGCCGCCCGAGCGGTCCTCCTCGATCTCGACGAGCAGATCCGTGTCGGCGAGCCTGATAACGATCGGCTCGTGGACGGTGACGAGCTTGGTGCCGTCCGGGAAGGTGGCTTCGGCCTGGACGTCGTGGATCATCTCGGGCACCCCGTCCATGACGTCGTCGCGGGTGAGCACCTCGCGACCCGACGCCATCAGTTCGCAGACCGTACGGCCGTCGCGGGCACCCTCCAGCAGATGGACGGTGATCAGCGCGACCGCCTCCGGGTGGTTGAGCCGCAGCCCGCGCGCCCGGCGCTGCCGGGCCACGTCGGCGGCAACATGGACGAGCAGGCGTTCCTGCTCGTGCGGGGTCAGTCGCATGCGTCCACCTCACAGTCCGGTGCCCGGGACCGGCCCTGGGCACGGCGAGGCGACAGCCGTGTTCAACGAGGCCGTTGAACAGCGGGCCGCCGACTCCGGGCGAGGTGGTGCACGTTGGAGCCGAAGTTTCTCCGGCGCGTTAACTGCTCTCCGGCAGATGCATGGACATCAGGCCGCGCAGGCCGCTCTCCAGCACCTCCGGCTCGGCGTCGCCGAAGGCGCCATCTGCGCGAAGAACCCCTGTGCGGCCGCCATCACCGTCCGCGCCACCTGGTCGGCGGGTACGTCCGCCCGCATGACCCCCGCCTCACGGTGGCCCTCGACCACGTCGGTCCGGACGACCCGCATGGCGGCCAACCGCTGAGCGAGGCGGTCGCGGCGCAGGCCCACCGACATCTGGCTCGGCGTGATCACCGGCAACTGGTGGGCCGAGGCCGGGACGCCGGGACTCACCGTGCCGGCCATCGGCGGGACGGTCGCGGGGCCGGCCGCACTGGCCGGCCCGCCCGGCATCGGCGTCGGCGCCCTGCTGATGGTGCCGCTCGGCAACCCCTTCTCGGGTGTCACCAGCGCGCCCGAACTGCTGCCCGAACCGGTCGGTGTGATCGGACAGCTGATGCCACCGGGGGCGGGCTGCTCACCGCTGCGGTCGGTCGCGTTCTTCGACGGCCGCGGTGCGGGCGGCCCGCTGCTCACCCTCGCCCGGTGGGCGGCGCTCGGACCGGGCGCGGTGCTCATCAGCGGCCGACGCCGCGCGCAGCCTCCGGTCGCGCTTCCGGCCAGCACCCGGGAGCCGGCACTCGCGGGCCGACCCCGGCCCGGACATGCCGAGTACCCCCGTCGCAGCGGACGGGGTACCCGGCTCTCCCGTGTCATGGGCCGACGGCGCGGCGCTCAGCTGCCCGGCTCGTGGTGTCCCCTGTGCTCCGCCGCGATGCCGAAGCGCCGCCGTTCACCGGGAGCGGACACCGAGGAGCCGATCGAGGAGACCGAGCTGATCACCTGCTCCTCGGCAGCCGCCTCGCCCTTCTCCAGTCGCTCCAGGTCAGCGGCCGAGACGAGCGCCACCAGCGGCTTGCCGTGCCGCGTCACGACGACGCGCTCACCGCCGTAGACGACACGGTTGATCAATTCGGCGAGCTCAGCTCGGGCTTGCGTCACCGGAATCTCGTAGGCCATGCCCCCTAGCTTATGTAATGTCCACCTGGTCCGCCGTGGTCCATGGCAACAGCGATTGTCCAGGTCAGAGGCGCTCGTGTGCTCCCGTGCGCTCTCGTCTGTGAGAGATGTGTGAGACGAGGTGCGACGGAGAGTCTTCCGGTCGCACTGAATCCTGGCGGGTCTCAGCGGGGATCGACGCCTCACAAGACGCGATCGGGCTGGTGCCGCCAGACGTCCTGGCCGTGAGATCTCCCGGCCAGAACGAAGGCGTCGGTGGGCGGCTCACCGAGACCGACATACCGCGCGCACAGCCTCGGTCTGGTCCCAGAAGCAGCGCGGCCCGCGCCCGCCGCCGTCGCCGCGTGCCCTGTTCTCCCGAAGCTCCGGCGAAGTGACATGTAGCTCAGAGTGACCGGTTGCTCTGATTCGCTCGGATGGCGGCGAAGCCGACGTGGGCCCAGGCGACGGCTTCGGGGTACGCCTGGCGCCTCTGGTGCTCGGCGAGCGCCCGGTAGATGCCGGCCAAGCCGGGGTTCCGGCCCTTGCGCCTGCCGGTGGGTTCGACCCGCGCGAACGACCTGCAGCCAGCGGGAGAAATCCCTCGCCTCGATCCGGCTCGCCCGATTCCACGGCACCCTCGACAGCCCAGAGGAAACGGAACCAGCGCAGCATGTCCATCCCGTAGGAACGGGCGGTTGTCGCCGAACGGCCGGCTCCCTGCAGGTCCCGCAGGAAGGCGCGAGCTCCCTCGATGGGTTCGCCGGAAGGATCGATCCGTCGGTGAGGCTCCCACGGGTCATCCATGGCCACCAGCTCCCCGACCAGGGGGACTGACAGGGTCGCCAGGTCTCGAGATGTCTCCATGGCCGACTCAACGAGGTCTCTTCCACAAGGTCACTGACCTGCGAAAACTCCGCCAGCAGTTCAGTCAACAGGTCGGCATCAACGCCCCGCTTGTACTCGATATCACCGACCGCAGGAGCTCGTGCACCGGCTCTGAACTGCGAATTCTCATAGACTACATGTCCGACGGGGAGTTGGGGGCATTGCTGTAACTCGTCCGAGCGGTCACGGTGTTGGTGGTGGTCCGGCAGGTCTCCCGCAGTGTCCTTCGAGGATCTGCCGGTGACGCTGTCCTGCCGCTTTGGCTCGCCGCGGGACTGTTGATCAATTCGTCCGAGCTCGGGGACCGCTGATGCGCGAGGGCGACTTGCCCGGTTCTTGACTCTGGTGGTGATGCTACGGGCACGGGAGGTGCTGACGAACCAGATGTTCAGGAATATGGAGTTGCGGGCGGCGGCCCGGCTGACCGAGGTGCTTGGGATCCGTTGCCGCGTTGCAGGCCGTTAGCCTGTCGGTATGTCAGAGCGTGTCATGCCCGGTCGCACGGACGGCCTGATCACCCTGGGTGCCGCGGACGCTCTGTGGGTCGATTTGACGGCCGACAGTGCTGTGCCGACGGCTTCTGGGGCATTCACCTGCTTTCCTGCCCGTGCCCGGGTGGGGTACGTCCTGCTCGGCGGCCATGCGGTGGCGACGGTGAGGGCGAGCAACGGTCAGCTGAGTGTTCCGGAAGTTGAGGTGCGCCGGGCGGCCGCGGAACTGAACGCGGTTGGGATGGATCGGCAAGACCTGGTCCGCATCGGTCCGTTTCGTGGGGCGCCGAGGCAGGAGTGCAACGAGGAAACGCCGCTGCGCTGGCGCCGGCGCATCACGGGGGAACTGCAGGAGCTGGGCCGCCCCGAGCGGGCAGCACGACGTGAAGTCGGCCGGCCGTACCATCTGGCGGGGATCGACTGGCGACAGATACTCGTGGAGCAGACCCGCGACGGGACGCAGCGCACGTGGTGGCTGCCGCGCGCTGTGGTCAGGCTGCTGGACGCGGCCGAGCACGCCGAAACGCAGTGGGTGCAAGCCGCGCGGACCCGCCAGGCAAGCGCAGCCGTCACCGCGCCGCCCTCCCACCCCCGGCAGGCCGAAGACGCCGACGGTCGGCAGAAGACGAGCCCCGAGGGCCCCACCGCCTCACTGCGCCCGTACAACAAAGAGCTGGAAGGCCAGCTGTACTCGGTGCTCAGCAGGAAGCCCGGTACCTCCCGCAGGGTGGCTGGGTGGGCGTGTGCCGTCTGCCGCACTGCGCCCGCCACCGTGCTCGACCACTGCCACGAACACGGCTACGTCCGCGCCCCCGTCTGCCAGTCCTGCAACACACAGGAACGCCCCGACCACCTGTACAGCAACGACATCCGCGTGGCGAACCGCTACACACGCCTCTTCCACACCGACACCGACGACTGGCTCCGCCACTGGCACCGCTGCCCCGGCTGCCGCGCACGCACCACCCTGCCCCTGCCGCACCTCGCCGCATGGACCGCCCACACAGCCTGCCGATCGCTGCGCCCGACCCACCGCGCCCCCCGCGGGCGCAAGCCCTGCGGTGTCCTGCGCGTGTCCTGGACGGGCAGTCAGAACGCGCCCCGTTCCTGCCTGCTCACTGTCGCCGTCGACTTCTGCCCCTCCGGCGAGCACCGTGTCCTGGCGCGAGTCCCTTACCGCGAAGCCGCCGAGCGGTTTCGTACCTGGTTGGCCGAGACCGCCCCTGCCGTGGCCGCCGCGGCCGGTCCTGACCGCTTGGACGGCCTCCCTGCCCAGTTCCGGCCAGTCATCGCGGACACCAGCGGCGAGGGCCTAGCACTGTTCTGAGCGAGCACCGGGGGACCTGACACCCCACCGTCACCACGCAGTTGCCGGCCCGCGACACGCTCACCCCGCACGCCCCGGCGAAATGCGCAGCGGAGTCCCGCGGCGCAGTGTGCGTCACATGGAGCCCGGTCTCTTCCTGGGTCTCACGCGCTGCGGCTTCCTCGGAGGTCTTCTCAGGTTCGATCTTCCCTGCCGGGAACTGCCATGAGAGCGCGCCTTCCGCCACTCGTCGTCGCGCGGGCAGGACCCGCCCGTCCTGAACGATGACGGCAGCAGCAATCGCCGCCTCGGCCTGGCTGGTCACGAAGACCTCCCTCCTGAGCGTCGGCGCCGTCACATCGCGCCGACGTGTGCCTCAGCCCTTGGTGGGCAGTTCTCCCGCCGCGTAGTAGACGTGCAGCGCGGCCTCGCTGCCGGAGCCCAGGGCGGTCATGATCCGCTGGAAGCGGGCGGAGCGGAGGTCGCCGGCCACGATGACGCGGGGGTGCTGGTCGGCGGGCGGGCAGTACCCGTCCGCGCCACGGGTCAGGTCGCCGGGCGGGGCGGTCGGCGCGTTGCCGATGCTGAGGTAGGCGGCGTCCGCCGTGACCGTCCGCCGTTCGTCGTTGCGGCCCATCGCTTCCGCCGACACCGTGGCGCCGTCGGCGGGACCCAGCGTCAGGTGCTCGACGGGAAGGAGTACGACCCGGGGGTCCTCGCGGATTTCCTCGATCTTGTACTCGTCGGTCGCCGGGTACGCCACGAGCAGACGCACGTCGGTGGTCGGGTTGGCGCGCAGGAAAGTGCCGATCGGGCGGTCGCCGCCGAGGACGAGGAGAGTACGGCCCTGGGCATCGTCCGCCTCGGCCTGCCAGAGCGGGGGCGGGGTCAGGTCGTCGGGGGCGGCGATCCAGGCGACGTCGCGGGGCTGGAGAGGGCCGACGCCGGTGGCGACGACGGCGTACGGAGCGGTGAGACGGACACCGGTGTCGACCGTGACGGTCACGCGGACCTCGTCGGCGCGGAGTTCGGTGACGTACCGGCCGAGTTCGAGGCGGCACAGCTTTGTGCCCTTGAGCTCCGAGGTGATGGCGTCGGCGAGCTCGGGGCCGCTGGTGTGGCCGCCGAGGACGTTGTTCAGGGCCGGGATCCGATAGAGGTTGCGGCACAGCCTGTCCGGCTCGATCAGGATCGAGCGCATGCCGACGCCGGCGGCCGTACGGGCGGCGGCACAGCCCGCGGGCCCGCCGCCGATGATGATCACGTCCGTGTCGTGATGGACGGGCGAACCGGTGCGGGACGGTGTGTCGGCCATGGGCCTATTCCAGCACCGGGACCCCGGCGTACGCAGCGAGTTGTCGCACCACGTCTTCTGCGGTGACGAGTTGGCCTGTCCCGATCAGGCGGCGGGCGACGACGAGGCCGGCGTCATGGACGTCCGGACCGGCGTCACTCGCGGAGGCGTCGGTGACGATCCAGGGCGCGTAGCCGTACTCGAAGGCGTCGGCGGCGGACTTCAGGACACAGCTTTCGGTGGCGATCCCGCAGAAGACGAGATCGGTCCAGCCGGCCCGGCGGACCAGTTCGGTGGCTTCGGGCGTGAAGAGCGTGTATCCGGTCTTGTCGACGAGTTCGGGGACGAGGTCGGTCTCGGGTGGCTCCTGGAGCCGACGCCACTGGAAGAAGCGCTCGTAAGAGCTGCCCGGGTGGTTGAAGCAGCGGGTGAAGACCACGGGTCGGCCGGCGGCGGACCACTGGGCGACCAGGTCGGCGACCGCGGGCACGGCGTGGCGGCCGTGGTGGTTGAGGACCTCCGCGTCGCCTCGGACCACCTCACTTCTCTACCCGGTTCCAGTGAGGGCGAAGCAGCCTGATGATCAAGATGTCGTGACAGATTGTGAGATATCCGCCCTCGGCGAACAGCAAGAACAGCCTCTGGCCTGGGCTACTCGCCTTCTGTACGTCCTGTACATTTCTTACGGAAGTTGTGCAGGCCCCCCTGCAGACCCCGGAGGAGAGGCATCGCCATGCTGTTCCGTCCCACCGCCCGTCATGTCCTGCCCGAGTTCACCGAGCGCACGACCGAAGGGACCCGCACCCTCGATCCGTACTCCAAGCTGCTCGCCGAACGGATCGTCTTCCTCGGCACCCCGGTCGACGACACGGCGGCCTCCGATCTGATCGCGCAGTTCATGTACCTGGAGTACGCCGCCCCGGACCGGCCCGTCTCGCTCTACATCAACTCCCCCGGCGGCTCGTTCGGAGCCATGTCCGCGATCTACGACACGATGCAGTACCTCACCTGCGAGGTGGAGACCTACTGCCTCGGCCAGGCCGGTTCCTGCGCCTCCGCACTGCTCGCCGCGGGCGCTCCCGGCCGGCGGCACGCACTGCCCGGCGCGAGGGTCGTCGTGCGGCAGCCCGAGCTCGCCGAACCGGTGCAGGGCCAGCCGTCCGATCTGGAGATCCAGGCACAGGAGCTGGAACGGGTCCGCACGATGCTCACCGCCCTGTTGGCCCGTCACACCGGCCGCGACGCCGGGCAGATCGCCGACGACATCGATCGCGACCTCATTCTCGACGCGGCGGGCGCCCAGGCGTACGGGCTGGTGGACCACGTCCTGACGAACCGGAACACCACACTCCCGCCGCACGGCGCGAGGTGAACACCCGATGCACCCGCCGGAGTTCCCGCCGCTCCCCGCACTGACGCGCGCCGAGGGGGAGTTCATCGACCGCTACCTCGAAGTCCTCGACCAGGTGGGCCGGATCAACCCGGCCCGCGGCAGCGACACCTACGGCGCACTGCGTGCCGCGCAGGCGCTGGCCTCGCACGCGGGCGCGCTGCGGGACGCCCTCGCGTTGATGCACGAGCGCGGCGAGGCGCAGATCCACGCCGCCACGCTCGCCCGAGCGCTGCGCGTACTGGACGGGGAACGGCGGGCCGGACGCGTCACCGTACCCCCCGCTCCGGCGAGTTGATCGACTTCCGCGGTCCGCGCCGGCGGCGGGGTCCGGCCAACTCCCCCTGCGCTCCGGGGTCCGGCCGTCCTCACCCAACTCCCGTACCCGACACGCCCGGCGGGCCGATCGAATTTCCTCGCTCGTTCGGCGTAGGAAGTCCCCCTCGCGGGGGACTTCTCAACTTGCGTCCTCCGCGTCGGCAGTGGACGGAATCCGCCCTTCCGCCCCTGGTACGGCACCGGCCCGAATCACCGGCAGAGCCTCATAGATAGCCATGCCCACCCGAACGGATCAGTCGTGAGGAGCCTCACATATCCCTGTTTCAGCTCGGAAATCCGGCAGTCGTTGAGTCAAGATCCCTGGGACGACAAGCCCCCGCCACCGCGGCGGGGCGGTCCGGGCGGACGCCGAGTCCTGCCGCCGTCCGGATGTCTGGTCGACAGAAGTGGATCGGCAGGAGTGGAGGACCCGAGCACAACGGGTTGACCTGAGCACCGGTCGACCCTCGGGGTGAAGCCGCCGAACGCGGCCGGGCAACTTCGCCAGCCCGAACCCGACAGGTCATCCTTCACAGGCGGCTGACGAAGGGTTGCGCATGACTGCGCAGGTTCATGTCCCGTCTCTGCTCGTCCGGGCCGGTACGGCCTCGGTTCTGACTCTCGCCGCCGTCGGCGGCACCATGTTCGCCCCGGGCGCCGCGACGGACGCCCAGGCGGCGACCCTGTCGATGAAGGCGCTCAACATCGCGGCATCGAAGAAGGGCTCGCCGTACAGGTGGGGGGCCACCGGCCCCAACCGCTTCGACTGCTCGGGGCTGACGCTCTATTCGTTCAAGAAGGCGGGCAAGAAGCTCCCCCGCACCGCCCAGCAGCAGTACAACCGGACCCGCCATGTCTCGGCCTCCCACAGGCAACGTGGCGACCTGGTCTTCTTCCATTTCGGCCGCAGCGTCTACCACGTGGGGATCTACGCCGGAAACGGAAAGATCTGGCACTCGCCGAGGACCGGCGCGGTGGTCCGGCTGGAGAAGATCTGGACCAAGAGCGTCTATTACGGACGGGTCCGCTGAGGCGGCTCCTGTCCGGCGGATCAGGGCCGCATCCCCGGCCTGCTCCGCCGGACAGGACCCGGTGCCGGGCCGCCGGCCGCTCCCGCGCTCAGTGCAGCAGCGGGCCGGTCACCAGCACCAGACCCAACGCGGTGAGCACCGCACCGCTGCCGCCCTCGATGGTGCGCGCGGTACGCGGCCGGCGCAGCCACCTGCCCAGCCGGTCCACGACGAGCGCCACGGCGGGGAACCAGACCAGCGCCAGCACCACGACGATCGTCGCGAGCAGCAGGGTCCTGGGCAGCGGCGGCTGCCCGTCGGGGACGAACTGCGGCAGCAGGCTCAGGAAGAGCACCGGCGCCTTGGGATTGAGCGCATTGGTCACCGCCTGAGGGCGACGCCGCGGTGGCCGCGGGCGAGGTCGATCTGACGCTGACCCACGAGTACGAGCCGGCTGCCCCGGTGGCCCGGCCCACCGGGGTCTTCGCCGAACCGCTGCTGGTCGAGGAGCTGGTCCTGATCACGGCGGTCGGTCAGATGCTGTCCGAAGGCAGCGGAAGGCTTCCGGTGACGGAACTGGCGGGACGGCCGCTGATCAGCAGCGCGCCGACCCATCCGCCGCGCCGCGGGGCCGAGCAGGCCCTGGCCGAGGCCGGGGCGGCACCCGCCGTGGTCCGCGAGTCGCCCGGCTACGCACTGGTGTGCGCCCTGGTCAGTGCGGGCATCGGGATGGCGGTCGTCCCGGAGATGGTCGCCGCGATGTCGCCGACGCCGCTGTCCGTACGGCGGCTGGATCCCGCTTCCTTCCGGCGGACGATCTCGGTGGTGCACCGCGGTGACCGGGCGAGCGCCGCGGCGGCGACGCTCCAGGCCCTGTTGCGCAGTGGGTTCGGGCGTGCGGGGTCGGCGCAGCGGCCGGGCGCGGAAGCCGGGTGACCGCGCGGGCGGCCGGCCACCGGAACGCGTCGGTCAGCTCTGCACGGGGACGCTCCACGGAAGCGCGATCCACACCGTCTTGCCGCCGTCGGCGGTGGGGGTGACGGTGAGCCGGCCCCCGCACTGCTTGGCCAGGCAGCGGATGATCACCATGCCGCGCCCGTTGTCCTGCTGAACGGCGGCGGGCAGTCGCCTGGGCCAACGGGGGTGACTGTCCGTCACCCCCAGATGCAGGTGCTCCTCCCGCTCCAGCCGGAGGTCCACGGTGAAGGTGGGCGACTGTCCGAAGGTGTGCTGGACGGCGTTGGTCGCGAGCTCCGAGACGATGAGCTGGATGCTGTCGGCGAAATCGGTGTCGGTGGCCAGGCCCCAGTCGCCGAGCACCCGGGCCACGTACCTGCGGGCTGCCGAGACCGAGACCGGCTCGCTCGGCAGAGTGACGTTTGCTTCCTGATGGTCTGCCATGGCGAGCCGTCCCTTTCCCACCCGTACCGACCCGCGATCGGTCCGGGTTGTGCTTCGCGCCAGATTGCCATTGATGCTGCCCTCTGCGACGGCGATCCACCAAGATATGCATATATCTGTCGCTCAATGCGGTGAACCCTGCCACGCAAGACCGTATGTGGGCGGCACACTGTCCGCTCGGCAGAAGAGGGAGGGAGGCCGCGGATGCAGCACGGCCCTGCGGTTCGACGCCGCAAGCTCGGGGAGGAGCTCCGGAGCCTGCGCCACGCGTCGGGACTGACCAGTCGGGACGCGGCGCGGATACTCGGCTGGCACCAGTCGAAGGTGAGCCGGATCGAGACCGGGGTGAGCGGGGTGCGGCCGGCCGATGTGACCCGGCTGCTGGACACGTACGGCGTGGACGACACCCAGCTGCGGGATCTGCTGGCCACGCTGGCGGGTTCGGCGGGCGGTGGCGGCACCGGATGGTGGCACGCCTATCGCGGTCTGATCCCGCCCCAGTACCGCGACTTCATCAGTCTGGAGTCCCAGGCGCGGACCGCGCGCACGCTGGAGACCTCGGTGGTACCCGGTCTTCTCCAGACGGCCGATTACGCGCGGGCGGTGACCCGGGCCTCGCTGGACGGGCTGCCCGCGGGCCAGCTGGACTCGCTGGTGGAGGTGCGGCTCGCCCGGCAGGGGGTGCTGCGGACCGATCCGCCGCTGCGGCTGAGCGCGGTGCTCGACGAGGCGGTACTGCGGCGCGAGGTCGGCGGGTGCCGGGTGATGCGGGAGCAACTGCGCCATCTGACCCGGGTGGCTCAACTTCCCCATGTGCAGCTCCAGTTGCTGCCGTTCTCGGTGGGCGGCCATGCCGGCCTCACCGGACCTTTCGTTATCTTTTCATTTCCGAGCACTTCTGATCTGGATGTGGTCGTTCTCGACCATTTGACGAGTAGCCTCTATCTGGAGCGGAAAGAAGACCTTGAGGCGTACAGCTCGGCCTTCCGCACGATGCAGGCACACGCGCTGTCGCCGGAGCACTCGTTGGACCTCATCGCCGCGATCGACCGCGACGGTCGGTGACCACGGACTGCCCGAGGGGGCCTCATGTCGGAATGCCTCGCACAGCACGACTTACGGTGGCGGCGCAGCAGCCGCAGCACGGGTATGAACAACTGTGTGGAGACAGCGTCGTTCGGTGACGGACGGCTGGCCGTGCGGGACTCCAAGGATGTGTCCAGGCCACCGCTGCGGTTCTCCGCGGCAGCCTGGACCTCCTTCGTCACCGGTCTGCACCGGGGTCCGGTCAGCTGACGGGAGCGGTCCGCCGCACGATCGACACCGCGGTGACGATCTGTTCCTCGGTCAGATCGGCTCGCGCCGTCAGCCTCAGCCGGGACACTCCGTCCGGCACCGACGGGGGCCGGAAGCAGCCGACCGCGACTCCGGCCGTGCGGCAGTCGGCCGCCCAGCGCACCGCTGCGTCCGCCGAGGGGGCACGCACCGAGACCACGGCCGCGTCGGGCCGCACGGCGGTCAGACCGGCCGCGGTCAGCTGCTCGTACAGCGCGGTGGCGACCGTGCGGGCCCGGCCGGCCCGCTCCGGCTCGCGGCGCAGCAGCCGCAGGCTCTCCAGCGCGGCGCCCGCCGCGGCCGGCGCGAGACCGGTGTCGAAGATGAACGTGCGGGCCGTGTTGACGAGGTGCTCGATGACCCGGGCCGGCCCGAGGACCGCTCCGCCCTGGCTGCCCAGGGACTTGGAGAGGGTCAGCGTGGTGACGATCCCCTCGCCGCCCGCGAGGCCGGCCGCGGCGAGCGCGCCCCGGCCGCCCTCCCCCAGCACGCCCAGGCCGTGCGCGTCGTCGACGAGCAGTGCGGCGCCCTCCGTGCGGCAGACATCGGCCAGTCCGGGCAGCGGTGCCGCGTCGCCGTCGACCGAGAAGACCGAGTCGGTGACGGCCAGCGCCCGTCCCTCGTGCGACCGCAGAGCCTTGCGTACGGCATCGGGATCGGCATGCGCAACGACGGCGGTCCCGGCGCGGGACAACCGGCAGCCGTCCACGATCGAGGCGTGGTTGCCCGCGTCGGAGACGATCAGCGAGCCGTGACCGGTGAGCGCCGTGACGGCCGCGAGGTTGGCCGCGTAGCCGGACGACAGCACCAGGGCCGCCTCGAAGCCACAGAATTCGGCCAGTTCGCCTTCGAGTTCGGCATGCAGCGCGGTGGAGCCGGTGACAAGTCGCGATCCGGTCGCGCCCGCACCCCACCTGCGCGCGGCCTCGGCCGCGGCGGCGGTGACGTCGGGGTGCCGGGTCAGTCCCAGGTAGTCGTTGCTCGCGAGGTCCAGAAGTCCGGACGCGGCGGGCCGGGGGCGCAGAGTACGGACGAGTCCGGCGTCGGCGCGGCGGCGCGCCTCCTCGTCGATCCAGTCGAACGGGTCGAAGGACATGAGCGGTCCCTTTTGTAGGCAGCTCACAGACCCTAACCGCGGGCGCAGCAGGTCATGGTGTGGCAATACACACACTCTTGGCAGTCTCTGTTGTCCGGTTCCTCCTTGGCTGGGAGCCGTGCGGTAGGCCAGGATCTTCGCCATGGACCTCCTGAACACGCTGGTGGACAAGGGGCTGCGGCGCGAGCTGCCGACCCGCGAAGAAGCCCTCGCCGTACTGGCGACCTCGGACGACGATCTGCTCGAAGTGGTGGCCGCGGCCGGAAAGGTGCGCCGTCAGTGGTTCGGGCGACGCGTGAAACTGAACTACCTGGTCAATCTCAAGTCCGGCCTCTGCCCCGAGGACTGCTCGTACTGCTCGCAGCGGCTCGGCTCGAAGGCCGAGATCCTCAAGTACACCTGGCTGAAACCGGACGAGGCGTCGAAGGCCGCCGCCGCCGGAGTGGCGGGCGGGGCCAAGCGGGTGTGTCTGGTGGCGAGCGGTCGTGGTCCGACGGACCGCGATGTCGACCGGGTGTCGGAGACCATCGAGGCGATCAAGGAACAGAACGAGGGCGTCGAGGTGTGCGCCTGCCTCGGTCTGCTCTCCGACGGTCAGGCCGACCGGCTGCGCTCTGCGGGCGCCGACGCGTACAACCACAACCTCAACACGTCCGAGGGGACGTACGGGGACATCACCACCACCCACACCTACGCGGACCGGGTGGAGACCGTGCACCAGGCGCAGGCCGCCGGGCTCTCGGCGTGCTCCGGGCTGATCGCCGGAATGGGTGAGAGCGACGCCGACCTGGTCGATGTCGTCTTCTCGCTGCGCGAACTGGACCCGGACTCGGTTCCGGTGAACTTCCTGATCCCGTTCGAGGGAACTCCGCTGGCCAAGGAGTGGAACCTCACCCCGCAGCGCTGTCTGCGCATTCTGGCGATGGTCCGCTTCGTCTGCCCGGATGTGGAGGTACGGCTCGCGGGCGGACGCGAGGTGCATCTGCGCTCGATGCAGCCGCTGGCCCTGCACCTGGTCAACTCGATCTTCCTCGGCGACTACCTCACCAGTGAGGGTCAGGCGGGCCAGGCGGATCTGGACATGATCGCGGACGCCGGTTTCGAGGTGGAGGGCGCGGGAACGACGACGCTGCCCACGCACCGGGCACAGCCGGGCGGCGGATGCGGTTCGCACGACGGCGGATGCGCCCCCTGCGGTGAAGCGCCCGCAGAGGCCGAGGCCGAGTCCCAGGAAGCGCCGGCCGCCCGTACGGATCTGGTCGCGGTCCGCCGTCGCGGCGCGGGAACGGATCTCGCCCCCAATGCCTGAGTCCCTCTCCCCGGCCGAGCTGCGGTCCCTGGACCGGGCCCACGTCTGGCATCCGTACGGCCCGATGCCGGGGCGCCAGGAGCCGCTGGTCGTGGAGTCCGCGTCCGGGGTGCGGCTGAGACTGGCGGAACCGGCCCACGGGCAGCTGGAGTTGGTCGACGGCATGTCGTCCTGGTGGTCGGCGGTGCACGGCTACAACCATCCGGTGCTCAACGAGGCGGCCCGTGGCCAGCTGGGCCGGATGAGCCATGTGATGTTCGGCGGGCTCACCCATGAGCCCGCCGTGCGGCTGGCCACCCGGCTGGTCGAGATCACCCCGGAACCGCTGCGGCACGTCTTCCTCTCCGACTCGGGGTCGGTCTCCGTCGAGGTCGCGGTCAAGATGTGCCTGCAGTACTGGCGCTCGGCCGGGCGGCCCGCCAAGCAGCAGCTGCTGACCTGGCGCGGCGGCTATCACGGGGACACCTGGCAGCCGATGTCGGTGTGCGACCCCGAGGGCGGCATGCACGAGCTGTGGTCGGGCGTCCTGCCCCGCCAGGTCTTCGCCGCCGAGCCCCCGGCCGGTTTCGACGCGGAACCGGATGCCGCGTACGTCCGGCACCTGCGGGAACTGATCGCGGAGCACGCCGACCGGCTGGCCGCGGTGATCGTGGAGCCGGTGGTGCAGGGCGCGGGCGGGATGCGGTTCCACTCCCCCGCGTATCTGCGGGTGCTGCGCGAGGCGTGCGACGAGCACGACGTGCTGCTGGTGTTCGACGAGATCGCTACGGGTTTCGGCCGTACCGGGAAGCTGTTCGCCGCTGAGCACTCGGGGATCTCGCCCGATGTCATGTGCGTGGGCAAGGCGCTGACCGGCGGCTATCTGACGATGGCGGCGACGCTGTGCACCTCCCGGGTGGCGGAGGGCATCTCGCGCGGCGAGGTGCCGGTGCTCGCGCACGGACCGACGTTCATGGGCAATCCGCTCGCCGCCGCGGTGGCGAGCGCCTCGATCGATCTGCTGCTCGGCCAGGACTGGGAGCGGGAGGTGAGGCGGATCGGTACGGGGCTGCGGGAGGGTCTCGCCCCGGCGGCGGAGCTGCCCGGGGTGCAGGATGTACGGGTGCTGGGTGCGATCGGCGTCGTACAGCTCGATCACGAGGTGGACATGGCGGCCGCGACCCGGGCCGCGGTACGGGAAGGGGTGTGGCTGCGGCCGTTCCGCGACCTCGTCTACACGATGCCGCCGTACGTGACGGGTGACGAGGACGTGGCGCGGATCTGCCGTGCCGTGTGCGCGGCTGCGCGAGAGGGATGAGATGACGGTTCTGGTAGTGACGGGAACGGGCACGGAGATCGGCAAGACGGTCGTGACGGCGGCCGTGGCGGCGGCGTGCCCGGACCGCCGTGTCGCGGTGCTCAAGCCGGCGCAGACGGGGCTGGCCCCCGGCGAGCCGGGTGATGCCGCCGAGGTCGCCCGGCTGGCGGGTGGCCATGTCACCGCGGTCGAACTGGCCCGGTTCCCCGAACCGTTGGCGCCGGCCACCGCCGCCCGGCGGGCAGGCCTCCCGCCGGTGCGGCCGTACGAGATCGCCGATGCGGCGCAGAAGCTGGCGACCGAACACGATCTGGTGCTGATCGAGGGTGCGGGCGGTCTGCTCGTACGGTTCGACGACGAGGGCTCGACCCTCGCCGACGCCGCCCGGCTGCTGGCCGCCCCGGTGCTGGTCGTGACGCCCGCCGGTCTGGGCACGCTCAACACCACCGCGCTGACCTCGGAGGCGCTGCGGTCCCGGGGGCTGGAGTGCCTCGGCGTGGTGGTGGGCAGCATGCCTGCCGAGCCGGACCTCGCGGCGCGCTGCAATCTGGCGGACCTCCCCGTGGTGGCGGGCGCCCCGCTGCTGGGTGCTGTGCCGGCCGGTGCGGGGTCCCTGGATCCCGCCGACTTCCGTGTGCGGGCCAGGAGTTGGCTCGCCGCGGAACTGGGCGGGAATCGGCCCGCGACTGAGCGGCTGAGCGGTGCGGGACGGGGGAGAATCTAAGTAGCCGTACTTTCTGTCCGAGCGCCCGGTCGAGGAGGTCCGTCATGCGTCCGCGCAGCACGAGAATCCCGGAGGACGCGGTGCACCACCCCGTCTTCGCCCGGTTCTACGCCCGGATGAGCGTGGCCGCGGAGACCAGGGCGGGCCTGGCCGCGGTGCGCTCGGAACTGTTGGCCGGCCTGTCCGGCCGGATCATCGAGATAGGTGCGGGCAACGGCCTGAACTTCGCGCACTACCCGCCCACGGTGTCGGAGGTGGTGGCCATCGAACCCGAGCGCAGCCTGCGGCAGTTGGCGGTGCGGTCGGCGCTGCGTGCGGCACTCCCGGTGGATGTGGTGCCGGGCACGGCGGAGGCGCTGCCGGTGAAGAGCGAGGCGTTCGACGGGGCCGTCGCCTCGCTGGTGCTGTGCACCGTACGGAATGTGGAGCGTTCGCTCGCGGAGATCGTGCGGGTGCTGCGGCCCGGCGGTGAGCTGCGCTTCTTCGAGCACGTGCGGGCCGACGACCGGGCCATGGCGGCAGCGCAGCGGGCGCTGGACCGTACGGTCTGGCCGCTGGTGACGGGCGGGTGTCACACGGCGCGCGACACCCTGGCCGCCATCGAGAGGGCCGGATTCGTGGTGGAGACCTACCGCAGGGTCAGGATGCCCGAGTGGGGAGTCCGGCTGCCCACGTCGGCCTGTGTGCTGGGTACGGCCCGGCGCCCGGCCGCGGTGGACTGACGCACCCCGGCCCGTCGTCGTGTGCCGGGGCTGTCACAGACTCCACTGACGGAGTTCGTCGGCGATGGCCCGGACGTCCGCCTTGCCCTCCTTCACCAGTCGGGCCAGGTCGCGTACCTGCTCGGGCGAGGTGATGACCTTGAGTCCGGAGGCCACGAGGTATCCGTACGCGACGGCCGAGGAGAACATCGCGTTGGAGTGTTCGAGCGCGGGGACGTGGAGCAGCAATTGCAGGAGGGCAGCGGCCCGGGAGTGCGGGTCGCTATAGACGGGGCTGCCGAAGATCTCGGCCTCATGACGGGCCACCGCGGCCACGAGCGCACCCCAGTCGACGACCTGCGGATCACCGGGGGTCTTGTGCTCGGCCACCATGAGCAGCCAGGAAAGGTCGATCTGGAGGTTCAACGCGTGCCTTTGCGCTCCGGGCCGAACTCCTCGGCGAACACCGACTCGTACTGCTTCATGAAGTCGGCCGCGGCCTCGACGAAGGTGTGTCCGACCTCGCCCGCATCCTGCCTCACGAGTTCCTCTATGTAACGGTTCACGCTCATCCCCCTCTGTAGCGCGCGCTGCCGCGCGGCCTCGGCGGTGGTTTCGTCCACTCTCACGTTCAGCTGAGTCTTGGGCACAGCAACACGCTAGCGCGGGTGCGCTAGCACCGGCAAGAGGAGCCCGTCGGTGCCCCGTACACAGGTCCCGGTGCACAGAAAGCCGTGCGCGGGCCGCCCTGCCGATGGCCTCGAAATGGCCCCGGAACGGCCCTGTGGATGTGATGCCACCCATAGGGGTCAGGTCACATCCTAGGGAGAGTAGTAGGAACGGGGCCGCCCGAACAGCACGGAATCGGCATAGAGCGGTTCATTTCGGACATTACTCCGTATTGGGGTAGTACGTCACATCATTGACCCCCACCCCGGCCGCCGCTAACCATGGCTGTCGTTGCGGGGAACCGCGACCGGACCGCACGGACACCGCCGGACCGCTCGCCCCTCCCGCACCACGCAGGGCCCCGCCCCGCACCCCCGCCTCCGGCACCGGACGGCGACACCACACCCACAGGAGAGTCACTTCCGCATGACCACGCAGACCCGCACCGGCCGCATCGCCCGCATCCGCACCCTGTCCGTCGCCGCCCTCGCCACCACCGGCGCAGCCGCCGCAGCCCTCACCCTGACCTCGACCTCCGCACAGGCGGCCGAGACGAAGCAGAGCGCCCCCGTCGTCAAAACCGCCCCCGCCGGCGACGTCCAGGACACCCAGAAGACCGGCAAGGGCTACGCCAACAACCTCGACGGCTGGATCAAGGAATCCCTGGCCATCATGAAGGCCAAGGGCATACCCGGCAGCTACGAAGGACTGCACCGCAACATCATGCGCGAGTCCGGCGGCAACCCCAACGCCCAGAACGGCTGGGACATCAACGCCCAGAAGGGCACCCCCTCCAAGGGCCTCCTCCAGGTCATCCAGCCCACCTTCAACGCCTACCACGTCAAGGGCACCCCCCACGACCTCACCAACCCCGTCGCCAACATCACCGCGGCCGCCAACTACGCCGCCGACCGCTACGGATCCATCGACAACGTCAACTCCGCCTACTGAGCGACGGAGTCGTGCCGGCCCACGGCACCGTGACGCGGCCGAAACGCCACGGACAGCGCGCGCAGCACGGAAATCGCTCGCCGAACGGATCGGCGCTCTGCTTGGCTCGCCCCATGAGTGATCTCCACATCCGCTGCGCCGGTCCCGGCGACGTCGACGCCGTGTTGAGCTTCTGGCTCGAAGCCGCAGAAGGAACGAGCATCAGCGACAACCACGACGGGGTGTCCCGGCTCATTGCGAGAGACCCCGAAGCCCTGCTTCTGGCGGAGCGCGGCAGTCGTCTCGTGGGAACCGTCATAGCCGGTTTCGACGGCTGGCGGTGTTCCGCCTACCGACTGGCCGTGCACCCCGACCACCGGCGGGAAGGCATCGCCACCGCCTTGACGGAGGCGGCGGAACAGCGATTCCTCGGCCTCGGCGGGCGGCGGGTCGACGCCATGGTCCTGGAGGCCAACGAGCGGGCGCACCACACATGGGCCGCGGGTGGCTACCACCGCGAGGACCACTGGCGGCGCTGGGTGAAACCGCTCACGGACTGAGAAGATCAGCGGGAGGTCGATCGACTTTGCCGATCCTTTACTATGGATGTTCCTCTGTCCGATCCTTCCGAAAGGTGTGAGCGTCCGCCCATGGGCGAGCCTCCCAGTAGCCGGTATCGCCGGCACCGAGCGATCCTCCTGCCCCTGCCCGATCATGGGACGGAGGTGAACCGATGACCGAAGTGCTCCTGCT
Source organism: Streptomyces sp. NPDC059832 (assembly GCF_042731715.1). NCBI lineage: Bacteria > Bacillati > Actinomycetota > Actinomycetes > Kitasatosporales > Streptomycetaceae > Streptomyces > Streptomyces sp. NPDC059832. The sequence goes on along the minus strand of NZ_JBHWIY010000013.1, from coordinate 93,037 downwards.
GCTCGTGGCAGTACTGCTCTCCCTGGCCTGCGGCGCCTTCGTCGCGGCCGAGTTCTCTCTGACGACGGTCGAGCGCGGCCAGCTCGAACGGGCCGTCGAGCGGGGTGAGCGGGGCGCGGCGAGCGCCATGAAGGCCGTACGCAGCCTCACCTTCCAGCTCTCCGGCGCTCAGCTCGGCATCACCGTCACCAACCTGGTGGTCGGCATGCTCTCCGAACCGTCCATCGCGAAGCTGATCCGCGGTCCGGTGGAGGCGGTGGGCCTGTCCCCGGGCGTGGCGTCCTCGGTGGCCCTCGTCCTGGGCACCGCGCTGTCCACCGCGTTCCTGATGATCGTCGGCGAACTCGTCCCGAAGAACTGGGCGATCTCCTCCCCGCTCGCCGTGGCGAAGGCCGTCGCCACGCCACAGCGGGCCTTCACCGCCGTCTTCCGGCCCTTCATCAGCCACCTGAACAACACCGCCAACCGGATCGTGCGCCGCCTCGGCCTGGAACCGGCCGAGGAGCTGGCCTCCGCGCGCAGCCCGCAGGAGCTGGCGGCGCTGGCCCGGCACAGCGCGAAGGAAGGTGCGCTGGAGGCGGACACGGCAGAGCTGTTCGTCCGCACGCTGAACCTGGCGGAGCTGACGGCGGAGAACGTGATGACCCCCCGGGTCCAGGTCACCGCACTGGAGGCGCAGGCGACGGTCGAGGACGTCGCGAACGCCACCCGGGCGACGGGCCTGTCCCGTTTCCCCGTCTATCTCGGCAGCCTGGACACCGTCGTCGGTGTGGCCCACATCAAGGACGTGCTGGCCATCCCCGCCGAGCTGCGGTCCCGGACGCGCGTCTCGGAGATGCTGCGCGAACCGCTGCTCGTGCCGGAGACCCTCACGGTGGACCGGCTCCTGGACCGGTTGTCCGGCAAGCTCGCCATGGCCGTCGTCATCGACGAGTACGGCGGCACGGCCGGAGTCGTGACGCTGGAGGACATCGTCGAGGAAGTGGTCGGTGAGGTGCGTGACGAACACGACCCGCACGAGACCTCGGACCTCGCGCCGGCCGGCGAGGACGCCGACGGACGGACCCTGTGGTCGGCCGACGGCGCCGCGCGCATCGACCAGCTGAAGACGATCGGACTGCGGGTGCCGGACGGACCGTACGAAACACTTGCCGGGCTCGTCGCCACCGAGGTCGGCCGCATCCCCTCCGTGGGCGACTCGGTCGAGCTGGCGGGCTGGCGGATCGACGTGGTCGACGCATCGGGGCGCCGCGCCGCGCGGGCCCTGCTGCACGCTCCGCTGCCCGGTGACGACGAGCAGACGGAGGCCGCCCGGTGATCGCCGTCCAGCTCCTGATCGGTCTGATGACCCTGGTCGTCAACGCCTTCTTCGTCGGGGCGGAGTTCGCGCTGATCTCCGTACGCCGCAGCCAGATCGAGCCCGCGGCCGAGGCCGGGGACAGGCGGGCGCGAAGCGTCGTCTGGGGCCTCGAACACGTATCGGCCCTGCTCGCGGCGGCGCAGCTCGGCATCACCCTCTGCACGCTGGTGCTCGGCATCGTCGCCGAGCCGGCCTTCGCGCATCTGCTGGAGCCCGTCTTCGATGCGGTGGGCATGCCGCACGGGCTGATCCATCCGATCTCGTTCGTGATCGCACTGTCCGTGGCGACGTATCTGCACATGCTCCTCGGCGAAATGGTGCCGAAGAACATCGCCCTGGCCGAGCCCGTCCGCGCCGCGCTGGTGCTCGGACCCCCGCTGGTGGCCCTGGCCAGGGCGCTGCGCCCGGTGATCTTCGCGATCAACGCCCTCGCCAACGGGATACTCAAGATCCTGCGGGTCGAGCCGAAGGACGAGGTGTCCGCCACGTTCTCCGACGACGAACTGGCCCGGCTGGTGACGGACGCAGGTGACGCCGGGCTGGTGGACGACCGCTCGGCCGCGCGCCTGCACCACGCCCTCGAACTGGGCCGTCGCCCGGTGCGGGACGTGGTGATGCCGGTCGACCAGGTCACGTACGCCCGGATCGGGACCACACCGGAGCAACTGGAACAGCTCTCGTACGAGACCGGGTTCTCGCGCTTTCCCGTGATGGACAGCGAGGAGCGGATCCTGGGCTACCTCCATGTGAAGGACGCCCTCGATGCCACACCGCGCGATGTGCCCTTCCCGGTGACCGCGATGCGCCCCATCGCCCGGGTCCGGGCCGACACCCCGCTGGACGACGTCCTGACCGCGCTGCGGCGCAGCCGTACGCATCTGGCGGCGGTTCTCGACGAGGACGACCGGCTGGCCGGAATGGTCACCATGGAGGACGTGCTCCGCGAACTGGTCGGGCGCCCCAAGGCACGCTGACCGGTGCAGGGGACACGGTGCGGCTTCCGGCCGCGTCCCCTGCGCGCACCGGCGGGAGCCGCGGCCCGCCCCGTGGGGCCGGCGGCCCGGTCGGAGCCGAGCGACCGCGGACTCCGGAAGGCGCCGGACCCACCGCGATACGATGCGCATCGCCATGGAAATAAATGCCTCCTACAGCAGTCTTGTCGCGGTCGGCGACTCGTTCACCGAGGGCATGTCGGACCTGCTGCCCGACGGTTCGTACCGCGGCTGGGCCGACGTCCTCGCCGGCCGGCTCGCCCTCCGTACGCCGGGAATCCGCTACGCGAATCTCGCCGTGCGGGGCAAGCTGATCGGCCAGATCGTCGACGAACAGGTCGAGGTGGCCGCCGCCCTGCGGGCGGATGTCGTCACACTCGTCGGCGGGCTCAACGACACGCTGCGGCCCAAGTGCGACATGGGCATGGTCCGCGGACGGCTCGAAGAGGCGGTGGAACGTCTCGCGCCCTCGTGCAAGCAGCTCGTGCTCATGCGTAGCCCGGGGCGCAACGGCCCGGTGATGGAACGTTTCCGTCCGCGGATGGAGGAACTGTTCTCCCTGGTCGACGACTTGGCGGCCCGGCACGGAGCGCTGGTCGTCGATCTGTACGGAGCACCGGCGCTGGGCGATCCCCGGTTGTGGGACGTCGACCGGCTGCATCTGACGGCCGACGGACACAGCAGGGTGGCCGAGGCGGTCTGGCAGACGCTGGGGCTGCCTCCGGAGAACGACTGGCGGACGGCACTGCCCGCCGCCGTACCGCCCGGGTGGGCCCGACGACGCGTCGATGACGTCCGCTTCGCCCGCGAGCACCTGATGCCGTGGATCGGCCGCCGGCTGACCGGCCGCTCCTCCGGGGACGGACGGACGGGCGCCCAGTACAACTCCGAACTGGGGAGGGCGTTCTGGGTCACCCCCGAGGACGCCCGGGACCCCGGCCCCGTGGCGACGTGGCGCCGGGTCGACCCGGCTCCGCTCCCCTGGACAGGGCCTGGCAGCTAGACAGGGCCTGGCAGCCCACGAACCGGACCGCGGCGCCGGCCCGCACACCGTTCACGGCGGGGTGGCTGAGCCGCGAGTGCAGCGCGTCGCGGAGTCGCGCCCTCCGCGTCTCCGGCTCACGCATGAGCCGGCAGGCGTGCTCGCGGAGGAGCCGCTTCGAGTGAATTCCCGGCATGTTCCCGCCGAGTGGGTTCCGCCGAGCAGGAGTCCACGCCCACGCTCGGTCAGGACTGATCGCAGCCACCGGGAGATCGCCGTGCACATCCTGCTTGTCGCAAGCGCCTTCAACAGCCTCACCCAACGTGTCCAGGCGGAGCTGAGGGACCATGGGCACTCCGTCGCCGTGCAACTCGCGCACGAGGAGGGCCCGGTCCGGGAGGCCGTCGGCCGGGAGGGCCCGGACCTTGTTGTGGCGCCGTATCTGAAGACCGCGATCCCGAAGGACGTCTGGTCGGTCCACACCTGTCTCGTCGTCCATCCGGGGCCGGTCGGCGACCGCGGGCCCTCCTCCCTGGACTGGGCCGTCCACGAGGGAGCGGACCACTGGGGCGTAACCGTGCTCCAGGCGAACGCGGAGATGGACGCGGGCGACGTCTGGGCGTCCGTGTCCTGTCCGCTGCCCCCGGTGGGCAAGAGCGACCTGTACCGCAACGAGATCTCGGACGCCGCCGTGGAGGCGGTGCTTCTGGCGGTCGGGCGCTTCGCGTCGCGGACGTACGCCCCGGCGCCGCAGGCCTCCGGCGCCGGCAAAGGCTGCCGTCCCCCGTTCCGCCAGTCGCTGCGTCGCATCGACTGGCAGTCGGACTCCACCGCGACGGTGGTCCGCAGACTCAGGGCGGCGGACTCCCAGCCCGGTGTGCTCGACGAGTTGCTGGGCGGCGAGTGGTACCAGCACGGCGGGTACCCCGAATCCCGGCTGGGCGGGCGTCCGGGGGATGTGGTGGCCACCCGGGACGGCGCGATCTGCCGGGCGACCACGGACGGCGCGGTGTGGATCCCCGAGCTGCGGCCACGGCGGGCGCCGGGCGGCCCGGCCACCTTCAAGCTCCCCGCCACCTCGGCGCTGGCCGGGCGGCTGTCCGCCGTACCCGAGCGGCCGGCTCCGCTGCACCGGACCGGGGACGACGACACCTGGTCCGAGACCGGCTACCGGGAGGAGGCCGGGACCGGCTTCCTGTCCTTCTCGTTCCGTGGCGGCGCGATGAGCACGACACAGTGCCAACGCCTGCTGCGGGCCTACCGGTTCGCCTGCTCCCGGCCCACCTCGGTGCTGGTCGTCGGCGGCGGCCGGGACTTCTTCTCCAACGGCATCCACCTCAACGTGATCGAGGCGGCGGCCGATCCCGGCGCCGAGTCCTGGGCCAACATCAATGCCATGGACGACCTGGTGGAGGCGGTGCTGACCACCACGGACCGGCTCGTCGTCGCCGCCCTGGCCGGGAACGCCGCGGCGGGCGGGGTGATGCTGGCCCTCGCCGCCGACGAGGTGTGGTGCAGGGCGGGCGCGGTGTTCAATCCGCACTACCGCCTGATGGGGCTGTACGGATCGGAGTACTGGACGTACACGCTGCCGCGGCGGGTGGGTGCGGCGGCGGCCGACCGGCTCATGCGGGACGCCCTGCCGGTCAGCTCCACCGCCGCCCATCGGCTCGGGCTGGTCGACAGGGTGCTCCCGTGCGCCCCCCAGTCGTTCGACTCGGAGGCCGGCGCCCTGGCGACCCGCCTGGCAGCCCTGCCCGCGACGCAGTCCCGGATCCACGCGAAGAAGGAGGAGCGGGACCGGGTCGACCTGGCCCCGTACCGGGAGGCCGAACTCGTCCGCATGCACCGCATCTTCGCGGACCCGCACCACCCGTACCACGGGCTGCGCCGGGCCTTCGTCCGCAAGGAACGCCCGGCACCCGGCACCGCGGTCCCGCAGCCCCCGTTCCCCCGGGGCTGACCGTGGTGCGGCGGCGGAGGGGCTACCGCTGCTCCGCCAGCCAGTCGTACCAGTGGGCCAAGCCCTCGCCGGTGGTCGCGGAGACCGTCAGCACGCGCACGTCCGGATTCACCGAGCGCGCGTGCTGCGCGCACTGCTCGACGTCGAAGTCGACATGGGGCAGGAGATCGGACTTGTTGATCAGGATCAGATCGGCAGCGGCGAACATGTACGGGTACTTCAGCGGCTTGTCCGTGCCCTCGGTGACCGAGATGATCACGACCTTGCTGCGCTCTCCCAGGTCGAACAGGGCGGGGCACACCAGGTTTCCGACGTTCTCCACCATCAGCAGCGATCCCTCGGCCGGGGAGAGCGCCGTGAGGGCGTCCCGCATCATCTCCGCGTCGAGGTGGCACCCCGCCCCCGTGTTCACCTGCACCACGGCGCAGCCCGTACGCCTGATCCGGTCGGCGTCGAGCCTCGTCTCCTGATCGCCTTCGATGACGGCCATCGGCCGACGGCCGCCGAGATCGGTGACAGCGCGTTCCAGAAGGGTGGTCTTGCCCGCGCCCGGCGAGCTCATCACGTTCACGGCCACGACGCCGCGGTCGGTCATCCACGTCCGGTTGCGCTCCGCGAGCAGGTCGTTCTTGGCGAGCACCTTCTGCTCGATGGTGACCGTCTCACCGGCTCCGCCCGGCTGACGACGCCCGTGCGGACGAGGGTGCGGATGCGGATGTGGATGTGCGTGGTCCGGTGCATCATCCTCCCGCAGCATCACGATCCTGGTCCCGCCGGACTCCTCGGCACAGCCGCAGGTACCGCACATGGTTCAGCCCACTTCCATGGAGACGATCTGCAGTTCCTGTCCCGATGTGATCTCCACATCCGCGCTGCCGCAGGGACACAGCAGAATCAGGTCGGTCAGGGTGAATACGTCGGCACAGGTACGGCAGCGGCCGGCGCCGGGCGGCTGGTCGATCTCCAACTGCGCGCCCTCGGCGGCCGTTCCCTCCGTGACCAGGCCGAAGCAGAACCGCATCGAGTCGGGCACCACGGCCGTGAGCACGCCGACGCGGACGCGGACCGAACGGACCGGACGCCCCCCGGCGCGTTCGCACACCGAGTCGACGACGCTCTGTGTGATGGCCAGCTCGTGCACCGGTGCCTCGTCCTTCCGCGGGTGGCTCCGACCGTAGGGCCACGGGAGGACCGCGGCGCCCCCCGACGGGACCGGTCCCCCGCCCGGACCACCCGAGCGGCCCACCGCATGCCGTCATTCGGCCCCCGGTGACGAGCCGGGGCGGCGAATTCCCCTGTTGCCGGAGCCCGCGAATCGAGGCGTGATGGTAGCAATGTGCGCGTACCCACCCGTGGGGGCCGATGGCCGGTCGGGCCGTCATTCCGAAAGGCGACACAGCCATGCCGACAAAGGAAGCGGTAAAGGCGGAGGACACACTGATCCACGTGCTGTGGATCAACGCAGGACTGAGCTGCGACGGCGATTCCGTCTCCCTGACCGCCGCCACGCAGCCGAGCATCGAGGAAATCGCGCTCGGCGCCCTGCCGGGACTTCCGAAGGTAGCTGTCCACTGGCCGCTCATCGATTTCGAATGCGGCCCGAACGGCGGCGCCGATGATTTCCTCGAATGGTTCTTCAAGGCCGATCGCGGAGAACTGGAACCGTTCGTCCTGGTGGTCGAGGGATCCATTCCGAACGAGCGGTTGCACGACGAGGGTTACTGGTGCGGGTTCGGCAACGATCCCGCCACCGGCCAGCCGATGACGACCAGCGAGTGGCTCGACCGGCTGGCTCCGAAGGCGACCGCGGTCGTCGCGGCCGGCACCTGCGCGACGTACGGCGGCATCCACGCCATGGCGGGCAACCCGACCGGCGCAATGGGGGTCCCCGACTACCTGGGCTGGGACTGGAAGTCCAAGGCCGGCATCCCGATCGTGTGCGTCCCCGGGTGCCCGATCCAGCCGGACAACCTCTCGGAGACGCTCACCTACCTGCTCTACATGGCCACCGACCAGGCCCCGATGATCCCGCTCGACGACGCGCTGCGGCCGACGTGGCTGTTCGGGGCGACGGTCCACGAGGGCTGCGACCGAGCCGGGTACTACGAACAGGCCGACTTCGCGACGGAGTACGGCTCGCCGAAGTGCATCGTCAAGCTGGGCTGCTGGGGCCCCGCGGTCAAGTGCAACGTGCCCAAGCGCGGCTGGATGAACGGCATCGGCGGCTGCCCCAACGTCGGTGGCATCTGCATCGGCTGCACCATGCCCGGGTTCCCGGACAAGTTCATGCCGTTCATGGACGAGCCCCCCGGCGGAAAGCTCTCGACCAACGCGGTCGGGCCGTACGGGTCGACGATACGGCGGCTGCGCCACCTCACCACCCACGCCCTGGACCGCGAACCGAAATGGCGTAAGCCCGGCGGGAAACTCACGACCGGCGCCACACGCACCTGGTGAGTGACCTCGCACATCACAGCAACGGACAGAAAGAAGAGACGGCCAATGACCGCGACGCAGCACAAAGGTGCCGGAGGCGGCCAGGGCAAGAACGACCTGGTCGAAATGGCGTGGGATCCCATTACCCGGATCGTCGGCAGCCTGGGCATCTACACGAAGATCGACTTCAAGCAGAAGGTGGTCGCCGAGTGCCACAGCACCAGCTCCATCTTCCGGGGCTATTCAGTCTTCATGAAGGGAAAGGACCCGCGCGACGCGCACTTCATCACGAGTCGCATCTGCGGAATCTGCGGTGACAACCACGCCACATGTTCCTGCTACACGCAGAACATGGCGTACGGGGTGAAGCCGCCGCACCTCGGCGAATGGATCGTGAATCTCGGCGAGGCCGCGGAGTACATGTTCGACCACAACATCTTCCAGGAGAACCTGGTCGGGGTCGACTACTGCGAGAAGATGGTCGCGGAGACCAACCCCGGGGTGCTGGAACAGGCCAACCGCACCCCCTCCCCGCACGCCGACGCGCACGGATACAGGACGATCGGCGACATCATGCGGTCGCTGAACCCGTTCACCGGCGAGTTCTACCGCGAGGCGCTCCAGGTCAGCCGGATGACCCGGGAGATGTTCTGCCTGATGGAGGGCCGGCACGTCCACCCCTCCACGCTCTATCCCGGCGGGGTCGGCACCGTGGCGACCATCCAGCTGATGACGGACTACATCACCCGCCTCCAGCGGTACGTCGAGTTCATGAAGAAGGTCGTGCCGATGCACGACGATCTCTTCGACTTCTTCTACGAGGCCCTGCCGGGGTACGAGCAGGTCGGCAACCGGCGCATCCTGCTGGGCTGCTGGGGCTCCTTCCAGGACCCCGAGCACTGCAACTTCGAGTACAAGGACATGACCGACTGGGGCCGGAAGATGTACGTCACCCCCGGTGTCGTCGTCGACGGGAAGCTGGTCACCACCGACCTGGTGAAGATCAACCTCGGCATCCGGATCCTGCTCGGCTCGTCGTACTACAACGACTGGGACGAGCAGGAGACCTTCGTCTCCCACGACCCGCTCGGCAATCCGGTCGACCGGCGCCACCCGTGGAACCAGCACACCAACCCGCAGCCGCAGAAGCGGGACCTGGACGACAAGTACAGCTGGGTCATGTCACCGCGGTGGTTCGACGGCAAGGACTACCTGGCGCTCGACACGGGCGGCGGGCCGCTCGCGCGGCTGTGGACCACCGCGCTGGCCGGTCTGGTCGACATCGGCTACATCCAGGCCACCGGCCACAGCGTCAAGATCAACCTCCCCAAGACCGCCCTCAAGGGGCCGGTGGAGCTGGAGTGGCACGTCCCGAAGTGGAGCAACACCATCGAGCGCAACCGGGCACGCAGCTACTTCCAGGCCTACGCGGCCGCCTGTGCACTGCACTTCGCGGAGAAGGCGCTCGTCGAGATCCGCTCCGGGAACACCAAGACCTGGGAGAAGTTCGAGGTGCCCGAGGAGGGCGTGGGCTGCGGGTTCACCGAGGCGGTACGGGGCGTCCTCTCGCACCACATGGTGATCCGGGACGGCAAGATCGCCAACTACCACCCGTACCCGCCGACTCCGTGGAACGCGAGCCCCCGCGACACGTACGGCACGCCGGGTCCCTACGAGGACGCCGTGCAGGGACAGCCGATCTTCGAGGAGAACGACCGGGAGAACTTCAAGGGCATCGACATCATGCGCACGGTGCGCAGCTTCGACCCCTGTCTGCCCTGCGGTGTGCACATGTATCTCGGCGAGGGCAAGAAGCTGGAACTCCTGCACTCCCCCACCCAGTCCGCGGGCAGTGAATGATGGCGCGGGAGGAGTCCCCGGCCGCGCCCGACTGGCGGACGACCGGTGAACGCATCGACACCCTGATCGCCGCCAGCGGCTCGGGCGGCGTGATCGCCCGCGAGCGCAGCGAGGAACTGGTCCGGCTCGTCGCCGACTTCTACGGTGCCGGGCTGGAACGGCTGCTCGACCTCGTGCACCAACAGGGGCGGCTGGACGACGGCGTCCTGGCCGCCCTGGCCGACGACGAGCTGGTGGCCGGCGTCCTGCTGGTGCACGGGCTGCATCCCTACGGCGTGGAGACCCGGGTCGAGCGGGCGCTGGAGAGCGTACGACCGTATCTGGGGTCGCACGGCGGTGATGTGGAGCTGCTCGCCGTCACCGACGAGGGCACCGTCCGCCTGCGGCTGCTGGGCAGTTGTGACGGCTGCCCGTCGTCCTCGGTCACGCTCAAGCTGGCCGTGCAGGGTGCGGTGGAGGCGGCGGCGCCGGAGATCACCTCGATCGAGGTCGAGACCGCGGACGACGAGGACGCCGGGGCAGCGGGGCCGCTGGTACCGGTGGACTCGCTGTTCGCCCGGCTGCACGCGGAGTCCGGGACGGCCGGCGACGGCGCGTCGTGGGAGGTCGTACCGCAGCTGTCGGGGCTGGAGCCCGGCACCGTGGCCCAGGTCGGTGTCGGCACGATGCGGGTGGTGGCCTGCCGGGTGGGCACGGACCTCTTCGCCTTCGAGGACCGGTGCGCGCGCTGCGAGCGGCCGTTCGAGGGTGCCACGCTGGCGCGGCGGCTGGGCGGCCGCTCCGGGGACGCGATCCTGCGCTGCGCCGGGTGCCGTGCGCACTACGACGTACGGCGGGCCGGGGTCTGCCTCGACGGGGACAGTGCGCACCTGGCCCCGCTGCCCCTGTTGTCGGACGGTGCCACGGTCTCGGTGTCGGTCCCCGCGGCGGTGGCGCGGTGATCGCCGTCGGCCGTTCCGCCTCGCCGGCCTCCACCCTGCTGCGGCTCACCCGCAACCGGCCGCGGCCACCCGTCGGTGAGCGCTGCGAGATGTGCGCGGAACCGATCGGCGAGAGCCACCCCCATGTGGTGAACCTCGACAGCCGCGCCCTGATGTGCGGGTGCCGGGCCTGCTATCTGCTGTTCACCGACGAGAACGCGGAGCTGCGCTACCGGGCGGTCCCCGAGCGCTATCTGCACTTCGCCGGCCTGACCGTGGACGGGCGCGCCTGGGACGAGTTGCAGATTCCCGTGGGGCTCGCCTTCCTGTTCCGCAACTCCGTCCAGGACCGGATGGTCGCGTTCTATCCCGGGCCCGCCGGGGCCACCGAGTCGGAACTGCCGCTGGACGCCTGGGCGGCCGTCGTCGAGTCGAGCCCGGAGCTCGCCGTGCTGCGTCCGGACGTGGAGGCGCTGCTGATCCGGCGCACGGCGGAGAGCGAGGGGTCGTGCCATCTGGTGCCGATCGACGCCTGTTACGAGCTGGTGGGGCAGCTGCGCCGACTGTGGCGCGGGTTCGACGGTGGCACCGAGGCCCGTGCCGCGATGGACGGCTTCTTCGCGCGGGTGGCGGACCGCAGCCGGCCCGCCGCGGGGATCGGGGCGCCGTGAACGACTTCGCGTTCTCCGTGCTCGACATCGTCGCCGAGCCGTACGCGGCCGCTCCGCAGCTGACCGCGCGGCTGCGGATCGAGGAGCGGACGGGTCGGCGGATCCACGCCATCGCGCTGCACTGCCAGGTCCGCATCGAGCCGCAGCGGCGCCATTACGACAAGGCCGAACAGAGCGGCCTGGTGGCACTGTTCGGCGGCCGGGACCGCTGGACGGACACCCTGAAGCCGTTCCAGTGGATGAGCTGCGACACCACCGTGCAGGGGTTCAGCGGTGCGACCGAGGTCGATCTCGCCCTGCCCTGCACATACGACTTCGACGTGATCGGTTCCCGCTATCTGCACGCCCTGGGCGAGGGTTCGGTGCCCCTCGCCCTGCTGTTCTCCGGCACGGTCTTCACCCGCGGCAGCAAGGGCTTCGGGGTCGAGCAGGTGCCGTGGGACTGCGAGGCCCGGCACCCGATGCCGGTCGAGGTGTGGCGGCGCATGGTGGCGGCGCACTACCCGAGCACCGGATGGATCCGGCTGGACCACGAGGTGCTGGCGCGCTTCGCGGACTTCCGGGCCCGGCGCGGGCTGATCAGCTGGGACGAGACGGTCCAGGCCCTCCTGGCCGAGCACGACGAGGTGGTCCTGTGAGTCTTGACCAGGTGCGTTCGATCGCCGACGCCGTCCTGTACGAGGGGTACCTCCTGTATCCGTACCGGGCGAGCTCGCACAAGAACCGGTCGCGCTGGCAGTTCGGGGTCCTCGGCCCGCCGCACGCCACGGCGGCGAGTTTTGGCGAGGAGCCGGAGATGGAGATGCAGTGCCTGCTGGCGCCGCGCGACGGGCCGGCGGCCGTCACCGTGCATCTGCGCTTCCTCCAGCTCCAGGTCCGCGAGGTGCGGAGCACGGGCGAGGACGGGGTGGACGTACCGGTCGGGCAGCTCACCGTCGACGGGGTGTCGGTGATGTCCTGGGACGAGGCCGTCGAGCGTGAAGTCGTTCTGACCGCCCTTCCGTTGGGGGAGGTGGCAGACGCCGTCCACGAGGTTCCGGGCGGCGAGGACACCGAGCCGGTGACCGACGCGCGGGGCGTGGTGGTGGGCCGGATCGTGCGGCGGCGGCAGCCGTTGGCGGTCCGGGTCCGCACGCGGGCCGTCGTCGACGACGGGTACGTGCACCTCTCGGTGGCGGTGCGCAACGAGCATCCGGAGCCGGTGGCCACCAAGGACGCCGCGATCCGGTCCTCGCTGATCGGCGCGCATCTGCTGCTGCGGGCGCACGACGCCGAGTTCGTCTCGCTGCTCGAACCGCCCGCCGGGGCGGCAGCGGCCGCCGGCCGTTGCCGGCAGCGCAGGTGCTGGCCCGTGCTGGCCGGCCCGAAGGGGACGACGGACACCCTGCTCGGTGCGCCGATCATCCTGTACGACTACCCGGAGGTCGCCGAGCAGAGCCCCGGCGCCCTGTTCGACTCGACCGAGATCGACGAGATCCTGACCCTCCGCGTGATGACCATGACGGAGGAGGAGAAGGCGGAGGCCAGGGCCACCGACCCCCGCGCCCGGGAGATCATCGACCGGTGCGACGGCATGTCGCCCGCCGACCTCCAGCAGTTGCACGGCCTGCTGCGCGACCCGCACCCGCCGCAGCCCGCGGCTCCCGCGGGACCGGTGGCCGATGTCCGGGACGTGGAGCCCGCCGCCTTCGACACCGGGGACGCCCCCTGGTGGGATCCGGCGGCCGACGCCTCGGTACGGCCCGGGAGCGACGCGGTCGTGATCGACGGGGTCCGGGTCGCCAGTGGCAGCCTGGTCCGCGTCCACCCATCCCGGCGGGCGGACGCGCAGGATCTGTTCTTCGCCGGCCAGGTGGCCCGGGTGACCGCGGTTCTCTCCGACGTGGACGGTGGTACCCACATCGCCCTGGTCCTCGTCGACGACCCCGCGTCGGACCTGCACGACTGGTACGGCCGCTACTTCTACTTCGCGCCCGACGAGCTGACACCCCTGAGCGCCGAGGAGACGGCGCAGCACCGAGAGGAGAACCGATCGTGAAGACCCTGGGCATCATCACCGCCGCAGCGGCCACGGCCGCGGCGCTCGTCGCCGTGGCGGTCGGGATCAGGTCGATCCCCGACATCCGCCGTTACCTGCGCATCCGTTCGATGTGAATCCCGATCCGAGTGAAGTGAGTGAGGAGCACCCCATGGCTGAGACACCGGAGAAAAACAGCGGCGTCGAGGAGGAGCCGCAGGAGGAACGGGGCCCGAAGGGGTCCCGCGGCACCGGCTCGGACCGGCCGTCGGGCGGCCCGGCAGACCGCCCCTCGGGCACCTCGGACGAACGCTCCGACACCTCCGTACACCCGGAGAGGACTCAGGACCCGGAATCGCCCGACCTCCGGTCCGGGGGCGGCTGAGCCGAGGATGACGACGGAACCTGACACGGCCGCCCGGGTGCTGGTCGCGGGCATCGGCAATCTGTTTCTCGGCGACGACGGCTTCGGCCCGGAGGTCGTGCGCCGGCTGGCCCGCGACGGCGGGATGCCCCCGCAGGTCCGGGTGGTGGACTACGGCATCCGCGGCATGCATCTCGCGTACGACCTGCTCGACGGGTACGACGCGCTGATTCTGGTCGACGCGTACCCGGGGGGCGGCGCCCCCGGGGAGCTGACGGTGCTTCGCATCGGCGCGGATGACCTCGGTTCGGGTGAATTCGATGCACATGGGATGAATCCGGTTGCTGTCCTGGCAAATCTGGGTCAACTGGGCGGTACGCTGCCGCTCACCTACCTCGTCGGCTGCACACCCGCCGGGGTCGAGGAGGGCATCGGGCTCAGCGAAGCCGTCGACAGCGTGGTGCCCGAGGCGATGCAGGCAGTGCACACCCTGGTCCGGCAGCTCGTGCCGCCCGTACCGACCGCGTCCGTGAGCAGCACCGAACCCCGGAGATCCTGATCATGTGCCTAGGCATCCCTGGCCGCGTCGTGGAGATCGTGGACGGGTATGCGGGCCAGCTGGCCCTGGTGGACGTGGAGGGCGCCAGGCGCCGCGTCAACATCGGCATGCTCGACGAGGCACCCGGTCGCGACGACTGGGTGCTTCTCCATATGGGCTTCGCCGTCGAGCTCATCGACCGGGCCAAGGCCCGGGAGGCCCTGTCGGGGCTGGAGATGATGGGCCGCGGCCGGGAGCAGCGGATCCGGCGCAGATTCGAGGTGCGCGGCGTCGTGCAGGGCGTGGGCTTCCGGCCCTTCGTCTATGTCACCGCCTCGGAGCTGCTGCTCACGGGCTCGGTGACGAACACCGGCGACGGGGTGCTCGCCGAGGTCGAGGGAACGGCCGGGGCCGTGGAGGAGTTCGCCCGCCGTCTGAGCGCCGACGCCCCTCCGCTCGCGGTCGTCGAGGACGTACGGACGAGCGAACAGCCGACGCGCGGCGGTACGGGCTTCACCATCGAGCGGTCCAGCGCGTCCGACCGGGCCAGGACGCTGGTCTCGCCCGACATCGCCACCTGCCGGGACTGCCTGGAGGAGCTGGGCGATCCGTCGAACCGGCGCCACCGCCACCCGTTCATCACGTGCACGCACTGCGGCCCCCGGTTCACGATCGTCACCGGCCTTCCGTACGACCGCGCCGCCACCACGATGGCGGACTTCGAGATGTGCGGGGCCTGCCGGGCGGAGTACGAGGACCCGCGCGACCGGCGCTTCCACGCCCAGCCGATCGCCTGTCCCGACTGCGGACCGCGGCTCGAACTCGTCGGCAAGAAGGGCGTGGTCCCGTCGCACGACGCGGACGCGCTGCGGACCGCGCGGAAGCTTCTCGCCGAGGGCGGGATCATCGCGGTCAAGGGACTCGGCGGGTACCACCTGGTGTGCGACGCCCGCGACGACGCGGCCGTGGCGGAGCTGCGCCGACGCAAGCGGCGCGGCGGCAAACCGTTCGCGGTGATGGTTCCGGACCTGGACGTCGCGCGTGAGCTGGTGACTCTCACGGCGGACGAGGAGGAGCTCCTGAGCGGTGGGCGCCGGCCGATCGTCCTCCTCCCCCGTCACGCCGCCCGGCCCGGGGCGGGGGTGTCCGACGCGGTGGCGCCCGGCAGCCCCCACCTCGGGCTGCTGCTGCCGTACACCCCGTTGCACGTCCTGCTCTTCGGTATCGGGGACGACGATCCGGGCCCGGACGCGCTCGTGATGACGTCGGCCAATCTGTCGGGCGAGCCGATCGTCACGGACGACGGCGACGCGCTGGCCGTTCTGGCACCGCTGGCCGATGCCTGGCTACGGCACGACCGGCGCATCCATGTGCCGTGCGACGACTCGGTCAGCCGCTGGGCCGCCGGTGCCGAGCTGCCGCTGCGCCGCTCGCGCGGATACGCCCCGCTGCCGCTGGCGCTGCCCTTCGACGTGCCCCCGACGCTCGCCGTGGGCGCCGACCTGAAGAACACCTGTGCGCTGGCCGAGGGCCGCTACGCCTGGCTGAGCCAGCACATCGGCGACATGGACGACCTGTCCACGGTCGACGCTCTGACCCGGACCGAGAAGCATCTGGAGGACCTCACCGGGGTGGCGCCCACCCGGCTGGTGGCCGACCGCCATCCCGGCTACCACTCCGGTGACTGGGCTCGCGCCCATGCGGCCGGGCGGCCGGTCCGCACCGTGCAGCACCACCACGCGCACATCGCGTCCGTGATGGCGGAGCACGGCCTGGGCGCGGACGAGCGCGTGATCGGCATCGCCTTCGACGGCACCGGCCACGGCGCCGACGGAGCGGCCTGGGGCGGCGAGGTCCTGGTGGCCGGCTACGCGTCGTTCAGCAGGGCCGCGCACCTGGGTTACGTACCGCTGGCCGGGGGCGACGCGAGTGTGCTGCGGCCGTACCGGATGGCCCTCGCGCATCTGCACGCGGCCGGCATCCCCTGGGACGACGACATGCCCCCGTTCCGTGCCTGCCCACCCGCCGAACGCGACGTGCTGGCCCATCAGTTCGCCACCGGATTCGGCTGCGTGCCCACGTCGGGCATGGGCCGGCTCTTCGACGCGGTCGCGTCCCTGGCCGACGTCCGGCACGTGGTGGCGTACGAGGCGGAGGCGGCCATGGAACTGGAAGGGCTGGCCCGTACCGCGGCAGCAGGCTCCGCGGCACCGGAGGGCGGCTACCGCTTCGGCATCCGGCCCGGGAAAGGGGAGGAACCCGCCGTCGCGGATCCGGGCCCGGTCGTTCGGGCCGTGGTGTCCGACGTACGGGACGGCGTTCCGGCCGGGCTGATCGCCGCGCGCTTCCACGCCGCCGTCGCCGCCCTGACCGCCCGCCTCGCGGACCTCTGCCGCACGCGCACCGGCCTCGACACCGTGGCGCTCGGCGGCGGTGTCTTCCAGAACGCCGTGCTGCTCGAGGCGACGCAACGCGGCCTGACCGAGCGGGGCTTCGCCGTCCTGCGGCCGCGCCTGCTCCCCCCGAACGACGGCGGGATCGCCCTCGGCCAGCTCGTGATCGCCGCATCGGGCTGACGTCGCCGCACGACCGTCCGCCGTACCGCCTTACCGCCGTACCTCAAGAGGGATCCACAGAGGAGAGGGACCATGTGTCTGGCTGTTCCGGGGCGTGTCCTCAGTACCGCCGAAGTCGACGGCACCGTGATGGCCGAGGTCGATTTCGGCGGGGTGCACAAGGAGGTCTGCCTCCAGTACATCCCCGATGCGACCGTCGGTGAATACGTCATCGTGCACGTCGGATTCGCCATCCAGCGCCTCGACGAACGGTCGGCCCTGGACACCCTTGCCGACTTCGAGCGGCTCGGCATCCTGGCCGAGGAGTTCGGGGACGGCTTCGAACGCGCAGCCCAGCAGGGTGCCTCTCCCGAAGGAGCCGTCCGGTGAAGTACCTCGACGAGTTCAGTGACCCCGATCTCGCGAAGAAGCTGATCGACCAGATCCACGCGGCCACCACGCAGAAGTGGGCGCTGATGGAGGTCTGCGGCGGCCAGACCCACTCGATCATCCGGCACGGCATCGACCAACTGCTGCCGGACGGTGTGGAGATGATCCACGGACCGGGATGTCCCGTCTGTGTCACCCCGCTGGAGGCCATCGACCGGGCGCTGGCGATCGCCGCCCGCCCCGGCGTCATCTTCTGCTCGTTCGGCGACATGCTGCGCGTGCCCGGCAGCAGCCAGGACCTGTTCTCCGTCAGGAGCGCCGGCGGTGACGTACGTGTGGTGTACTCGCCCCTCGACGCGCTGAAGATCGCCCGGGAGAACCCTGACCGCGAAGTCGTCTTCTTCGGGATCGGGTTCGAGACCACCGCCCCCGCGAACGCCATGACGGTGTACCAGGCCCAGCGGCTCGGGGTACGGAACTTCTCCCTGCTGGTGTCCCATGTGCTGGTGCCGCCCGCGATCGCCGCGATCATGGAGTCCTCGACGTGCCGGGTGCAGGCGTTCCTCGCCGCAGGCCACGTGTGCAGTGTGATGGGGACGGCCGAGTACCCGCCGCTGGCCCGGAAGTACAAGGTGCCGATCGTGGTCACCGGCTTCGAGCCGCTGGACATCCTCGAAGGGGTCCGCCGGACCGTCGTCCAGCTGGAGGCGGGCCGGCACGAGGTGGAGAACGCCTACCCCAGGGCCGTGCGCGAGGAGGGCAATGTGCCCGCCATGGAGATGCTCGCCGATGTCTTCGAGGTGACCGACCGGACCTGGCGCGGCATCGGGGCGATTCCCCGCAGCGGCTGGCGGCTCTCCGCGAAGTACCGGGCGTTCGACGCGGAGCAGCGGTTCGACGTGACGGACATCTGCACCTCCGAGTCGTCGCTCTGCCGCTCGGGCGAGGTCCTCCAGGGTCTGATCAAGCCGCACCTGTGCGAGGCGTTCGGCAAGGAGTGCACGCCGAGGAACCCGCTCGGCGCGACCATGGTGTCGTCCGAGGGCGCGTGCGCCGCGTACTACACCCACCGCCGCCTGGAACTGGTCGATGCGAAGTGACTGACGCAATGCAGGACGTGACCGCCGTGGTGAACGATGTGCCCGACCTCGACATCGAGGGGTGGGCCTGCCCGGTACCGCTGCGGGACATCCCGTCCGTCGTCATGGGCCACGGGGGCGGCGGGGCGATGTCCGGTGAGCTGATCGAGCACCTGTTCCTGCCCGCGTACGGTGCCGCGGCCGCCGCCGACCTCGGTGACTCGGCCGTCCTGACGGTCGGCTCCGGCACCCGCCTCGCCTTCTCCACGGACTCGTTCGTGGTAAAGCCGATGTTCTTCCCCGGCGGGTCGATCGGTGACCTGGCGGTGAACGGCACGGTCAACGACCTGGCCATGTCGGGTGCGACGCCCTTGTTCCTCTCCACCGCCTTCATCCTCGCGGAGGGCACGGCACTGAGCGACCTCGGCCGGATCGCGCGGGCCGTGGGCCGGGCCGCCGAGGACGCCGGCGTACGCCTGGTCACCGGGGACACGAAGGTCGTTGAGCACGGCAGTGGTGACGGCGTCTACCTCAACACCTCGGGCATCGGCCTGATCCCTCCGGGCGTCGACATCCACGCGCGCCGGGCGCTCCCCGGCGACGCCGTGCTCGTCAGCGGCGACATCGGCGTGCACGGTGTGGCCGTGATGAGCTGCCGGGAGGGCCTCGAGTTCGGTACGACGGTGGAGAGCGACACCGCCGCGCTGCACGGACTGGTCGCCGCCATGCTCGCCACCGGTACCGACCTCCATGTGCTCCGGGACCCCACGCGCGGCGGCGTCTCGGCCTCGCTGAACGAGATCGCCCGCGCCTCGGACGTGGGCATCGAACTGGTCGAGCGGCTGCTTCCCGTGCCGCCCACGGTGCGCGACGCGTGCAGCCTGCTCGGGCTCGACCCGCTCCAGGTGGCCAACGAAGGCAAACTGATCGCGATCGTCCCGGCCGAGGACGCGGACCGGGTGCTCGCCGCCATGCGGGCCCACCCCCTGGGCCGATCCGCCTGCCGGATCGGCAGCTGCGTCCCGGATCACGCCGGGATGGTCGTGGCGAGGACGGGGCTGGGCGGAAGCCGGGTGATCGGGCTGCCGATCGGCGAACAACTACCGAGGATCTGCTGAGTGAGTGCCGAGGGCGCGCTGCTGTTCGCGCGATACGCCTACCCGCCCAACGAGCTGGGCTACTGCGGCCCCGCCGACGCGGCGGCCCTGCTGCGCCGTGACGCGACCGCCGACATCGAGCGGCGCGCCCGGCAGTTCGAGGGGGCCTGGTGCTATCTCCAGTTCCTCGCGGAGACGGCCGGGCTGGCGGACCCGCTCGACGCGCGGGTGGTCGAGGCGTACTGGATCGGCAACGAACTGCTGGACCGGGCCGATCCCGCCGCTCTGGTGGAGCGCATGACCGACCGGTTCCGGGGGCAGCTCGGCGGCACCTGGCGCGAAGCCGGGCGGCGCGCCCTGGCCCATCACAGCTTCCAGGTGTTCGAGGTGTATCCATGGGCCCCGATGCTGCGGTCGGCAGGCCGTCCGACCGCCCTGTCCGTGCTCGACCAGTGCCGCATCCGTACGGGAGTGGTCTTGGCCGCCGACAGAGACCTCGCGACCGTGCGGTCACGCCCGCTGTGCTGGGACGGTGCGGGGCTGGCCGACGGGGCGTGGCGGGAGGAGACCGTACGCTGCTCGGCCGGTGGGCTGACACTGCTCGACGGGCTGTCCGCCGGTGACCGGGTGGCGCTGCACTGGGACTGGGTGTGCGATGTGATCACCGACGAACAGGCCCGGCGCATCGAATTCCTTGAGGAGCGCCGACGCACCGGCTTGGGCCTCTCGTCCTGCGGACCGGGTCTCGGCAGCCACGGCACTCCGGGCTGACGGCCGACGGCTCCGTCGATTCCTGACCCAGCCGGTCGGCGTGATCACGGCGTCGGCCGGACCGGTTCTCCAGGAAAGATCACCTTCGCCGTCGACAGGTCTTCGGTCGCATGCGGACGATTTCAGGAAGGCACAGACAGGCTTCGTTCGAACACGCTTCCGAGGCTTTCGAGGTTCATCCTGCTTACGATGGCATTGCCACTCGCAGGGCCGGTTTCCTGCACGAAGGCGACGCAGCAGCGGTGCGCGCCGGCGACATCGACGAAGGCCTCCGTCCTGCCGTGCGCTTTTCTTCACGCGGATGATGTCCGCCCACGGGCGCCCCGTGCGGCACGGTGAGTGACCCGTATACGTTCCGGCCACGAGCCGACGGATTCCAAGAACAACCCTCGGATCGACGCGATATGCTGATGCAGATTGTGCAAGCCGTTTGCAAAATGAGGAGGGTCATGGCCACGCGGGCGACCGACGCCGGGACGAACCAGAGCGTCGAAAGAGCGGTCTCGGTGCTGCGCGCACTCGACTCCGGCCGTCCGGAGCTGCGCGTCTCCGACGTCGCCGAACTCACCGGACTGGGCTCCTCCACCACCTCCCGCCTCCTGTCCACCCTCGAGCGCCTCGACATGGTCGAACGCGACCCCGTCAGCAACCTCTACCGCCTCAGCCTCGGCATCCTCCCGCTCGCCGCCACCGCCACCAATCGCCACCCCGTGCACCGCGCCGCCCGCATGGTCCTCCAGGACCTCGCCACGCGCACCGGACTCGGAGCCAACGTGGCCATCCGCCGCGACACCGAGCTGATGTTCCTGTGCAATTTCGAGGGAACCCGCGCCCCCAAGTCCTACACCCAGGCCGGACACACCGCCCCGCTGCACGCCACCAGCATCGGCAAGTGCCTCCTCACCGGCCTCACGCCCAAGGAGCGCCGCAAGCTGCTTCCCGAACCGCTCGCGGCGCACACCGACTACACGACCACCAGCCACGACCTCCTCGACACCGAGATCGACACCGTCCGCCGCACCGGCTACGCCATCGAAGCCGAAGAACGCGCCCTGGGCCGTGCTTCCCTCGCCGCGCCCGTCCGCGACGCCTCTGGTGACGTCGTCGCCGCCATCTCCCTGTGGGGCCCCACCTCCCTCCTCGGCAACCACACCGAAGCCGAAGGGCAGCGTCTCGCCCTCACCCGCGAGGTCATCGAAGCCGCCGACGCCATCAGCCAAGCACTCGGCGCCCTCTGACCACACGCGGCGAAGGGGCCCGGGGGGGGGGGGTTTGGCCCTCCCCCAGCCCCCCCCCCCCCCTGTTCCCCCCCCCCCGTCTACGCACACACCCACCCCCCCCCCCCCCCACCCACCCCCCCCCCCCCCCCCCCCCCCCCCCCCACCACCACAAACACACCACGCAAACACACCCCCCAAA
>NZ_JBHWIY010000013.1:0-71613 GCF_042731715.1 Streptomyces sp. NPDC059832 | reverse complement strand
CCTCCTCGAAAACGGGGGGGGGGGGGGGTCCGGTGGGCTCTCCCCCCCCCCCCCCCGGGCCCCTTCGCCGTGCGGCTACGCGCCGTATGCCTTGAACGCGATCACGTGCGCGTGCCGCGCCCCGTGCGTCGCGTCGACCACGAGCCGCAGCGCGTCGGTGCGCAAGGGCCCGCCGTCCGCGCCGTTCAGATCGTGCACGCGGTGGCGGCGGCGGTTGTCCGTCACCGTCAGCAGCGTGCGCCAGGTGCCGTCGGCCTCGCGGCTCTGGACACGGTAGTCGCGGACCAGTTCCGGCATGACCTCGAACGGGGTGCGGTGCCGGTGCAGGTTGTTGAGGTACTCGTCGACGTCGTCGTCGAACACCACGCGTGTTTCGGTGAGTTGCTGCTCCTTGTCCCAGTCGAGGCGCAGCCACTGCGTGGCCCGGTCCGGGTCGGGCAGCAGCTCGGACGACCACATCTGCGGGCCCCCGTAGGCACGTTGGAATCCACCGACGGCCCGCTCGGGCAGGAACGCGGCGGTGTCCGGGGTCGCACGGAAGCCGAAGGTCCGGCGGCGCAGGCCGCGGGCCTGCCACTCCAGGACCAACTGGCCCTCCTCCTCCGGGATGTCGTGGTCGACGGCCGCGTCTCCTTCGGCCCTGCTGCGCAGGGCGAGGACGCCGTCGGTGCGCTCGTGGACGAGGACCAGCGCTGCACCCGGACAGGCGCGCACGATCAGTACGACGTTCTCCGGGGTGTCCGGGCGGTGGTCGAAGCGGGCGGTGACCCAGTGAGGGCCGTCGGCCGGCACGGTCACCGTGGTGGTGAGCATGTGGTCGACGGGGACCGCGTTCTCGGGGCGGCCGGTGCTCCACAGTTCCACGGTGAGTTCGCTCGGCAGCTCGCCCGGGGCGCCGTGGACGAGCAGGTCGACCGTGTCGAGTGCCGGGTCGACCGGCAGCAGCAGCGCGAGGTCGCGGGTGAGCGGGTACGGCTCGCCGGGCGCGGCCGGCGTGGGCTCGGCGGCCAGGCGGCTCAGGTGCGAGGAGGCGCTGACGCGGGCCGTGCGCGCCAGGTTGTCGGGGTCGTCGTCGTACAGGCCGATGACCGAGGCATCCTGCCGCAGCAGGGCGCGGCGCACCAGATCGGGGTGGTCGGCGGCGAGTTCGCGCGGACTGAGGCCCTCGGCGACGCACAGCGCGGCGGCCGTGCCCGCGGCCTCGCCGAGCGTGGCGCAGGTGGCCATGACCCGGGTGGCACCGAAGGCTATGTGGGTGGCGGAGATGTTGCGCCCGGCGAACAGGAGGTTCGTGACGTTCGCCGAGTACAGGGAGCGCAGCGGGATGTGGAAGATGCCGTCCGCGTAGCGCTGGCGGGCGCCGGGCTCGTCGGCGTACATGCCCTGCACCGGGTGGAGGTCGACGGACCAGCCGCCGAAGGCCACGCGGTCGGCGAACTGCCGCTGCTCCAGGATGTCCTGCTGGGTCAGCATGTGGTCGCCGAGGAAGCGGCGGTACTCGCGCTTGCCGGGGAGGCTGCCGACCCATTCCAGCGTCAGGTTCTCGGCGTCCGGGAACTCGCCGGAGTTCTTGATGTGGTCCCAGATGCCCATGATCACGGCCTGGAGTTCGTCGCGGATGCGCTCGTTGTCGTGGACGGTGTCCAGCTCGCCGCCCCACTCGATCCACCAGTAGTCGCAGCCGTTGTCGCCGGTGCGCAGCACGCGGTTGCGCAGGATGGGCGTGGTGGTGAGGTCGCGGGCGCAGTCGGGCGGCACGAACTTCACCGGCCGGCCCGTGTCCTTCGTGTGGAACAGGATCGTCGACCCGAGCAGCGCCTCGTCCCCGGCCTCGGGCGCCCAGGGCTCGCCGAACTCCGAGCGCGCCTCGCGGCCGATGCGGTGATGGGCGCCGGCGAGGTGACCGAGCAGGCCGTCGCCGGTGCAGTCGAGGAACTGCCGTGCGCGGAAGGTGATACGCCGCTCGGAGCCCATCATCCAGCCCGTGCAGGAGTGCACCTCGCGTGCGTCGTCCGGGCCGCTCGCGTCGACCTCCCGTACGTCGGTGTTGAGGTACAGGTCGATGCCGGGTTCGGCCCGGACGGCGTCGAGGACCACCTGGTCCCAGTAGTACGGGTTCCCCTCGGGGTTGCGGTACTGGTTCTCGGTGTACAGCTCGCCCATGATGCCGGTCTCGCGGGCCCAGCGGTGCACGCCGTGGGCCGTGGCGCCACAGACCCAGACGCGGACCTCGCTGCTGGCGTTGCCGCCCAGGACGGGCCGGTTGTTGACCAGGGCGACGCGTCGGCCGAGCCGGGCCGCGGCAATGGCCGCGCAGGTCCCCGCCAGGCCACCGCCGATGACGGCGATGTCGTAATGGACCTCTTCTTCCCGCACGGTGCGGCCTCCTTGGTGTGATGCTCGGACACTCTCCGCCGCAGCGGAGCGGCCTTGAACGTACATCACATCCATATTGTGCAACCACTGTTCGGACAGTGGGATGTGTTGTAGATTTCCAGCGCAGCCGACGACATCGCCGCCGTGGGCCAACAGCCAAGCTCATGGCATGTGCGGCGCCTTCGCCGGTCTGTACGGAACCGGCGATTCACCGACCTAAAGGGTTGACGCCGTCGCACGATATGGAGAACGATCCCGCATGCTGCAACTTGCGTTCAACGGAGCATGCATGGCATTCACACAGGGCCTCGGTCGAAGCAGGGGACGGCGCGGCTCGCCGCTCACGCCCCCCGGCCACGTCACGTCCGTCCACCGGCGCACGGCCTCCCGTGCCACGCCCTGCACCACCGCTCCCGCCCCGTTCGAGAGGACACACCCATGAGTACGGCCGCACCTCCACAGAAGGCCGCTCCACGCCGTGAGCGGTCCGGCGGACGGCTCTCCAACGGCGCGTTCGCACTGCTGCTGACCGCACCGGGGCTCGCCCTGTTCGCGGCGATCATCATCTATCCACTGCTGTCCGCCCTGTTCACCGGCTTCTTCAAGCAGGACCTGCGGCTGCCGGGCCGGGAGTTCGTCGGCCTGGAGAACTTCAGCTACTGGCTGGACGGCGAGTTCCTCACGATCCTCAAGCAGACGCTGATCTTCACCTTCGGTGCGACGCTCGTCCCCTTCGTGGTCGGTTTCGCCCTCGCGCTCGCGCTGAACTCGGGCCTGAAGGGCAGTGGCTTCCTGCGTGGACTGTTCCTCTTCCCGTGGGTGATCCCGGGCGTGGTGGTCTCCTTCCTGTGGATGTGGATCTTCAACGCGAACTACGGCGTGCTGAACGGCGTCCTGATGAAGGCCGGGATCATCGAGGAGTCCATCTCCTGGCTCGGCCAGCCCGGCACCGCCATGCTCGCCGTCATCGTCACCAAGACCTGGGCGAGCTTCCCCTGGATGATGGTGATGCTCCTGGCCGGTCTGCAGACCGTGCCCAAGGAACTGCACGAGGCGGCCTCCATGGACGGGGCGGGCTCGATCCGGCGCTTCTTCGCCGTCACCTGGCCCCAGGTCCGCGGTGTCGCCTCGATCGTGCTGCTCCTGGAGTTCATCTGGAACTTCCAGCACTTCGACACCATCTACGTGCTCACCGGCGGCGGCCCGGCCGGCACCACCGAGACCTTCGCGACCGCCGTGTACCAGACCGCCTTCAAGGGCTTCGACATCGGCCGGGCGACCGCGCTGGGCGGTCTGTGGATGGTGCTCCTGCTCATCCTGGTCGCCGTCTACCTCAGGATCACCGAGCGGAAGGGCGACGCCCGATGACCTCCACGACCTCCACCCCGCTGTCCGGCACCGACCGGCTGAGGCCGTCCGCCACGTCCGCCGGGCGCACCTCGCGACGCCGGATACGCAAGGACCTGCTGCGCTCGCGGATCGCCGCCTGGACCGCGATCCTGGTGATCGGCGCGTTCGGCATGCTGCCGGTCTACTGGCTGCTGGCCACCGCCCTGAGCAGCCCCGAGCAGACCTTCCAGTTCCCGCCGAAGCTCATACCCACCGACATCACCTTCAGCAACTTCACGGCCCTCGCCGAGAACGACCAGCTGATCAAGTACCTGGTCAACTCCCTGATCGTGGCCTCGATCACCGCCGTGCTGAGCGTCGTCGTCGCCACGTACATGGGCTACTCGTTCTCCAAGTTCCGCTACCGCGGGCGGCGGTCGCTGATGCACATGGTGCTGGCCTCCCAGATGTTCCCCCAGGCGCTCCTGCTGGTGACGCTGTACGCCGTGTTCTCCAGCTTCGGCCTGCTGAACACGTACACCGCCCTGGTGCTGTCCTTCACCACGTTCACGATGCCGCTGTGCGTCTGGATGCTGAAGGGCATCTTCGACACCATCCCGGACGCCCTGCTGGAGGCCGCGTCCATCGACGGCGCGTCCCGGTGGCGGACACTGCACTCCATCGTGGCGCCGCTGGCCGCGCCCGGAATGATCGCCGCCGGACTGTTCGCGTTCGTCCGCGGCTGGAACGACTTCATCTTCGCCGTGACACTGGCCGACAAGGAGAAGCAGACCCTGCCGCCCGGCCTCGTCTCCACCTACATCGGTGAGTTCCAAACCGCCTGGCCCGAGCTGATGGCCGCCTCGCTGGTGGTGTCCGCGCCGGTGGTCGTCGCCTTCATGTTCCTGCAGCGCTACCTCGTCGGCGGCATGACCGCCGGCTCGGTCAAGAGCTGAGCCCGCGGGATCCGCCCGCACCCTCCCCCACGTACGTCCCCTTCCGCCCACTCCCCCATGGAGACACCATGACCACCTCTGGCATCAGCCGGCGCGGCGCGCTGCGCATGTTCGGCATCGGCGCGCTCGGTGTGGCCGGCGCCGGCGTGCTCGGCGCCTGCGCACCGTCCGGCGCCGGCACCTCCTCCAACAGCGGCGACACGAAGTCCAAGAACTTCGACTTCACCTCCTGGTCGCTCAACGAGGAGGCCGCCAAGCCCTCGATCGAGAAGATCATCGCGGCGTGGGAGAAGGACAAGGGCTCCAAGGTCCGCGCGGTCTCGTACCCGTACAACGAGTACCTGAGCCAGCTCACCCTCAAGCTCGGCGGCGGGGAGACGACCGGCGCGGTGCATCTCGACATCGCCTGGCTCGCCGCAGTGGCGCAGATGGGCAAGCTCGCCGATCTCGGTTCCGTGGCCCTGAAGGGCGGCTACACGAACGTGGCGCTGGACAGCGGCATGTACGACGGCAAGCAGTACGGCCTGCCGTGGAACACCGGCTCGATCGGTGTGATCGCCAACTCCAAGCTCCTGGAGAAGGCCGGCATCAAGAAGCACCCCGCCACCGTCGAGGAGTTCGAGGGCGCGCTGCGGGAGCTGAAGGGGCTCGGCGGCGGTGTCGTGCCGTACGCCGCGGCCACCAAGGTCGCGCAGCTCAAGGACATCTTCCCGTGGATGCAGACCTTCGGCTGCACGCTCCTGGAGGACGACAGGGTGACCATCGGCGACGACGCCTCCATCGACGCCGTCACCTGGTACAAGAAGCTGCACGACGAGAAGCTGATCGCCGCGGACGTGGACCGCTTCGACGCGCGTGCCCTGTTCGGGCAGGGCAAGGCCGCCTTCTACGACGACGCCGTCATCGGCAAGGGCGTGACCGCGGCCCAGTCCAAGGACAAGACGCTGGCCGACGCGATGCAGCCGATGAAGCGGCCGGTGCTGCGCTCCGGTGACACGCCGCAGGCGCTGCTGTGGGGCGGTGTGATCGCGATCGTCAAGGGCAAGGGGCAGGACGCGGCGACGGAGTTCGCGCTGCACACCACCTCCGACCGCGCCACCACCACCGAGTACTTCGCCGCCCGCGCCCTGCCGCCGTCCACCACGGCGGGCCTGGCCGACCCGAAGGTCGCGCAGGACACCTTCACCACCGAGTGGACCGAGAAGATCACCGACACGGCGACCGGCAGCCCGTTCTGGCAGTTCGCGCAGAACGCCCAGATCGAGGAGGCCGTGGCCAAGCAGGTCCAGGCCGTCCTGGTCGGCAAGTCGAAGCCGAAGGACGCGATGAAGAAGGCCGCCGAGGAGGTCACCGACCTCATCAAGCGCTGAGCCGGCGTACGGCTGGTCCGGGGCCCGGTGAAGGCAGAACGGCCTTCACCGGGCCCCTCGCCATTTTGCACACGCTTCCCCTTAGACGTATCTCGAATCCGCATTGCGCAATCTCTATTCACGATCTGGGATCTGTTGTAAGTTCCGGCGCAGCGGAGAGGGTGGACCGACCTGCGCGGCCGCTCCCGTTCGCCTCACCATCACGCCCGCGAAGGAGCTCACCTTGCGACGTCCCACGGCACGCGCGTACGCCGCCTCGGCAGCGGCCCTGGCCGCCCTGCTCACGCTCGTCCCGGCCGCCGAGGCCGACAGCACGGACCTCACGGCAGCCGCGGCAACGGTGATCGAGAAGGTTCCGTACGCGATGGACTCGTCGAACCAGGCCGCCTGGTGGACGCCTGCCGCCACGTACAGGGGCCGCGGTCAGTACACGTACTTCGCCTTCAACGAGCCCGGCTCGACGGCCGCCACGCACCGCCCGGCCATCGCGCGGCGCGACCCGGACGGGGTCTGGAGCCGGCTGCCGCTGCTCGACAAGAGCGGACAGCAGGCCGAGTTCGCCGACGACAACGGTCACAACCAGCCGTCCGTCGCGCGCGACGGCAGTGGCCGCCTGCACGTGTTCGCCTCCATGCACGCCAATGCCTGGCGCTATTTCCGCACCGAGGCGGCCGGCGGGGACGTCACGGACCACGCGGCCGAACTGCCCGACCAGGGCGTGGGCATCACCTACCCGATCGTGGCCACCGCGCCCAACGGAGATCTGTACCTGGCCGCCCGCGTCGGTGCCGGCGCCGACCAGCGTCCCGGCAAGCTGTACCGCTGGGACAACGCCGCCGCACGCTGGAGCGTGGTCGCCACCTTCGCCGGCGCGCTGAACCGCTCCGTGTACCCCGACGACCTGACGGTGGACGCCGCCGGGCGCGTGCACCTCCTGTACGAGTGGGCCAAGGCCCCGGCGACAGGGTTCCGGCACCAGCTCTCCTACCTGCGCTACGACCCGTCGACCGGTGCCTTCGCGGACAGCGCGGGCGCGGCCGTCACCACCCCGGTGGCACCCGGCACGTCCGACGTGATCCAGGAGCTCACCACGGGTGAGGAGTGGAGCATCGACAACGCCTACACGGGTCCGGCGGTGCAGAGCGCCAAGCTCACCCTCGACGGCTCCACCCCGAAGGTCGCCTACCGCTACCGCTCGGCCGACAGCGGCGGCAACTTCCGCGTCTACTACGCGTATCCGAGCGGCGGCGACTGGGCCCGCCAGACCGTGTACGCCGGCGGCCAGACCGCTGCGGCCCTCGGCATCACCTGGGACGAGACGGACGCCCAGCGGGTCTACTACGTGACCGGCTCCGGCACCGACCGCGTCTTCGTCGCGACCGAGTCGGGGAGCACGTGGACCTCGCAGTCCGCCGCGCCGGGCGTGAGCGCGGACCGGCTCGCGGTGCGACGGGACTCGGACGGGAACGACGTTCTGTACCTGCCGGACACCGCGCACGACTCGCTCTACTACGGGCGGCGTTGAGGCCCTGTGCCGTCGGCACTCCCGGCAGCGGGGTGACGGGGCGCATTCGGTGCCGGTGACCGGTGGCGCAGGGCCCGGGTCCGACGCTCTCGGAACGTGACGGAGCGCGCAGGCCGGTCGCCGGGACACCGACCCGCCGTGACGTCCGCGACGGAGGAGACGCCCTCGTCGGCGGGCCTCGTGCCGTGTCCTGGTTCGGCGGGCCTCGGGCCTCGGGCCGTGTCCTACTGAAGAGGTGCAGGGCACCCGGTGCAGCCCTTCACACATCCGCGCCACGCGTGTCGTCACCGCTTCGTTGCTCCACGTGCTCGAAAGCGGAGAGCCGCGATACGACGGCGCCAGCCCCGGACGCCGCACTCCTTCGCGGCCCGCCGTGCCAGGAAGCCCCGCCGGATATCCGGCGGGGCTTCCTCGTCTCACACCGGGTCGTCCTCTCCCTCGCCGCCGGCCATGGAGGTGGGCGAGGACGACCCGGCATTCGACCGGGTGCTCGGTGTCCGGCGCACCGAGCCGGGCGGGTGAGGGGGACCGGGCCGTGGTCGAGGGGCGGCATCGTGACCGCGCACGGCGCGCTCGTCGGCCTGCCTGCCTCCTATTCCGCGGCACCCCGGTGGCAGTACCCGGAGGAGGGGTGCCGCGCAGGACGGGCCCGCGGGTGGTCCGCGGGGCGACCAGAGTCGTCGCCCTGCCGGATCCGCTCCACCCGGACGTGCACGACGCGGTCGGAATACGGACGGACGTCTTCCTGGGACCGGCGAGCGCATCGAGGAGAGCCGCGAGGAGGCTCCCCGGCTCGGCGCTCGGGCCACGGTCTTGCACGGATTCGGCTTCCCTGATCGGAAGGGCTTCGCCTGAAGGCCCCCGCGGTGCCGGAATCACCGGCCGGGGCCGTTTCGTCCCGCGCGCCTCGCGCACCGTGCGTGAGATGACGGTCCAGGAGCCTCTGACCTGGACCTTATGGACTCCGTGGGCGCTCACGAACCGCTGAAAACGGCAGGTAAACTCTGGACACGTGACTGCTGTGTCTGCGAAGCCTCGCATCCCCAATGTCCTGGCCGGCCGCTACGCCTCCGCGGAGCTGGCCGTCCTCTGGTCCCCCGAGCAGAAGGTGAAGCTGGAACGCCGGCTGTGGCTGGCGGTGCTGCGCGCTCAGAAGGACCTCGGGATCGAGGTGCCGGACGCCGCGCTCGCCGACTACGAACGTGTCATCGACCAGGTCGACCTGGCCTCGATCGCCGAGCGCGAGAAGGTCACCCGGCATGACGTCAAGGCCCGGATCGAGGAGTTCAACGCCCTCGCCGGCCACGAGCAGGTCCACAAGGGGATGACGTCCCGGGACCTCACGGAGAACGTCGAGCAGCTTCAGATCCGGCTCTCCCTGGAGCTGATGCGCGACCGCACGGTGGCGGTCCTGGCCAGGCTCGGCAAGCTGGCGGGCGAGTACCGCGAGCTGGTCATGGCCGGTCGCTCCCACAACGTCGCCGCGCAGGCAACCACGCTCGGCAAGCGTTTCGCGACCGCTGCCGACGAGCTCCTGGTGGCGTACGGGCGGCTCGAGGATCTGCTGGACCGCTACCCGCTGCGCGGCATCAAGGGCCCCGTGGGCACCGCGCAGGACATGCTCGACCTGCTGGGGGGCGACGCCGGGAAGCTCGCCGACCTCGAACAGCGCATCGCCGCGCACCTCGGTTTCGCGCAGGCCTTCACCTCGGTCGGCCAGGTCTACCCCCGCTCGCTCGACTACGACGTGGTGACCGCGCTGGTCCAGCTGGCCGCGGCGCCCTCGTCGGTCGCCAAGACGATCCGTCTGATGGCCGGGCACGAGCTGGTGACCGAGGGCTTCAAGCCGGGTCAGGTCGGCTCGTCCGCGATGCCGCACAAGATGAACACCCGCTCCTGCGAGCGCGTCAACGGCCTCATGGTGATCCTGCGCGGCTACGCGTCGATGACCGGCGAGCTGGCGGGCGATCAGTGGAACGAGGGCGACGTGTCCTGCTCCGTGGTCCGCCGGGTGGCGCTCCCGGACGCCTTCTTCGCATTCGACGGTCTGCTGGAGACCTTCCTGACGGTGCTCGACGAGTTCGGGGCGTTCCCGGCCGTCGTCGCCCGTGAGCTGGACCGTTACCTCCCGTTCCTCGCCACGACCAAGGTCCTGATGGGCGCGGTGCGTGCGGGTGTCGGCCGTGAGGTCGCGCACGAGGCGATCAAGGAGAACGCGGTCGCCTCGGCCCTGGCCATGCGCGAGCAGGGTGCCGAGCGCAATGAGCTGCTCGACAAGCTGGCCGCCGACGACCGCATCCCGCTGGACCGTGCGCAGCTCGACGCGCTGATGGCCGACAAGCTCTCCTTCACCGGAGCGGCGGGCGACCAGGTCACCACGCTGATCTCCCGCATCGAGGAGATCGCCAAGCAGCACCCCGAGGCCGCCGCATACACGCCGGGCTCCATCCTCTGACGGCCTCGGCCACAGCAGGATGACGCCCGAAGAGCTCCAGGCCGCCCGCGACCGCACCGTTCCCGATGTGGTCGCGGGCGGCCTGCGTGTGCTGTTCTGCGGGATCAACCCGAGCCTGATGACAGGGGCGACGGGCCACCACTTCGCCCACCCCGGCAACCGGTTCTGGCCGGTACTCCATCGGTCCGGCTTCACGCCTCGGCAGTTGAAGCCGGCCGAACAGACCGAATTGCTGCGGTACGGCCTGGGCATCACCAATGTGGTCGCCCGTGCCACCGCTCGGGCGGACGAGCTGTCTGCCGAGGAGTTCCGCGAGGGCGGCCGGATCCTGGCAGCCAAGGTCGAAGACCTGCGACCGCAGTGGCTGGCGGTCGTAGGGGTCACGGCGTACCGGACGGCCTTCGGCAGGCGAACCGCCCGGATCGGTCCGCAGGACCACACGATCGGTGGCGCCCGTGTCTGGGCCCTGCCCAACCCCAGCGGCCTGAACGCCCACTGGACCGCTCAGACGATGGCGGAGGAGTACGGACGTCTCCTTGCCTCTGTCGACCGCGACACCGCCATCACCACCGAGAAACCCTGACGCCCCTGGCGCCCTCGCCAAGGCTCGGCGCTCATGACCGCGTAGTGGCGGCCATGGCCCGTCCTCGGCCCCGTGGCCGCGTACCGGTCGTCATCGTCCATGCCCGACATCACCGCCCCGGCCGCCCCGAGCCGAGAAGCCGGGTGCCTGCCGCCCTCGCCCGTGTCCCCGGTGAGAGACCCAGGCCCAGGCCCACCTTGCAGGGAGGCGTCGGGCCCATCGACGTGGACAGCCACCTGCACCCCCGTGACAGACGACAAGCCGGCGGGCCCGCCCCACAGCGAACGGTGTCCGAGCCCCCTCGCCAGGACCACAACCGGGCGCCCGGACGGCGGGCAGGGGCGACGCCCGTCATACGAGGTGCTCCCGACCGGGCCATCGCAGCAGACGGTCTCGTGCCCGTCGGGCCAACAGCAGCCCGCTCATGTCAGGGCGGATCGATCTCCGTCACCACGACATTCAACTCGCACCCGGGCCCCTCCTCTTCCAGGTAGAGCCCGATGGCGATCCAACGGTCCTCGATCCTCCACAGCTGGAGGTACTCACAGCCCGCAACCGTCCCGGCCCACGCCTCCGGTATCTCCTCACCGGCGGTCATCCGCTCCTGTGCGCTCCACAGGCTGATCATCTGCGGCTCACCCCAGCGACCGGTGAGCAGCGTCAGCAACGCGTCATGCTCTGCGAGGCACTGGGCCCGGTGCTCCAGTCGCCGCACTTCGTCGTCGTCCCAGTGATCGACGTCCGCGTGCAGGGACGCCGAGTGATACCCGGGCCCGCTGACTCCCGAGCCAGACCGGATGCGCTCCGTAGGAAAGTCCAAGGTGCGCATCGCGTCGATGAGGCGGAGGTGATGTGCGGTGGTCATGCCGCCAGTAAACCGCCCAGCACTGACAAGCCACTCCTTGCCATGCATTTTGAGATGCTTTCAGCCGTCCTGCTCCGTATTGAAATCGCGTCGACGGGCTACGCGTCCCTGCGCCGGAGCATCCACCAGCCGGCCAGCAGCGAGGCCGCCGCCCAGGCCGCTGTCACCCCTAGTCCGCCCCACGGTCCGAGGCTTCCTCCGGGGTTCTGGTGGAGCACCAACTGTCCGGCCCGGTCCGGCAGATATTGTGCGGCCCCGCCCGCGACGCTACCGACCACGAAAGCGACTATGAGCACGAACGGGATGAGCAGGCTGAGTACGGCCACGGCGCTGCGCAGCACCACTGTCAGTCCGGCCGCGAACAGGGCCATCAGCGCCAGATAGATCCCGCCCCCGAAGGCTGCCCGCAGAGCGCCCGGCTCCCCCAGATCGATCGCGTACTTTCCCATGAACAGTTGTCCCACGAGGAAGGCGCTGAAGCTGGTGACGAGCCCGACGGCAAGTGCCGACGCCCCGACTACGGCGATCTTGGCAGCGTAGAAGAGGTTGCGGCGTGGCACGGCGGCGAGCGATATCCGCAGAGCTCCGTTGAGGTACTCGGAGGAGAGCGCGGTCGCCCCGAAGCTGATGGCCGCGATCTGGCCGAAGTTCAGTGCGTAGAAGGCGTCGAAGACCGGCTCGGCATCGGCGCTCTTCGCCTCGGACTGGCCGATGGTGGAGAAGGCCAGCAAGGTGACGGCAAGTGTCACGAGGAGAACGGCTATCAAGGATCCCACGACGGACCGCACCGATCTCATCTTGATCCACTCGGAACGCAGCACTGCGGTGGTCGACATGGTCAGGCCTCCTGACGGTTGGCGGATGAGGTCGGTGCCGATGCGAATTCCGTCGCGTCGGCGGTGAGGTCAAGGTAGGCCTGTTCCAACCTGGCCTGCTCGTCGGTGAGTTCGAGGACGGGAATGCCTTCGGTGGCGGCTATCACGCCGATCTCCCCGGCCTTCGCGCCCTCGATGGTCCAACAGCCGTCGTCATCCCTCGCAGGGTCGTATCCCTTGCGGATCAGGACATCGCGCAGTCGCGTGGACTCGGTCGTGCGCACCCGTGCGCGGGGCCTGCTGCGGGAATCCAGGAATTCCTGCATCGGCAGGTCGGCGAGGAGCCGGCCCCGGCCGAGAATCACGAGGTGGTCGGCGAACGACGAGGTCTCGTTCATCAGATGGCTGGAGACCAGGACCGTGCGTCCCTCCCGGGCAAGCCGTTTCATCAGCTCCCGGATCCAGATGATGCCTTCCGGATCGAGGCCGTTCGACGGCTCGTCCAGCATCACGACCTCCGGGTCGCCCAACAGCGCGGCCGCTATGCCCAGTCGCTGCCGCATACCGAGTGAGAAGGTCTTGATCCGGGCTCCGCCGACCTCGCCGAGGCCGGCCTCCTCCAGGACCTCCTCGACTCTGCTCGCACCGAGGCCGTTGCTGACCGCCAGGGCGAGCAGGTGGTTCCGTGCGGTGCGCGAGCCATGGGCGGCCTGGGCGTCCAGCAAGGCGCCCACCCGGCGCAGCGGATCGTCGAGTGCGGCGTAGAGCTGCCCGCCGATCGTGGCCCTGCCGCCGGTGGGCCGGTCGAGGCCGAGGACGAGTCGCATGGTGGTGGACTTGCCTGCGCCGTTGGGGCCCAGAAATCCGGTGACGCGTCCGGGTCGCACACTGAACGTGAGGTTGTCCACCGCACGGGTCGTACCGAATTCCTTGGTGAGTTCATGGACGTCGATGCTGGTCATGACTCAAGCCTCGCGGCCGTGCCCGGCGCCCCGCCTCCCCCACGGGTGGGGATCATCTCCCTCCCTCGGGGGAGCCGCCGCACCGGTGCGGACTGACACGATGGCCGCATGTTCCGCCTCCTGCGCCCGCTCGCCGCATCTGTCACCTACACCCGGTGGCTGCATCTCCTCATCCCGGGTGCGGGCTACAGCGTGTGTCTGTTCATCGTGCCGGGTTCCCCGTGGGTGCCCATGGTGATCGCCGTACCGGTCGGCTTGGTGCCCGGTATGCGGCTCGCCGAGGGGGTGCAGGCACAGCTTCTGCTCACGCCGCAGGAGCGAGGCAGAGCTGACGCCGCAATCTCCGCGACCACGGCGGCCACCTGGGCCGATCGCTGGAGAACCGTGCTGTGGCTGGAGATACGAATGGTGCTCGCCCTTCCCGTGGGGTACGCCACGGTGTGGTTGTCGGCAACCGCGGTGGACCTCGTTCTCACCGCTTCCGGCAGGGGCCCGAGCGACGAATGGCTGGTCCGCGGGGTGGAGCCGCACTGGTGGTATGCCCTGCTCTCCCCTCTGCCCCTCCTGCTGCTGCTTCCCATGGTCGTGATGAGCGGCTACTTGATCACCGCGTGCGCCCATCGGCTTCTCGGTCCCTCGCCGGTGCAGCGGTTGACCGCTCTGGAGGAGCGAACCGAGCAGTTGCTGGAGCGCAACCGCATCGCACGTGAGCTGCATGACTCGATCGGGCACGCGTTGACGGTCGCGGTCGTCCAGGCAGGCGCGGCCCGGACGGCGCGCGACCCGGAGTTCACCGAACGGGCCCTGGCCGCGATCGAGGAGACGGGCCGGGAGGCGCTCGACGATCTGGAGCGGGTTCTGCGGGTGCTGCGCGAATCGGGGACGCCGGTGGGGCAGCGGCCGACGCTCGTGGAAGCGGATCGGCTCCTGGACTCCGCGCGCGGCTCGGGGGCGAAGATCGACGCGGACGTGTCAGGTCCGCTGGAGCAGGTTCCGGGCGCGGTCTCCCGCGAGGGGTATCGCATCCTTCAGGAGTCCCTCACCAATGTGCTGCGTCATTCGGGTACGGTCCCCGTCCGGGTGCGTATCACCGTCGCCAATGGCCGGCTGGAGCTGGAGGTCACCAATCCGCTCACCGACTCGCCGGCTGATTCGACAGCCGCGCCAGGTGGCGGGAACGGGCTCCGGGGCATCCGGGAGCGGGCCGCACTGCTGGGTGGAATGGCCAGGACGGGTCCGCACGAGGGGCAATGGCGGGTGCACGCGAGCCTTCCGTTGAACGGTTTGAGATCTGCCCCGTAGTCCCCCGGAGGGAATCAGCACGGCGTCGGATGCGGTGCGCCGCAAGGCACTTGGCCATCGATGTATCGGATGCATGCGGACGTTCCGGCAACATGGCGAGGTGCCGTAACTGTCGTCGTACGCCGCCAGGGATTACCGGACAGCCCTTAGGCTGGCCCAATGCCGGTTAGCGTACTTCTGGTCGACGACGAACCCCTCGTCCGCGCGGGGTTGCGCGCAGTCCTCGAGGCTCAGCCCGATATCGAGGTGGTGGGCGAGGCGGGCGACGGCGCCGCGGTGATCCCGCTGCTGCATCAGCTGCGCCCCGACGTGGTGGCCATGGATGTCAGGATGCCGTTGATGGACGGTATCGAGGCCACACGGGTGGTGCTGCGCACGGTGCCGGATCCCCCGAAGATCCTGGTGGTGACCACGTTCGAGAACGACGAATACGTCTACGAGGCGCTGCGTGCCGGGGCGGACGGATTTCTTCTCAAACGTGCCCGGCCCGCCGAGATCGTGCATGCGGTGCGCCTGGTCGCCGAGGGTGAGTCGCTGCTCTTCCCGGCGGCGGTCCGGCAACTCGCCGCCGAGTACGGGACGAGCAAGGCGCGCGCGGCCTTGGACCGGGCAGCACTGACCGAGCGGGAGTCCGCGGTCCTCCGGCTGATGGCTCGTGGCCTGTCGAACGCGGAGATCGCCGCCAAGCTCGTGGTCGGCGTCGAGACGGTGAAGACCCATGTCAGTGCCGTGCTCGCCAAGTTGGGTGCGAGGGACCGTACGCAGGCGGTGATCGCGGCGTACGAATCCGGGTTCGTCGCTCCGAGCTGAGACCCCTGCCCGGGGAAACCCACGGCGGCCCGTGGTCGCCCCGCACCTGGGCAACGAGTACCATCCGCCTGACATGCGCTCGAGCTGGGAGGACACACCGTGGGCCGGCTGACCGGTGGGGATCCGTCGCTGTTGCGACGTATCAATTCCGCGGTGGTGCTGCACGCTCTGCGTGGCGCCGACTCCCCCACCCTGACGGACCTGACCCGGATCACCGGACTGTCCCGTCCGACGGTCGAGGGTGTCGTGGAGGGGCTCTTCGAGGCCGGACTCGTCGTCGAGTCGGTGCCCGACGGGGGTGAGGCCCGACGCCAGGGGCGGCCGGCCCGCCGGTTCCGGTTCCGTGCGGAGGCCGGGCATCTGCTCGGCGTCGAGATCGGCCCGCATCGCGTCTCCGCACTGCTGTCGGGGCTGGACGGCCGGATCATCGGAGCCGACGCCCGCGAGGTGTCGGAGACTGCCTGCGCCGACGACCGGCTCGACAAGGTCAGGGCCGTGGTGGCCGACCTCCTGCGGCGTACGGGTGTGGCCAGGAGCAGTCTGCGCGCGGTAGGGGTCGGCAGTCCGGGCATCGTGGAGGCGGACGGGACGGTACGGCTGGGGACCGCCCTGCCGGGCTGGACAGGTCTCGCACTGGGTGAGCGGCTGAGGCGCTCCTTCCGCTGTCCCGTCCTGGTGGAGAACGACGCCAACGCCGCGGCGGTGGCGGAGCACTGGAAGGGCGCGGCCACCGAGTCCGACGACATCGTGTTCGTTCTGGCGGGGCTGAGTCCGGGCGCCGGTTCGCTGATCGGCGGGCGGCTGCACCGTGGTTTCGGCGGTGCAGCGGGCGAGATCGGCGCGCTGCATCTGCTCGGCCGCGAAGTGACTCCGGAGCGGCTTCTGTCCACGACGGACACTCCGCTGGATCCGTTGGACGAGCCCGCGGTCGCCCATGTGTTCGCGGAGGCCCGGCACGGCGATGTCCGGGCGCAGGCGGCGGTCGAGCGGTTCATTCAGCGCCTGGTGCACGATGTGGCGGCGCTGGTGCTGGCGCTGGACCCCGAGCTCGTGGTGGTGGGCGGCTGGGCCACCGGGCTGGACGATGTGCTGGATCCCCTCCGCAGCGAGCTGGCCCGCTACTGCCTCCGGCCGCCACGGGTCACGCTGTCGCTGCTCGGTGAGGCGGCGGTGGCCACCGGCGCCCTGCGGCTGGCTCTCGACCACGTCGAGGAACAGCTCTTCGCGGTGGAGGGAACGGTGACGGCCCGCCGCTGAGTGCGACGGGCCGTGCGTACCGACAGAGAATCGGCGGAGAGCCGGCCCGGAGCCGGCCGTACTCAGGAGGCCTGGCGCTCCTGGTCATGGTGGCTGATCTCCAGGTCGCCCGAGTCGCCGAAGGTGAGCCGGCAGGTGTCGGCACGGTACGTGGCGACGGAGAGCGCAGCGGTACCGCCCGCCACGAGGTAGTGGGTGGTGACGACGAGAACGGGGGCGCCGGGAAGCCGGTCGAGCTCCTTGGCGTCGTCCACCCGTGCCGAGCCGAGCTCCACCGACCGGTCCTGGCCGTCGAGGCCGAGGCGGTGCAGCTCGCGCAGGACCCCTCGGGCCCGGACGGGCCCGGACGGGGCGTCGATCGCGGAGAGTTCAGGCACGGACGAGGACGGGACGTACAGGAGTTCCGCCGCGACCGTCTGCCCGTGGGAGACCCGGATACGGCGCACTATGTGCACCGGCTCGTCGGCCTCCACATCGAGCACGGCCGTCACCGAGGACGGCGCGACCGACGCCGTGCAGTCCACCGGCTGCCATGCCTCCGCCGCACCGCCGCCGGACCAGTCCCGCCGTGCCGTCGAGACCGCGACCCCGACGCGCGGCGGGGCGACGGTGGTCCCGACGCCGCGGCGACGCTGCAGCCTTCCTTCGAGTTCGAGCTGTTCCAGAGCCTGCCGGAGCGTGGCTCGGGCGACTCCGAAGCGGGCGGCGAGCTCGCGCTCATTGGGCAGGATCTCCCCCACCGCAAAATCCGAGTCGAGTGCCTCACTGAGCACGGTCTTGAGGTGCCAGTACTTCGGCTCCTGCACCGATTCCAGCTGCGTGGTCCCCACCCTGTCCTCCGCAATCACCCAGCGGCTATTCCGCGACGTTATTTATTAAAGGTTCCTGTCTTAACGTTGAGACCATAGGACGGTACACACCCTTGGTCAAGACCAATCCTCGGTCGGTCACGCAGCGAAACGGGACTCTGCCGCAGAGCGTTCACAGGACGTTCGTGGTGCTGTGAGGCGAGCGCAGCACAAAGCCCCACGACCACTGGAACCCAAGGGCAGGGCGTGGGGCTTCGAACAGCGGACGGCAGCGGGGTCACCCGGCGACCGGAGTCACCGCCGCCGGTCGAGAGCGCGGTCGGTGACCCGGCAGCCGCTACGCCTCCGGAAGGTCGGCGAAACTCATGAGCTTGTCAGGATTTCGCACGATATATACGCACTGGATGAGCCCGTCCTTGACGTCCACCTGAACGACCGAGTCGACCTTTCCGCCCAGGAACAACAGCAGGCCCGGCCCGCCGTTGAGTTCCAGGAGGCGGAAGTCGAGTTCCTCGACCTGGGTGTGGGCGACGGCGAAGAGGAAGCGGCCGACCTTGTCGGCGCTCTTGAGGACCCGCAGCGGCGCCCTGGATTTTCCGCCGCTGTCCCCGACCAGCCGCGCGTCGGGCGCGAGCAGGGCCAGCAGCTCCTCGATGTCGCCACCCGCCGCCGCGGCGAGGAACCGCTCGGTAAGGTCACGGCGGTGGGCCGGGTCGACGTCGTAGCGCGGTTTGCGCTCCTCCACGTGGTGCCGCGCACGCCCTGCCAACTGGCGCACCGCGGCCTCGGTCCGGTCCAGGGCGGTGGCGATCTCCGCATACGGAAAGCCGAACGCCTCGCGCAGCACGAAGACGGCCCGCTCCAGCGGTGACAGGGACTCCAGGACGACGAGCACGGCGACGGATACGGAGTCGGCCAGGACAGCCTGTCCCTCTGTGTCGGGCACAGCCGGTCCGAAATCGGTGACGACCGGTTCCGGCAGCCACGGCCCGACGTACGCCTCGCGCCGCGACTGCACCTGCCGCAGCCGGTCGATGGCGAGGCGGGTGATGATCCTCACGAGAAAGGCGCGCGGCTCCCGTACGTCCTCACGGGACGCGGAGGACCAGCGAAGCCAAGCCTCCTGCACCACGTCCTCGGCATCGACGACCCGGCCCAGCATGCGGTAGGCAACGCCGGTGAGCACGGGACGGTGCTTCTCGAAGACATCGGTCGCGGTGTCGGCTGTCACCCCTCCATCCCAGCCGACCCGTCGCACCCTGTCCAGCGTGAATCCCATCCCCCTCTTGAACTGCAGGCTACTGAACGGTAATTGTTATTGACGAGACGTCTAAGTCGCCTTCAGGCATGGCCCCTTCATGCCGGATCACCCCGG
The DNA here is from genome assembly GCF_042731715.1 of Streptomyces sp. NPDC059832. Lineage (NCBI taxonomy): Bacteria > Bacillati > Actinomycetota > Actinomycetes > Kitasatosporales > Streptomycetaceae > Streptomyces > Streptomyces sp. NPDC059832. The sequence continues at coordinate 52,824 of NZ_JBHWIY010000013.1, read as the reverse complement.
GAGCACCAGCATGGCCACCACGGTCTCGTTCAGCGTCGACTCACCCCAAGGGCCTCGGACCGTTTCCGTGGCGTATGAACGGACCGGCGCCGGCGAGCCGCTGCTCCTGCTCCACGGCATCGGCCACCACCGTCAGGCCTGGGACCCGGTATTGTCCGTGCTCGCCGTGGAACGGGATGTGATAGCCGTCGATCTCCCAGGCTTCGGCGCCTCGCCGGCACTGCCCGACGGACTGCCGTACGACCTGCCGACCACGGCCACGGTGCTCGGAGCGTTGTGCGAGGAGCTCGGTCTGGACCGGCCGCATGTGGCGGGCAATTCGCTCGGCGGTCTGCTGGCGCTGGAGCTCGGCCGGAAGAAGCTCGTGCGGTCGGTGACAGCGCTCTCGCCCGCCGGTTTCTGGACCGGGGGCGAGCGACGCTACGCGTTCGGGACGCTGCGGGCCATGCGGCAGGCCGCGTTGTCGATGCCGGTCCCACTGATCGAGCGGCTCTCGCACAGCGCGGCCGGGCGCACGGCGCTGACCAGCACCATCTACGCCCGGCCCGCCCGACGTTCAGCCGATGCCGTCGTCGCGGAGACCATCGCCCTGCGCGAGGCGACCGGATTCCACCAGACGCTCGCCACCGGGCGCGGCGTCACGTTCACCGACGATGTGCCGGGGCTGCCGGTGACCGTCGCCTGGGGCAGCCGGGACCGGATCCTGCTGCGCCGGCAGGGAATCAGGGCCAAGCACACCATGCCCGACGCCCGGCTGGTCCGGCTGCCGGGCTGCGGTCATGTGCCGATGAACGACGATCCGGCGCTCGTGGCGCGCGTCATCCTGGACACCAGCCGTTGACACCGCACCGGTCGCCGAATCCGCACCCCGGGCCGCTCCGTTCCGGGACAGGACTCCCGATCCGAGGGCGACACCCAGCCCGACCAGAAGACTTCCGCCCGCCTGTGCGGTGCCGTACGAACCGGTGCCGACGAGCGGTGCCGTGAGCGCGGCGGAGACCGGGATCAGGCCGGAGAACAGCGTGGCACGCTCGGCACCGACGCGCTGCATGCCCATGTACCAGCAGACGAAACCGATCACGGTGACCACTGCCGCCTGCCACAGCAGCGCCGTCGCCTCCGCCTCAGTGGGCATCCGCAGAACATCGCTGCCGTCCAGGACCACGCCGAGCCACGCCGACTCGACGGCGGCGATCCCGCAGACCGTGGCGGAGAGCAGCTTCGGTCCGAGGGGTCGCAGGACCGGTACGGCGAGGACGGCGAAGCCGACCTCGCCTGCCAGAGCGCCGACCGAACAGAGGATGCCCGCCAGGTCCGTGCGACCCCAGCCCTGGACGGTGAAGGCCCCGGCGGCGACGAGCGCGGACGCGTACAGGACCGTGCGTGTCGGCCGGCGGCCGTCCATGAGTGGTACGAGTACGGCGACGAGGATCGGGGCGCAGCCGACGAACACCCCTGGAACGGCGGGTTCCGCGGATCGCTCCGCACTGAGCACGGCAAGGTTGAAGCCGACCATGCCGATGGCTGCCAGCAGCGCGAGCCGTCCCCACTGGCGCAGGGTGAGGGTGCGCAGCGCGGTGATCGGCCGGGACTGCCTGTCACGGGCCAGGAGGGGTACGAGCAGCAGCGCCGCGAGGCCGTAGCGCAGCGCCTGGCCGCCCGCGTACGGGTACGCGCCCAGGACACTGTTGGCGGTGAAGGAAGCACCCACGAGGATGCAGGCGAAGGCTGCGAGGAGCGCCCCGCGCAGAGAGCTGACGTTCATGGAATCGACGCTAGGCAGCCGGACGGTCCGGTTTAAGGTCCACTTCCATGATGTCTTCGGGGACCAATCCGCGGCCGGACCGTTCGGAGGACGGCGAGTTCGGCTCCGCCGCCTGGGAGTTGCTGCTGCCGGCTGCGGCGGAGCCGGCCCGTCGGCGCGGTCGCGCGCTGCAGTCGGCCCTGCGCGAAGCCGTGCGTTCCGGCCGTCTCGTTCCCGGGACGCGGCTGCCGTCCAGCCGTGCGCTCGCCGCCGATCTGCGGGTGTCTCGGGGGCTGGTCACCGAGGCGTACGAACAGCTCACGGCCGAGGGCTATCTGCGCAGCGGACGTGGTGCGGGTACCTGGGTGAGCGAAGCGGTTCGGGCACCCGTACCGGGGGCGTGTGATCTCGCGCCGCGCGCCGCGGGCGTACGCGTGGACTTCCGGCCTGGCACGCCCGATCTGTCGCTGTTCCCGCGCGGTGCCTGGGCCGCCGCGTACCGCTCGGTGCTCGGCCGGCTGCCGCACGGCGCGCTCGGCTATCCCGATCCGCGCGGCCTGCCCGGACTGCGGGACGCCCTGGCCGCCCTGCTGTCCAGGCGCCGAGGGGTGGTCGCCGATCCCGAGCGCCTGGTGGTGTGCTCCGGCGTGGCGCAGGCGACGACTCTGCTGGGGTTCGTGCTGCACGGACGGGGAATACGGACCGTCGGCGTCGAGGACCCCGGAAGTCCCGAACACTCCGCGCTGTTCGCATCCGCGGGGGTCGCCACCATCGGCTTGCCGCTCGACGACGAGGGTCTCGCGATCGAGCCCCTCGTGCGCTCGGACGTGCGCGCGGTCGTCACCACACCGGCGCACCAGTTTCCCACCGGAATCGCCTACTCCGCCGCCCGTCGCAGCCGGCTTCTGGACTGGGCACGCGCCGTGGACGGGCTGGTCGTGGAGGACGACTACGACGGCGACTTCCGCTACGACCGCGCCCCCGTCGGCGCGTTGCAGGGGCTCGACCCGGAGCATGTCGCGTACACCGGCTCGGTGAGCAAATCGCTGGCACCCGGGCTCCGGCTCGGCTGGCTCCTCGCACCGGCGGCCATGACCGACGAGATCGTCGCCCGCAAGCGCACGATGGATCTGGGCAATCCGGCCGTCGACCAGGCGGTCCTCGCAGACTTCATCACCCGGGGCGGCTACGACCGGCAGCTGCGCCGTTGTCAGCGCGCCTATCGCGAGCGCCGCGACACACTCACTTCGATGCTGGCGGAACACTTCCCCGGAACCGAGGTGAGCGGGATCGCCGCAGGTCTCCACATCATCGCCGCGCTGCCCGAACGGTACGGCCCGGAGCCGTTGTTCATGGCGCGCGCGGCCGGGGCCGGAGTCGCCCTGCGGACGCTCGGTGCCTGCGGCACCGTGCCGTACGAGGACCGGGCGGTGCGCCTGGTTCTCGGATACGCGCATCTGACTCCGTCCGACATCGAGCAGGGCGTACGACTGCTGGCGGCGGCTCAGGAGGACACGAAGGGACCGGGTACCGGCGAGGGGCGGGGCCGGGTGTTCATCTGAGGTTGGTGTGCGCGCCGCCGACGGGCACAAGGGTGGGTTCGCTCACCCATCCGTTCGTCCCGCTGACCACTGCCCCGGAGGCGCCTCGATGTCGAACCGTCCGCGAATTCCGTCCCCCGCCCGCCGCAGTGTGCTGCGCGGTTCGCTCGCCGTGTCGGCCGCGCTCACGCTCCCGGCGGCGGGCGCCGCGGCCCCCGCCTTCGCCCTGTCCGGCCGGCCGCGCGCGGCGTGGGGCGTGCAGGTGGGCGACGTCACCTCGTCCTCGGCGCTGGTCTGGGTGCGGTCGGACCGGCCGGCCCGGATGATCGTGGAGACATCGGCCACGGAGTCGTTCCGGCGGGCCCGCACATGGCATGGTCCGCTCGTCGGTTCCGGCACCGACTTCACCGGGACGACACCGCTGTACGGGCTGCCGCCGGGCGAGCAGGTGCACTACCGGGTGACACTCGCCGATCCCCAGGACCCCCGCCGCACCGGGGAGCCGGTGCACGGAACCTTCCGGACGGCGCCCGCCCGGCGCCGGGACGGGGTGCGGTTCCTGTGGTCGGGCGACATCGCGGGGCAGGGCTGGGGCATCAATCCGGACATCGGCGGCTACGTGGTGTACGACGAGATGCGCCGCCTCGATCCGGACTTCTTCCTCTGCAGCGGTGACAACATCTACGCGGACGGGGTGATCGAGCCGAGCGTGACCCTGCCCGACGGGCGGGTCTGGCGCAATGTCACCACCGAGGAGAAGGCGAAGGTCGCCGAGACCCTCGCCGAGTACCGTGGCAACTTCCGCTACAACCTGCTGGATCACAACCTCCGTGAGTTCAACGCCCAGGTCCCTTCGATCGTTCAGTGGGACGACCACGAGGTGCGCAACAACTGGTATCCGGGGCAGATCCTCGACGACGCCCGGTACACCGAGAAGAACGTGGATGTGCTCGCGGCCCGTTCGATGCGGGCGTTCCGCGAGTACTTCCCGGTCTCCACGCTGCGTGCCCGGTCCGGGGAGGGCCGGATGCACCGCGTGGTGCGCCATGGTCCCCTGCTCGATGTGTTCGTCCTCGACATGCGGTCCTTCCGCAATGCCAACTCGCCCGGCCGGCAGCCCGACGACACGACGGGCATCCTCGGTGCGGAGCAGCTCAAGTGGCTCAAGCACGAGCTGTCCCGGTCCCGCGCGGTGTGGAAGGTGATCGCCGCGGACATGCCGTTGGGACTCGTGGTCACCGATGGTGCGACGGACTTCGAGGCCGTCGCGCAGGGCGATCCCGGAGCCCCGCTCGGCCGTGAGCTGCAGATCGCGGAACTGCTGAGGTACATCAAGCACCGCCGGATCACCGGCACGGTCTGGCTGACGGCGGATGTGCACTACACGTCGGCGCAGCACTACGAGCCCGAGCGTGCGGTGTTCAAGGACTTCGCACCGTTCTGGGAATTCGTGTCGGGGCCGCTGGCCGCAGGTCAGTTCCAGGCGAACGCGCTCGACGCGACGTTCGGTCCGGACCGGGTCTTCGTGCGCGCTCCCGACCGGGCGAACGTGTCGCCGATGGAGTCGCCGCAGTACTTCGGCGAGGTCGACATCGACGGCGACAGTGGTGAGTTGACCGTGCGGCTGCGGGCACAGGGCGGTTCCGTCCTGTTCAGCAAGGTGCTGCAGCCGGGGCGCGTCGGGCAGTGAACCGACGCCCGGCGATCGGCCCCCGGGCGATGGCCGGGGGCCGATTGTCAGTGGTGGGATCTACGGTTTTTCCATGACCCGATCCGTTCAGGCATTGGCCTACTCACGCCCGTCCGCCCTGGATTCCTCACAGGCGGGGCAGCTCCTCGGGCTGGAGACCTCCGGTGGTCTCACCCCGCGGGGCACGGAGCCGCACCCCCGGTTCTTCTCCGGCTTTCTCACCTCGCCGAGGATCGCCGCCCGAGGTCTGCTGGCCGTGGCGGACGTGGCGTCCGCGCGTTACTACCGACCCACCCTGCCCTCGTCCCTCGACCCGGTGGTGACGGGCAACGGCGACCGCTTGCGCTTCGAGTCGTTCTCCGGCTGCTGCGGGGTGTACGCACGTCTCGATGTGCTCCAGGAAGGGCTGGACGGTGCGCGGACGGACCATGGCACCACGAATGTGGATGTCAACAATCCGCTGCGGGAGGCGCTCTCGCGGATAGCGGGCGACGATCCACTGCACATGCGGGTCGGCCCGGACGAGATGGCCGTCACCACGCTGGACGGTCCGGTCGTGGAGAAGAAGGTTCCCCTGCCCGACCGTTGGCTGCGCGGCTTCGCGGAGGCGCAGGTGGTGTCCGCGGGTTTCGATCTGCGGGCCGAGCTGTCGGCGGCCGAGGCCGTCCGGTTCCTGCGTTCGTTGCCGCGTTCGACCCAGAAGGCCTCGCGGGGCGCCCAGTGGGTGGTCCCGGCCGGGAAGACGCTCCGTCCGACGACACGCCCGGTGACGGGGGCGGTGTGTCTGCCGGGCCCCGAGCGTCTGGTGGTGCTGCAGCGGGTGCTGCGTCACGCCACCTCGCTGCGGGTGTACGGACCTGTGGCCGACGGGGCGGCGACCGCGAGCGCATGGGAGGTGGTGCTGCCCGGCATGCGCCTCACCCTGACGCTCTCGCCCGATGTCTCGCGCGGCTTCTCCGGCGAGGGCGGCGTGCTCGAAGCGCTGGCCACCGACGATGCCGCGGCCGATGCGGAGCTGGTGTCCGTGCTGCTGGCCTGGGAGCCGCGGATCGATCCCGCCGACCTGGCGGAGCAGTCGGGGCTCCCGGTGGAACGCGTGAGGGCCGCGCTCACCCGGCTGGGGACGGCGGGCCGGGTCGGCTACGACGTCGCCGACGCGTCCTACTTCCACCGCGAGCTGCCGTACGACGCCGACCGGGCCGAACGGCACAATCCGCGTCTGGTGGCGGCCCGGCAGCTGGCCGGCTCGGGTGCGGTCGTGCTCGACGGGGAGACGGCGGCCGTGGCCTCGGGAGACCGCCGCTATCAAGTGAGGGAGAAGGACGGCATGCTGAGCTGCACCTGTCAGTGGTGGGCGGACTACCGCGGGCGTCGGGGCCCGTGCAAGCACGCCCTGGCCGTCCGAATGGTCCGTCGCGGGGCGCCGGTTGCCGGGGGTGCGCGATGAAGGAGCTGCTCACCGCCGTACGCGAGGCACGCAGGCTGGACGTGCCTGCCCTGCTGTCCGGGCTGGACCGGGCGGAACGCAGGTCGGCGCTGGCGGAGCTGAAGGAGCTGCGCAAGGAGGCGCGGAGCTGGCCCTGGGAGAAGCAGGACAGGATCCGCAAGGCCCTGCTGGTCGCGGGCGCCGGCTGTCACACGGGAGCGGCGGGCTGCGCCGCCTGGATCGGCAGCCGGGACCTGCAGATCTGGTCACGGCCTCCCTACCCGATGCTCCTGAGCGTCCTCGCGGACCGTGACCCCGAGTGGCTCGGTGACGTCGCGCACCGGCTGGCGGCCCGTCCGGGGACGGCGGAGACCGCCTATGAGCTGATCACCGGCCTGGTGAAGACCTCGCAGTGCCCCGTTCCCACCACCGACGGCTTCGTACGGGGCTGGGCCGAAGCGGTCTCGGCCTCGCAGTGGCAGCAGAAGAGGCGACCGCTGGCCGATGTCCTCCGTGCGGACCCGTATGTCACCGTTCTCGTGCCGCGGCTCTTCGAGGTGGCGGAGCTGCCGTCGCAGATGCTCTGGTTCGACGAACCGGACGACCCGAGCCGATGGCATGTGGCGCTCGCCGTCCTCGCGGACGAGGGTCTGCTGGAGCGGGCTTCGCTCGTCGACGGTTGTGTGGCCCGGCTGATCCGCGGCGGAAGGCCCGGCGAACTGCGGTTCTTCCTCGCCGTATTGCGCCGGCTCGCGCTGACCCGCGAGGAGGAGGCGGAGCGGGTGGCGGACTGGACCGCCATGGCGGCGGACGGGATCTCCACCGTCGCCGGGCACGCCCAGGAGGTGCTCGCCCGGCTGGACGGGCACGGCGAACTGCCCGTGCGGTCACTGGCGGAGGTGTCGGGTTCCCTGCTGTTCCGCCCGGAGAAGAAGCTCGTCCGCGCCCAACTGGTGCTGATCGGCAAGACGCTGCGCCGCGATCCGCCGGCCGCCGACGAACTGCTGCCCGTCGTCGCCGAGGCATTCGGGCACGCCGACATCGACATCCAGGAGCGGGCGCTCAAACTCGTCGCGCGCCATCTGCCCGCCGTCGACGCGGCGGTGCGAGAGGAAACCGCCCAGTCGGCCCCGCTGCTGGGTCCGGCACTCCGTACGGCGGCGGCCGAGGTGTTCGGCGACCTGATGGACGACAGTACGGCGGCGGAGCCGTACGTCGAACTCCTGCCGTCCGCCCCCGTCCTGCGGCGCATCGAACCGGCGCCGACAACGCTGCCCGAGCTCGTCGAGGAGGTGGTGGTCCTGGCGAGATCCGCATCACGGGATGTCACCGCCTTCGAGCGGGCACTGGACGGGCTGGTCCGCCACGCCCACACCGACCGGCCGGCGTTGACCGAGGCGCTGCGGGACGCCCTGGCCGGCAGTTGGTGGCTCGTCGACGAATCGCAGAAGAGGGTCGAGCAGCAGCTCCGCTCGGAGGCCGGAATCACCCTGGTCGTGGCCGTGCTGCTCGGACGGGTTCCGATTGAGGCGGTGCATGAGGGGCGTGCGGCCTGGTCCATCAGCAGCGTCTGCGTCCATGCGGCGCTCAAGGGAGTATTGAAGGCCCGGCTGTGGGAAGCCGCCGACGCGGTACTGACCGGCAGCACACCATTCCTGCTGGCCTTCCCGACCTGGCACACCGGCTCGCTCGACCCTGCCGTGCTGATCGAGCGACTGCGTACCTATCAGCAGCTCGGAGTCCGGCCCGGGGAAGCCGACTTCGCCCAGGCCCTGCTGCGGGTTCGGCGCGACGGTCAGCACGAGGCGGCCGAGGCGGCCGAGGCGGCCGACCGGCTCGGCACTCCGGAAGGTGACCGGCTGGCGGCCTGGCTGCGGGCCGACCGGCCGCTCGCGACCGTATACCGCTTCGATCTGGAACGACAGGAGTCCACGGCCCGCGGCTGGGTGGAGCGGCAGCCTGCCGACTGGACCCGGCGCATCCTGATGGCGAGCGATGAACACCCGTTCATTCAGCGGGAGTTCCCGCGCTCCTTCCACTGGCTGGGCAGCGCCCATACCCCGCGTCATCGCACCTGCGACCACGGGAACGACCACCCGGATCCCTGGCTCGCCACCCTGCCCGAGGACAGCGAGACACTGGCCGCGTGGCTGCTGCCGGCCATGGCGACGTGTGCCACCGATGAGCTGAAGGATGCGGCGCGGCCGCTCCTCGGCCTGGTCGAACTGGGTGGGTCTGCCGCCGAGGCCATCCATCTGGCCGTGGGGTACGGGCTGGGTGCCCGGTATCCGGAGGACCGGCTGTCGGCGGTGGACGCCTTGCTGATACTCGCGGCCCGGCAACGGCTGGACACGACGTCGCTCGGCGAGCAGTTGGCGATCCTCCTCGATCACAGGCTGGTGAAACCCACCCGCCTCGCGGACTCCGCCCGTACCGCGGCCGCGACGGGCGCATACCGGACGGTGCTGTCCGTACTGGTCCCCGTTCTGCCCGGACTCCTGGCGAACAAGAAGGGGACGCGCGGGCTGAGCGACCTGCTCTCCGTGGCCGCCGAGTGCGCGGAACACTGTGGTGCGGTGGGCGGTGGCGAGCCGATACCCGGGCTCGCCGAAACGGCCGCGCGCGGCGGATCGTCGCAGCTGGTACGCCAGGCGGTCCGCCTGCAAGCCGCCTGGGAGCAGGGCCTGGGGCAGACGTGAAGGCCCAGGACATCGTGGTGTGACCCCGTGGGTTCTGCCGGCTCGCAGCGATCGGGCCGGCGGTGCGGCAGCTCCTGTCCGGCCCGGCACCGGGCCGGGAGGGCGGGGGCTGCCGCACCGCGACAGCGGGCACGATCAGGCGGACGCATCAGGCAGACACATCGGGCAGACGCATCGGACACACAGACCGGGCAGGCGAGCAAGCGCACAGGTCGGGCGAGCGATCGGGCACACGGGTCGGGCGCGCGGACGGGCACGCGATCAGGCAGGTCACCAATACACCGAAAGTGGGCGATAACGAACTAGATCCATACTTAACCCATCAGTCACAGAGTGTTCGTGATCAGGCAACAACGCTCGGTCAGAGTGAGTCCATGACTGATGTGACATCCGCGAAGACTGCCCGCCGCCCCCACCACTGGCGTCGGGACCTGACCGAGCTGGCCGCGCTGTTCACCGCGGTCGCGGTGGCCGACGCCATCGCGAACCTGATCGGGCACCAGCCGGACGGACCGTACCTGCTGATCGCCTCGGCCGTGGCCCTGGCGGTGACGGCCGGGTTCCACACCTGGTGGGCGCGGCGGCACAGCCACGCCCCGCCGCCGACCGGCTCCGACCTCCCAGCCGAGGGAGACGGCGTCGGCGCGGTCCCGGCCCACCGCGTCGACGCCGCCACGACCGCGCTGCTGAGCACGCCCACCGCTGCGGGCCCGTCCCCGTCCCCCGAGGGCATGGTGCTGTGGCGGATGCGGACCACGGTGCGGGACGCCCCCGGCAGCCTGGCGGTGCTGTGCAGCGCCCTCGCCCGGCACCGGGTCGACATCCTCACCCTGCAGACGCACCCACTGGCCCAGGGCACGGTCGACGAATTCCTGCTGCGCGCGCCCGCCCCGCTCCCGGCCCAGCAGCTGAGCCGGGCGATCTCCGCCGCCGGGGGCAGTTCGACCTGGATCGAGCGGGCCGACACGCACGATCTGGTCGACGCCCCGACGCGCGTCCTCGGCCTCGCCACCCGCACCGCCCTCGACGCGGCCGAACTCCCTCTCGCGCTGCGACAGTTGCTCGGACGGTGCACCATCCACTCGCTGCCCGCCGTCTCGATCACCGGCCGCGCGACCGGTGAGCTCACGCCCGTCGAAGGAGTGCTGGAGCAGACGGTGATGCGGCTGCGCGACCCGTCCGGAGGTGCCATCACGATCGAGCGGCCCTATCTTCCGTTCACGCCGACCGAGTTCGCGAGGGCGCGTGCCCTGGTCGAGCTCGATGCCCGGCTCGGCCCCCGCGTCCCGCGCAGCGAGCACGTGCTCACCCTGCCCGAGGGCAACGAGATCACCGTGCGCCGCGCGGACAGCAGCGACCTCGGAGCAGCACGTGCGATGCACGACCGCTGCTCCGAGCAGACGCTGCGACTGCGGTACCACGGGCCGGTCCACGACGCCGACCGCTACCTGGACCACCTGCTGAGCCCTCGCTTCGGCCGCACGCTGGCCGTGCAGACGGCCTCGGGCCGGCTGGTCGCCCTCGGCCACCTCCTCTGGGACGGCGACGAGACCGAGGTCGCCCTCCTCGTCGAGGACGACTGGCAGCGCCGTGGCATCGGCTCCGAGCTCCTGAGCCGCCTGGTGGCACTCGCCATCGAGGCGGGCTGCGAGAGCGTCTACGCCGTCACCCAGTCGTCCAACACCGGCATGGTCGCGGCCATGCGCGCGCTGTCCCTGCCGTTGGACTACCAGATCGAGGAGGGCACCCTGGTCGTCACCGCCCGGCTGGACGCGACGCCGGTCCGTTCACTGCCCCCGTACGAGCAGGCCGGTCGCTGACTCCCCGGACACGGAGGACTCCCGCCCGGCCTCCGGCGAGCTCAGCGCCTGGCACAGATCGGCCCACAGGTCCTCGACGTCCTCCAGACCGACCGACATGCGCAGCAGCCGGTCCCCGACGCCGGAAGCCTGCCGGTCTCCCTCATCCACGATGCGGTGGCTGATGGAGGCCGGATGCTGGATCAGGGAGTCCACGCTGCCCAGACTCACCGCGGGCGTGATGAGCCGCACGGCCGAGATCACCCGGTGCGGGTCCCCGTACACCTCGAACGAGACCATCGCCCCGCCCAGCTTCGGGTAGTGGACCCTGGCGATGCGCGGATCGACGGTCAGCCTGCGGGACAGTTCGGCGGCGCTCGCGGACGCCGCCCGTACCCGTACCGGAAGCGTGGACAGGCCCCGCAGCAGCAGATACCCGGCCATCGGATGCAGCACCCCGCCGGTGGCGAAACGCACCTGCCGCAGGCGGGCCGCGAACTCCTCGTCGCAGGCGACGACCCCGCCCATCACGTCGCCGTGCCCTCCGAGGTACTTGGTGGCACTGTGCAGCACGATCCGGGCACCGTGCTCGACGGGCCGCTGGAGCACCGGGGTGGCGAAGGTGTTGTCGACGAGCAACGGCACGGAGCCGCAGGAGTGCGCGATCGCGCGGATGTCGACCTCGGCGAGCGTCGGGTTGGCGGGCGTCTCCACCATCACCAGTCCGGTGTCCGGACGGATCGCCTCCGCGATGCCCGCCGGATCCGTCCAGGTCACCTCCGTGCCCAGCAGCCCGGCGCCGAGCAGATGGTCGCTGCAGCCGTAGAGCGGCCGGACGGCGACCACATGGCGCAGTCCCATGCCGGCGCGGACCAGCAGCACGGCGGTGAGCGCCGCCATTCCGCTGGCGAACGACACGGCGCTCCCGGTCCCTTCGAGCCGAGCGAGGGCGGTCTCGAACCGGGCCGTCGTCGGGTTGTCCAGCCGTGAGTAGACCGGCGGCCCTTCGAGCCGGGCGCCGGTGGCGGCGAAGTCGTCGATCCGCTCCGCCTCGCCCCTGGAGTCGTACGAGGGGTAGGTCGTGGACAGATCGATCGGCGGGGCGTGCAGTCCGAGGGCCGCGAGATCGTCGCGGCCCGCGTGCACGGCTTCGGTGGCCAGCGCCCGGGACCGGGGTGTCGTCGGGGGCGCCATCAAGGATTCGGTGTCCATGTCACCACTCTGAACAAACACCGGATTCACTGGGCCATCTCCCGTGTTACGTTCGGCAGATGGCCGATTCTGTCGCTCTTGACCCGGTGGATCTGCACATTCTGCGGCTGCTGCAGAACGATTCCCGGACCACCTACCGCGAGCTGGCCGCAGAGGTCGGCGTCGCACCGTCGACCTGCCTGGACCGGGTGACCAGGCTGCGCCGGTCAGGCGTCATTCTCGGCCACCAGCTGCGTCTGGACCCGGCACGGCTCGGCCGTGGTCTGGAGGCGCTGCTCTCCGTACAGGTCCGGCCGCACCGCAGAGAGCTCATCGGCCCGTTCGTCGAACGCATCAGGACATTGCCGGAGTCCCGCGCGCTGTTCCATCTGACCGGCCCGGACGACTATCTGGTGCATGTCGCGGTCACGGACACGGCCGACCTGCAACGCCTGGTACTGGACGAATTCACCTCGCGCCGCGAGGTGGCGAGGGTCGAGACCAGGCTGATATTCCAGCAGTGGGAGTGCGGGCCGCTGCTGCCACCGTCCGGAGAATCGGCGGAGTCGGGCCACTGAGGCCGAATAATGATGACGCGGAGGCCTCCGCCGTACGAGGATGTCCGCATGTCAGACACATCCAGCAGCGCGCTGCCCCGCCAGGTCGCCGACACCTACGTCGACGCATTCATCGAACTCGACCCGATCGCCGGCACCTATCTCGGTGTCGCGGAGAGCTCGCGCCGCCTTCCCGACTTCTCCCCCGCCGGGCAGGAGGCTCTTGCCGAGCTGGCCCGCACCACCCTGGCGAAGCTCGATGCCGCCGAACAACTGCCCGGCGCGGACAGCGATGCCGAGCGCCGCTGCGGCCGTCTCCTGCGCGAGCGCCTCACGGCGGAACTCGCCGTTCATGAGGCCGACGAGGGGCTGCGCAAGGTCTCCAATCTGTTCTCCCCGGCGCACAACGTCCGTGAGGTGTTCACGGTGACGCCGACCGAGACCGACGAGGACTGGGCGGCGGTCGTGGACCGGCTGCGCGCGGTTCCCGCCGCGCTGGAGGGCTACCGCGAGTCGCTCGCACTCGGCCTGGAGCGCAAGCTGTACGGCGGTCCGCGCGCCACCGCCACCTTCATCGGCCAGCTCGACGAGTGGGCGGGGGACGGCGGTCCGGGCTTCTTCCAGGAGTTCGTGGCCGCGGGACCCGCGACTCTGCGTGCCGATCTGGACGAGGGCGCCCGGCAGGCCACGGAGTCGGTCGTGGCGCTCCGGGACTGGATGCGCGAGGTGTACGCCCCCGCGATCGAGGGTGCGCCGGACACGGTGGGCCGCGAGCGGTACGCCCGCTGGTCGCGCTACTTCAACGGCACCGACCTGGATCTCGACGAGGCGTACGCCTACGGCTGGTCCGAGTACCACCGGCTGCTCGCCGAGATGAGGACCGAGGCCGAGAAGGTACTGCCCGGGGCCGGCCCCTGGGAGGCGCTGGCCCATCTCGATGTGCACGGCAAGCACATCGAGGGCGTCGACGAGGTCCAGGCCTGGCTGCAGAGCCTGATGGACGAGGCGATCGAGGCTCTCGACGGGACGCACTTCGAACTCGCCGAGCGCGTACGGAAGGTGGAGTCCCGCATCGCCCCGCCCGGCGGCGCCGCGGCCCCGTACTACACGGGTCCCTCCGAGGACTTCTCACGCCCCGGCCGCACCTGGCTGCCCACCATGGGCGAGACCCGTTTCCCGGTGTACGACCTGGTGTCGACCTGGTACCACGAGGGTGTGCCGGGCCACCACCTCCAGATCGCCCAGTGGACGCATGTCGCCGACAGCCTGTCCCGCTACCAGGCGTCGATCGGTGGTGTCAGCGCCAACGCCGAGGGCTGGGCGCTGTACGCGGAGCGGCTCATGGACGAGCTGGGCTTCCTGCCGGACGCGGAGCGCCGCCTCGGCTATCTGGACGCGCAGATGATGCGGGCCTGCCGGGTGATCGTGGACATCGGCATGCACGCGGAGATGGAGATCCCGGCGGACTCCCCGTTCCACCCCGGCGAGCGCTGGACCCCCGATCTGGCCCAGGAGTTCTTCGGCAACCACAGCGGCCGGCCCGCCGACTTCGTGGAGAGCGAACTGACGCGTTATCTCTCGATGCCGGGACAGGCCATCGGCTACAAGCTGGGCGAGCGTGCCTGGCTGCTGGGCCGGGAGAACGCCCGCAAGGCGCACGGTGACGCCTTCGACGCCAAGGCCTGGCACATGGCCGCCCTGTCGCAGGGTCCGCTGGGACTCGACGATCTCGTCGACGAGCTGTCCAAGCTCTGACCGGACGCCCCTGCGATACCGCGGCGACCGGGCTCGGTTCACGCCATGAGCCCGGTCGCCGAGCGCCTTCGCGGCCGGAACGGCCCGGCCGGTCGCGCCGGCCGGGGCTGTCAGCAGCCGCAGTCGTCGGAGTCGACCGGTGCGGTGAGCGGGTCCGCGTCGCGCCGCCCACGCCCCTCCCAGGTCTCGAACTCGAAGCCCTCGCGCACCCAGTACTCGAAGCCGCCGAGCATCTCCTTGACCCGGTAGCCGAGTTCGGCGAGGGCGAGCGCGGCACGTGTCGCACCGTTGCAGCCGGGTCCCCAGCAGTACGTGACCACGGGCACGGCCGGGTCGAGAAGGTTCCTGGCCTGCTCGGCGACGAGCGCGGTGGGCAGGTGGACCGCGCCGGGGACATGTCCCTGGTCCCAGGAATCGGTGGAGCGCGAGTCCAGGAGCACGAAGCCAGGATCGCCGTCGGACGCGAACGCGGCGGCGACATCGGAGACGTCCGCGTGGAAGGCGAGGGAGGCGCCGAAGTAGGCGGCGGCCACCGCCGGGGAGGCCGGTGGCACACGAAGGACGGGATGGGCCGGGGTAGCGGTGGGCTGCGATGTCATGCCCGGAAATCTATGGCCGGTGATACGTCTCCCGGAAGATGAGATCCCCGGCACAGCGCTTGATCTGCCGGGGATTTCCCTGTTGTCTCCCGAGCATGACCGACTATTCCCCGGACGCCACCGACTGGCGCATCCTCGATGTCCTGCAACGCGAGGGGCGGGCGTCGTTCGCCGAGCTGGCGCGCGCGGTGGCGATGTCCCCGAGCGCCGTGACCGAGCGGGTGCGCAGGCTGGAGGAGGCCGGGGTGATCAGCGGCTACGCAGCCGTGGTCGACCCGGAGCGGCTCGGGCTGCCGATCCTCGCCCTCGTACGGCTGCGTTACCCGAACGGCCATTACAAGCCGTTCCACGATCTGCTCGCCACGACTCCGGAGATCGTGGAGGCCCACCATGTCACCGGTGACGACTGCTTCGTACTGAAGGTCACCGCCCGCTCGATGAGTCACCTGGAGGAGGTCTCGGGGAGGATCGGCGCCCTCGGCTCGGTGACCACGAGCGTCGTCTACTCCTCGCCGCTCCCCCGCCGCGCCATCAGCCGCTGAACTCACCGGTGGTGCGGTGCCGTACCGCCGAGCCGTGCCGCTCCTTCACCACTTCGAGCTGTGCGGGGACGCGGCGGCGCAGGTCGGCCACATGGCTGACGATGCCGACACTGCGGTCCCGCTCGCGCAACGAGTCCAGCACGTCGAGCACCTCGTCTAGGGTCTGGTCGTCCAGGCTGCCGAAACCCTCGTCGATGAAGAGGGTGTCCAGCCGTACACCGCCCGCCTCGTCGGTGACGACGTCGGCCAGGCCGAGGGCGAGGGCGAGGGAGGCGAAGAACGTCTCGCCGCCCGAGAGCGTCGCCGTGTCGCGCTCGCGGCCGGTCCAGGCATCGACGACATGCAGTCCGAGGCCCGATCTGCGGCCTCCGGTGCGGGCGTCGGAGTGGACCAGCGTGTAGCGGCCGGACGACATGCGCTGCAGCCGTGCGGTGGCCGCGGCGGCGACCTGTTCGAGCCGGGCGGCGAGCACGTACGACTCCAGTCGCATCTTGCGTTCGTTGTCCGCGGAAGTGCCCGCGGTGAGCCCGGCCAGCCGTGCCACCCGGTCGTACTCCTCGCGCAGCGGTCCGAGTCCGCGCACCTCGTCCGCGGCGCCGCGCGAGAGCCTGCCGAGCTCGGCGCAGCGTTCGCGCGCGGCGGCCAGCGCGGCCGAGGCGTCCCGCAGCGACCGCTCGGCCGTGTCGTGCGCGGCCTGCGCGAGCCCCACCGCGGCCTGCGGGCGGTCGGCTGCGGCACGGGTGTCCGTCTCCGCCAGACGGTCGGCCACCGCCGCCGCCTCGGACTGCCAGGCGTCGACGAGCTGCTGGAGTTCGCGCTGCCCGGCATCGCCGAGGAGGGCCTCGGCCGCGTCCTGCGGGGTGTCGAACCCCGCCCGGAACGCGGCGTCCGCGAGCCGGTCGTCGGCCTCCTTGCGGCGCTGTGCGGCCAGCTCCTCCTCCCGTACCGCCTCGGCGGCTGCGGCGAGCAGAGCGACCCGGCGCTCCAGGAGTGCGGAGTGTTCGGCCACGCTGCCGGACTCGCCACGGGCGGTCACCAACTCGGCCTCCAGCGAGGCCTGCTCACGGTCCAGGCCCTCACGCAGGGAGGTGCGGGCCGCGGCCCGGCGTTCGGCGAGCTGCCGTCCGTCGAGGCGTTCGGCCTGTTCCCGCTCGGCGGCCGCGAGAACCTCGCGCGCGGCGTGCATGCCGGCCGCGGTGCGGTACGCCTCGGCGTGCATGCCCGTCAGCCGGTCGACGAGCGCGCCGAGTTCGGCGACGGTGGGGTCGGTGCCGGGCCCGGTCCCGACCGGTCCGGCGGCGACCGCCCCGGTCCCTGCCGTCGGCGCCGGCCCGGCCGATCCGACGGCGGCTCTCCCCGCCACGCATCCGGACACGGCCGGATCGCCGGCATCGGCCCCGTCCCTCGGCTGCGGCACCGCCGACTGCGCGGCCGCGCGGGCGGCGGTGTGCTGCTCGCGTACGACTCCGAGCTCCCGGTCCGCCCGCGTACGCGCCTCCTCGGCGCGCCGGTGGGCGTCGAGGGCCCGCTCCTCGGCGGCCTTGTCGACATGTCCATCTGCCGCGCGGGCCGGCTTGGGGTGGTCGGCCGAGCCGCAGACCTTGCAGTCCTCGCCGTCCACCAGCTCCGCCGCCAGTTCCGCCGCGATGTCACGCAGTCGTCGCTCGCGAAGCTCCAGCCACGACTCATGGGCCGCGGCGGCGCGCTCGCGGGCCGCGGCCAGCCGCTCGGCGGCGGCCGACACCTGGGCGGCGAGCACGTCGCGGCGGCGGGCCGCGTCCAGCCGCGCGCGGGCGGGCTCCAGCCGGCCGGCGAGCTGTTCGGCACGGGTGGCGGCCTCCTGGGCCGCCTCGACGCGTGCGCGCAGGCCGTCGCGGGTGGATTCCCAGTCGGCGAGCCAGAGTTCCGCTTCGCGGATCAGCTCGTCGTCGGCCCTGGCCTGCCGCTCCAGTCCGGCCCGCTCGGTGTCGATCTGTGCGCTGCGGCGCTCGGCACGCTTCGCGGCGTCGAGCCCGCCGAGCTCCTGGCGGAGCCGTCGCTCCAGCTCCGCCAGCTGTTCGGCACCGGCGTCGGCCAGGGTGCCGGGCAGCACCGCACGGGCGCGGTCACGGTCCCGGCAGGCCGTGCGGTACCCGCGCTCGGCCTCCTCGCGCAGGTCCAGAGCGGGCGCGACGAGGTCCGCCTTGCGGGCCCGTGCGAGACGTTCGTGGTGCCGGTCGCGGTCGGGGCGGCGGGTTTCGAGTGCGGCGGCGCGGCGCCGCGTCTCCTCGTACCGCTGCTGGAGTGTGGCAAGTTCGCGTTCGCTGTCGAGGGCCAGGCGGGCGGCCGACTGCCGGCCTTCGGCCATGGCGAGGACACAGGCGGCGATGTCGAGCCGTTCGCGGGCGCCGCTGCGGGCCGTGGCGGCCCACTCCAGCACGCCTTCGGCGAGCCCCGGTTCGCCGGGCTGGAGGCCGGGGAACGGCGATTCGCGGGCGGCGGGTCCGGCGGCCTGGGCGATCCGCTGGGCCACCGCGAGAACACGTTCGTCCGCGGCCGCGACCCTGGTTTCGGCGGTACGGCGCAGTTCGGCCAGGCGCTCCTCGACGGCGGCGAAACGGTGGGTGTCGAAGAGCCTGCCGAGGAGTCTGCCGCGTGCCTCGGCATCGGCGCGCAGGAAGCGTGCGAAGTCGCCCTGCGGCAGGAGCACCACTTGGCAGAACTGTTCCCGGCTCATCCCGATGAGCTGGGTGATCTCCTCGCCGATCTCCTGGTGCGAGCGGCTGAGCGGCCGCCAGCCGTCGTCGGGGTCGTACTCGCGCAGCCGGCTCTGGGCCTTCTCCGTCGTGAAGCCGCTGCCCTTCTTCTTGGGGCGGGGCTGTGCGGGGCTCCGGGTGATTTCGAGGCGCCGGCCGCCGACGGTCAGTTCCAGCTCGACCTCGGTGGCGAGATCCGCCGGGGCGTGGTCGCTGCGCAGGGAGGTGCCGGGGCTCTGGCGGGCGCCGGGCACCGCGCCGTACAGGCCGTAGCAGACCGCGTCGAGGACCGAGGTCTTCCCGGCGCCGGTCGGCCCGTGCAGCAGGAAGAGCCCGGCCGACGCGAGGGCGTCGAAGTCGATCTCCTGGGTGGTGCCGAACGGTCCGAAGGCGGTGATGGTGAGCCGGTGGAGTCTCAACGGTTCACCTCGCGCACGCCGTCGTCCACCCGGACGTGGTCGAAGGCGCCGCGCAGCACCGTTCGTTCCTGTTCGTCGGCTGCGGAGCCGCCGCGCACATGTGCCACGAAGTCCTCGGCGATCTGCTGGTCGTCGCGCCCCTTGAGGCGCTGTGCGTACGAGGCGAGCGGGTCGTCCGGGGCCCGGTCGGGTTCGAACACGAGGCTGAGTGTGTGCGGGAACCGCTCGACGAGCCGGGCCATCGGCTCGACCGGGCGCACCGGGTCGGTGAGGGTGGCCTCGATCCAGGAGTCCCGGTGCCGCTCCGGCGCGGGGTCCTCGACGAGCTCGTCGAGGCGGCCGCGGAGCCGGGCGAGGGGGCGGGGCACCGGGCAGTCGAGGCGTTCGGCGGTGACCGTGCCCGAGGCGTCGAGGTCGATCAGCCACATCGTCTTGCGGTGGTCGGCCTCGGAGAAGGAGTACGCGAGCGGCGAGCCGGAGTAGCGGACGCGTTCGGTGACGGTCTGGCAGCCGTGCAGATGGCCGAGCGCCACGTAGTCGACGCCGTCGAAGACTCCGGCGGGCACGGCGGCCACCCCGCCGACGGTGATGTCGCGCTCGCTGTCGCTGGGCTCCCCGCCCGCGACGAAGGCGTGGGCGAGCACCACGGACCGGGTGCCGTCCGGGCGTGCCGCCAGATCTGTGCGTACCCGCTCCATGGCGGCGGTCAGCACCGCTTCGTGCCCGGCGCGCTCCGCCTTGAAGACGTCCTTCACCAGGGCCGGTTCCAGGTAGGGCAGCCCGTAGAACGCCACCTCACCGTGCGCGTCCCGCAGGACGACGGGGGTGGCGCAGTCGGCGGGGTCGGTCCGCAGATGGATCCCGGCCCGCCCGATCAGCCCTGCGCCGACGCCCAGCCTGCGTGCCGAGTCATGGTTCCCGGAGATCATCACGGTGGGCACACCGGCGGCGGCGAGCCGGTGCAGCGCGTCGTCGAAGAGCGCGACGGCGGACAGCGGTGGAACCGCCCTGTCGTACACATCACCCGCGACGAGGACCGCGTCCACCTCGTGCTCGCGCACCGTCGTCACCAGGTGGTCCAGGTAGGCGGCCTGGGCTTCGAGCAGGGAGACCCGGTGGAACGAGCGCCCCAGGTGCCAGTCCGATGTGTGCAGAATTCTCAAGACCCGGCTCCGACCCGCATTGTTCTCTTCCTCCGCCCCCGAGTGGTGAGCCCCTCTTTTCTCACCTCTCACAGTCTCGCATCACCGCCGACCGCGTCCGGGCCTTCGGCGCTCCGGCCCTTCGGCCCTTCGTCCCCTCATCCCAGAAGATCGATCCGCGTTCCGACGTCGCGGAGTTCCGCCCTCCGGTACGCCGTCCAGGCGACGGCCAGGTCCTGCCAGGGGAGCCCGACCGGCGCGTAGACGGAACGGGCCGTGCCGGAGGTACGGCCGGGGTGCGCGCCGCCGAGCAGCTCGCCGAGAGTGGCGTCGGCGGCGGTGGCCGGCAGTCCCGCCGCGGCCAGGGCGCCCGTCGCCGCGGCCTGCTCGCGGTCGTCGACGACGAGAAGGGCGGCGGCGAGCAGATCGGCGGAGAGCTCCTGCTTGCCGGGTTCGTCGGCGCCGAGCGTGGTGAAGTGCTGTCCGGGGCGGCTGTCGGCGAGGCTCAGCAAGGGA
Source organism: Streptomyces sp. NPDC059832 (assembly GCF_042731715.1). Taxonomy (NCBI): domain Bacteria; kingdom Bacillati; phylum Actinomycetota; class Actinomycetes; order Kitasatosporales; family Streptomycetaceae; genus Streptomyces; species Streptomyces sp. NPDC059832. The sequence goes on along the minus strand of NZ_JBHWIY010000013.1, from coordinate 32,469 downwards.
GCGCGCGACCAGGTGGAGAGCAGTACGACATCGGCCGCCGCGGCGACCCCGGCTGCCGTGCCGAGGGCCCGGCCGCCGTGCCGGATGGCGAATTCCGAGGCGCGTTCCGGGTCGGTGTCGTGCACCACGAGTTCGCGGAAGCTCCGCAGACTCCGCAGTCCGCGGACCATGATCTCGGCCTGGGCGCCCGCGCCGACGACGCCGAGCACCGCCTCGCCCGCGGGGTCGGGGGCGGCGAGGACATCGGTGCCGAGGGCGGCGGCCAGCCCGGTCCGCCATGCCGTGACGGTGGCGGAGTCGAGGAGCGCGAGGAGTTCGCCGTCCCGGCCGCTGTGCAGGCAGATCACACCGCGCAGCGCCGGCCGGGCGCCCGGGAACTTGGCGTTGACCTTGACGGTGTAGGCGTCGATACCCGGCAGCAGGCCGGGAATGAGCGCCGTCGCCGTACCGGGGAACGGCAGATCCGTGCGCACCCGCTGCCCGGCGACCGCCGGGGATCCGGCGTGACGGAACCCCTCGGACAGGGCTTTCAGGGCGGTTTCCGGATCGAGGACGGCCAGGAGGTCGCTGCGGGTCAGGAGTCGGGTCATGCGCCCATTGTCCGGTGCGGCCGGTCAGTGGCGGCGCCTCGGTACCCCCGGGCGGTCCGTGGTTCCGGTCAGGCGTCCCCGTACGCCTCGCCGCCCAGCTCCAGCTCGGCCTCGCCCGCTGTCGCATCGGCCAGCCAGCCGCGGAAGGATTCGACATCGGCGTCCGGCAGCCCGATCTCGATGATGACGGCCTCCGCGTAGCGGACCTCGCGCACGGTGCGGCCGGTGGCCCGGAGGTCGTTCTCCAGTCTGCCCGCGCGCTGGTGGGCGACGGTGATCGTGGCGAGGCGGAACCGTTGCCGGGTGATGGTGCCGAGCTCGTCGAGGGCCTCGCCGACCACTCCCCCGTAGGCCCTGATCAGCCCGCCGGCACCGAGCTTGACGCCGCCGTAGTAGCGGGTGACGACGGCGACGACGTAGCGCATCTCGCGGCGTGTCAGCATCTGCAGCATGGGTACGCCCGCGGTGCCCCCGGGTTCCCCGTCGTCGCTCGCCTTCTGTACGGAGGCGTCGGCGCCGATCACGTAGGCGAAGCAGTTGTGGGTGGCGGTCGGGTGTTCCCTGCGGATGCGTGCGACGAAGTCCTGCGCCTCCTGCTCGGTGGCGGCGGGGGCGAGCGCGCAGATGAAGCGCGATCGGTTGATCTCGGTCTCGTGCACGCCCGCTCGGGCGACTGTCCGGTACTGCTCCTGCATCCGGCCACCCTATGCCCCGCCCGGGAATGGTCCGGGGCCCCCGTCCGTTGTGCGGATCATGTACGCGGACGAAGAGACGATCCACAGGATTCTCCGGGACAGCGGCGACACCTGGGCCGTGGTGGGCCTGTCCAACAACCGGTCGCGCGCGGCCTACGGTGTCGCCGAGGTGCTCCAGCGCTTCGGCAAGCGGGTGGTCCCGGTGCATCCGAAGGCGGAGCGGGTGCACGGCGAGGACGGCTACGCCTCGCTGGCCGACATCCCGTTCCCGGTCGATGTGGTGGACGTCTTCGTCAACAGTGAGCTGGCGGGGGCGGTGGCCGACGAGGCGGTCGCGGCGGGTGCCAGGGCCGTCTGGTTCCAGCTCGGTGTGGTCGACACGGAGGCGTACGGCCGCGCGCGTGCGGCAGGGCTGGACATGGTCATGGACCGGTGCCCCGCCATCGAGATCCCGGCACTGAAGCGCTAGGAAGCCCCGGCAGGCGCACCCGCGTCCCTCGTCCGGATGTGCGTGGTGTCGCCCCCGGCGTCCGGCTGGGAGAATGGCCGGCTGTGACTACTACGACTGCGCCGAACGTCACCCACAGCCGGAGCGGGCTGGCCGGTCAGCTGGCCGAGCTCGGCGTGGAGTCCGGCGGTGTCCTCCTGGTGCATGCCTCGATGCGCGCGGTGGGCCCGGTCAGCGGTGGGGTCCGCGCGATGGCCGGCGCGCTGCGGGACGCCCTCGGGGGGCGCGGCACGCTCGTCGTCCCCGCCTTCACGCCGGAGAATTCCGATACGTCTCCGCACTACCTCGACCGGGTGCGCGGCCTCGACGACCGGGCCCGGAAGGCGGTACGCGCGAGCATGCCGCCCTTCGACCCGGCGACCTCGGCCGCACCGTCGGTGGGCAGCCTCGCGAAGGCGGTACGGCTCGGCGAAGGGGCGACGCGCAGCGACCATCCGCAGACGTCCTTCGCCGCGCTCGGCCCGCTGGCCCGGGACCTGATGGCGGGTCACCGTCCCGACTGCCATCTCGGCGAGGACTCGCCCTTGGCCCGCCTCTACGATCTGCGGGCCCAGGTGCTCCTGCTGGGCACCGGATTCGACACCTGCACCGCGTTCCATCTCGGCGAGTACCGGGTACCCGCCCCGCCCCGCCGGAGCTACCGCTGCGTGGTGGCGACCGGGGGCCGCCGCCAGTGGTGGGAGTACGAGGACGTCGCCCTGGACGACAGCGACTTCGCGGCCCTGGGCGCGGACTTCGCCGGTGCGCACGACGCCTCGGCCGTGCGTACCGGCCCGGTCGGCTCGTCGACGAGCCGGCTCTTCCGCATCACCGACGCCGTCGACTACGCCACGCGCTGGCTGACCTCTCACCGGGCCGTGCCGCCGGTGCGGGCCCTCTGCCACTCGCCGGGCTGAGAGCGCCGGCAATCGGCGGTCGCCGTCTCAGCTCCTGATGCCGAGACCCTCGACGATCACCGCGCCCGGCAGCGCCGCCAGGGCCTTGCCCGGGACGATCAGCTTGCCCCGGCGGCTGCCGCTGCCGATCAGTACCCACTCCTCGTCGACGACGGCGGGATCGATCAGCAGCGGCCACGCGGCGGGGAGGCCGATGGGGGTGATGCCGCCGTACTCCATGCCGGTCTCGCCGACCGCCGTGTCCATCGGGGCGAAGGACGCCTTGCGGGCGCCCAGTTGCTTGCGGACCGCGCCGTTCACGTCGACGCGGGAGTGGGACAGGACGAGGCAGGCCGCGAGCGTCACCTCGCCGCCGCGCTTGCCCGCCACCACGACGCAGTTGGCCGACCGGTCGAGCAGTTCCGCGCCGTGGTGCTCGACGAAGACCGCCGTGTCGGCGATGGCCGGATCCGTGTCGACGTGAATGACCTGCTCGGCGGGGAAGCCACCCCAGCCCGCGGTCACGGCGGCGGCGACGGGGTCGGTGAGCAGGTCGAGGCGGTCGGCCGCCGGGCCTGCGTTGTCGAAGGAGCCGATGGGAGCACGCATGCGCACCACGCTAACAGCGCCCCCGGGTCCCTCGGCCGGCCGTCTCACCGTACGGGCGGGATGGAGACCACCAAGGTGATCCCGACCGGCTCGGAGCCGTCATTGCGGTAGGCGTGCGGGTGATGCGCCTCGAACGAGGCGGAGCCGCCGGCCGGTACGGCGTACGAGGTGCCGTCGACGACCAGGGTGAGCTCGCCCGTGGTGACATGGAGCAGTTCGACGGTGCCCTCGGGGTGCGGATCGGAGGCGCTGCTGTCGCCGGGCATCAGGCGCCAGGTCCAGAGTTCGAGCGGCCCCCTCGCCTCCGCACCGACGTGCAGGGTGGTGGAACTGCCCGCGTCGGTGGACCACATGTGCACCGCCTGGCTCTCGGGCACCAGCCGGACCGGTGAGCTCTGCTCGTAGTCGAGCAGCGTCGTGATGCTGACACCGAGCGCGTCGGCGAGCTTGACCGTGGTGCCGACGCTCGGGTTGGTGCGGGCCTGCTCGATCTGGATGATCATGCCGCGGCTGACCCCGGCGCGGGCGGCGAGCACGTCCAGGGTGAAGCCGCGTTCCCCCCTCCAGCGCTTGAGATTGCGCGCGAGCGACTGAGTGAGCTGATCGAGGTCAGACACATTCCGTCCAATATTTTGGATGACAGGGTCGAAAATACCGCACTACGGTGTGGTGAACCCAACCGTTCACCGCACTGTACTGCGAGGCATGCAGTGACAGCACTGTTCGCGCTGGCCACCAGCCTGCTCCGGGGACTGGCCGACTTCGGCGGTGGACTGTTCACCCGACGCATCCCCGCGCTCACCGTGGTCGTCGTCTCGCAGGCCGCCGCGGCCGTGGTGCTCGGCGTCATCGTGATCGCGACCGGCGGGTGGAGCGAGGCTGGCCCGCAGCTGTGGTTCGCCGTCGCGGCGGGCGTCGTCGGACCGGTGGCGATGCCGTGCTTCTACAAGGCCCTGGCGCTCGGCCCGATGGGGGTCGTCCCCCCGTTCGGCTCGCTGGGCGTCGCCGTGCCGGTGAGCGTCGGACTCGTCGTCGGGGAGCGGCCGGGGCTGTTCCAGTTCGCCGGGGTCGGCATCGCCGTGACGGGCGTCGTACTGGCGGGCGGACCGCAGCTGCGAGGGGCGCCGGTGCAGCGCCGGGCGGTGCTGCTGACCCTGCCGGCCGCGTTCGGCTTCGGGTCGGTGATGTCCCTGATCGCGGAGGCCTCCACGACGATGACCGGGCTGTTCCTGGCGCTCTTCGTCCAGCGCCTCACCAATTTCGCGGTGGGCGGTACGGCCCTGTTCGCGTCGGTGCGCCGCGGGGCACGCGCGCTGCCCGAGGAGGGCGGGTCCGCCGCGGTACTGGCCGCGCTGCCCGTCCTGGCGCTCATCGGGCTCGCGGATGTCGCGGCCAACGGCACGTACGCGATCACCGCGCAGCACGGGCCGGTCACGGTGGCCGCCGTACTCGCCTCGCTCTATCCGGTGGTCACGGCGCCGGCCGCGCGCGGGGTACTGAAGGAACGGCTGCGTGGGGTGCAGGCCGCCGGGGCCGGTCTCGCCCTGGTGGGCACGGTGCTGCTCGCGACCGGATGAGACCCGCTCCGGCCGCGGTCAGCCGGCGGACGGGTCCGCCGGCTCGGCGGGTTCCGCCAGGGCGAGCAACTGCTCGGGCGTGACGCCCGTCGGGATCGGCACCGGGGCAGGGGTACGCAGCGGCGGCTGCCAGCCCTTCTCGGGATCCCAGCTGCGTACGACCCGGGCGGGGGCACCGGCCACCACCGCGTGGTCGCGCACCTCGCCCCGTACCACCGCCCCCGCGGCGACCACCACGTTGCGGCCGAGCGTGGCCCCCGGGAGGATCACCGCCCCGGTGCCGATCCAGCAGCCCGGCCCGATGGCGACCGGCTCCATGCGGGGCCACTGCCGGCCGACCGGCTCGTGCGGATCGTCGTAACTGTGGTTCGTCGACGTGATGTAGACATACGGCCCGCAGTACGTGTCCGGGCCGATGGTCACCGTGGTGTCGGCGACCACATGACTGCCGCGGCCGAGCACCACCCCGTCCCCCAGGGTCAGGATCGGATCGGGGCCCAGGTCCAGGTCGGGCATGAGCCCGGCCGTCAGCGTGACCTGCTCACCGATCACGCAGTGCGCGCCGAGCTCGATCCACCGTTCCCCGAAGACCGTGCCCTGCGGAAAGGCCAGCCGGGTGCCCGCGCCGATCCGGCGGAAGCGCAGCGCGCCCGGACGATCCGCGGTGACCGCGCCCGTCTCCTGCACCCAGCGCCAGCCGCGGTGGACGGCCCGGGACAGGGCGCGCCGCCGCCAGGCGGCAAGGGAAGAGAACGCGTTCCTGTTCGTCGGCACTCGCTCACGGTAGTCGGCGGCGTCCGGCCCGATCACCGCGGCGGCCTGTGATGTTCACCCCACTGGGTCGCGGTCCGCCGACCGTCGCATACCGTTTCTCCGAGGCGATCGACGCGATCCAACAGCCGCGGCCGGCTGCCGGAGCGGACGGCCGCGGCCGCACGAGACCTGAGCACGGAGGAACGGGCGATGGCAGAGCAGGCGTTGATCACGGGAATGGGCGGCAAGGAGCCGGACATCGACGCGGATGCCTTCACGGCACCGACCTCGGTCGTCATCGGTGAGATCACGATGGCCGCGGGCTCCAGCGTCTGGTACCACGCCGTACTGCGCGCCGACTGCGGCCCGATCGTCATCGGGTCCGACAGCAACATCCAGGACAACTGCAGCGTCCATGTCGATCCCGGGTTCCCCGTCACGGTCGGCGAGCGCGTCTCGGTCGGGCACAACGCCGTGCTCCACGGCTGCACGATCGAGGACGACGTCCTGGTCGGCATGGGCTCCACCATCCTCAACGGAGCCCATATCGGCGCCGGTTCACTGATCGCGGCGCAGGCGCTGGTCCCGCAGGGAATGCGGGTGCCCCCGGGCTCGCTGGTCGCCGGTGTCCCCGCCAAGGTGAAGCGGCAGCTGACCGAGGAGGAGCTCGAAGGCATCAAGTTCAACGCGGTGGGTTACGTGGAGCTGGCCAAGGCGCACCGCCAGGCCCACGAGGGCTGAGCGGGGAGGACGGGGCGGGGCCGGGAGCGTACGGGAGGGAGTGCCGGGCGAGGCACGTGCCCGGCGGCTTCGTGTCTCCGCCTCGCCCGCACCATCCCGCACCGCGCTGTCCCGCCCGCGCCGCCCCGTCCGGTCAGTCCGCGGCCCGAACCGCTGCCGAGCCGGGCGCGGAGGCGGCCGACGCCTGCTCCGCCGCCTTCTTGGCCCGGTTCTTCACGATCAGCATCGAGGTGATGCCGATCAGCACCGCGGCCACGAGGCCGAGATACGAGAACCGCTTGAGCCAGGCCTCGGCGACGACTCCCACCGAGTAGATGACGGCCGTCGTGCCGCCCGCCCAGACGATGCCGCCGAGCACGTTGGCGATCAGGAACTTCCAGTACGGCATGTGCAGTACGCCCGCCAGCGGACCCGCGAAGATCCTCAGCAACGCCACGAAGCGGCCGAAGAACACCGCCCACATGCCCCACTTCTGGAACGAGCGCTCCGCCAGCCCGATCTGGCTCTCGCCGAAGTGCTTGGGGAACTTCCTGCCCAGCCGGGCCAGCAGCGGCCGGCCGCCCTTGCGGCCGATGGCGTATCCGATCGAGTCACCGATGACCGCGCCGGCCGAGGCACAGGCGCCGAGGATCCACGGGTTCACTCCGTCGTGCCCGGCAGCCAGCAGCGCCGCGCTGATCAGTACGATCTCGCCCGGCAGCGGAATGCCGAGGCTCTCCAGCCCGATGACCACGCCCACCAGGGCGTAGACGCTGACCGCGGGGATGGTCTCCAGCCATTCCTGGATGTGCAACGCCGATCCTCCCGTAACCGATGTCCGTTGCCCGCCGGGCAACTCCTCGGCGCACGGCGGGAAGCCTACCTGTCCCGCCGACTCCCCGGACAGCGCGAAAAGCCGCCATGCGCCCTCTCGTTGGGGTGCGTGGCGGCTCTTCGCGGAACCGGCCGGAATCAGGCGTGGGGACGCAGCGTCCAGACGACCGTCATCTCACCGGTCACCGCGCCGTCCGCGCGGTGGATCTCGATGGCCACGGGGAACTCCGGCCGTTCGCCCGCGTCGAGTTCGGCGATGACATCGGCCACCGGGCGGCCGAGGGTCGCCGTCGCCGTGACGACGCCCTTGGCCAGCTTCTTGTAACCGATCTCCGCCTTCACCGCCAGCGGCACGGCGCGCGACATCTGGTCGCCGAAGGCGGCGATGACGATCGCCCCGCTCGCCGATTCCGCCAGCGTGAACATCGCTCCGGCGTGCGGTCCGCCGATGTGGTTGTGGTACTCGGCCTGGTCCGGCAGGCGGACCACCGCGCGCTCGGCGGTCGTCTCCAGGAACTCGAGATTGAGGGTCCGGGCCATCGGGACCGTCGCGACGAGCATCTCGCCCACGGTCATCTGTTCAGCGCTCATGACGGGATGTTACTCACGAGTAAAGCTATTTGGCCATCCCCGTGTCCCCCGGCACCCCCCCTGATCGGATCCTTCACCGTCCGCACACGGGGGCGGCCGTAGCAGACCGGCCACCACCCCTCTATCGTTACTCGCCATGTGGCCAGGACAGCAGCCGCCCGGGGGCGAGCAAAACCCGCAGGACCAGAATCAGAACCCGTACCAGCAGCCGGGGTACCAGCAGCCGAATCCCTATCAGCAGCCGGGATATCAGCAGCAGGGACAGCCCGGACCGCAGCCGGGACATCCGCAGCAGGGCCAGCAGCCCGGCTATCCGCAGCCGAACCCGTACCAGCAGCCGACCGTGCCGCAGTACGCGGTACCCGGCCCGCCCGGTGAACCGCAGCCCGGCGACAACAAGAAGAAGACCACCGCCGTCGCGATCGTCGCGGCCACCGCTGTCGTCGTGGCCGCCGTGGTGACCGGTGTCGTCGTGATGAACAAGGACGACAAGGGCAAGGACGTCGCCGACGACAAGCAGACGTCGGCGCCCAAGCCGTCCGGGTCCTCCTCCACCGCCGAGGCGAACCCGCGTGGCGACGACGGGGACCCCAAGCCCCTCATCCCCGGGTGGAAGGTCGTCACCAATCCCAAGTGGGGCACGCAGTTCGACGTGCCCGGCGACTGGGAGGTCGGGACGCCCGGCACGTTCTCGTACTTCGAGGACGACAAGAAGGGCGACAAATCGCCCCTCATCGGCTTCTCCGCGCCGTCGTTCTACCAGAAGCAGTGGTGCGTGGACGACTCCGACAAGGACGGCATCAAGGAGAACATGAGCCTCGCGAGCGCCGGTACCAGGGGCGCCCAGGGTGCCACCGACGCCGCCAAGAACGCCCACAGCGAGGCCGGCACCTGGGCGTGGGCCGCCTACGCGCAGCACATGCCGGAGAGCACCATCAAGTTCACCGAGGCCAAGCAGTACACCACCAAGTCGGGTCTCACCGGCCAGGTCGTCACCGCCACCGCGCCGAATGTCACGAAGCGGAAGAAGTGCGACAGCGACGGCAAGACCATCGCCTTCACCTTCAAGAACAAGAATGGTGAGTTCGCGTCCTGGGTGCTGTACGGAGCCGATTCCGTCAAGGACGAACTTCCGGACACGACGATCCAGAAGATCCTCAGCACCGTGCGGCTGGTGGACGTCGTCAAGACCGACTGACCCCTTCGTATCCCCCGGGAAAGCAGTTGGCACGGCGAGGGCGCGGCGGCGATAGTCCCCTGGTGACTGTCGCCTCCGCCCCCGCATCCCGTCCGCTGCGCCCCGGCCGCAACTACCGTCTGCTGACCGCCGCCGCGATCATCACGGGCCTGGGTACCCATGGCGCGCTGATCGCGGCGGCGTTCGCCGTTCTGGAGGCGGGCGGTGACGGCGGCGACGTCGGTCTGGTGGCCGCCGCCAGGACCGCGCCCCTGGTGCTCTTCCTGCTGATCGGCGGCGCGATCGCGGACCGGCTGCCGCGCCACCGGGTGATGGTCGCGGCCAACGCCCTCAACTGCCTCTCGCAGGCCGCGTTCGCCTGGCTGGTCCTGGCCGGCGATCCGAAGCTGTGGCAGATGATGCTGCTCACCGCGTTGTGCGGCACCGGGCAGGCGTTCTTCAACCCGGCGGCCGAGGGCATGCTGATGTCCAGCGTCAGCCGCGAGCAGGCGAGCCGTGCCTTCGCGCTGTTCCGGATGGCCATGCAGGGCGCGACGATCGGCGGGGCGGCGCTCGGCGGCGCCATGATCGCGGCGATGGACCCGGGCTGGGTGCTGGCCGTCGATGCCGCGGCCTTCGCGGTGGCGGGCGCGCTGCGCGCGTTCCTGGACGTCAGCCACATCCCCCCGCGCGCGCCGGGCGGCGGTCTGCTCGCCGATATGCGGGACGGCTGGCAGGAGTTCATCGGCCGCCCCTGGCTGTGGAGCATCGTGGCGCAGTTCTCGGTGGTGGTCGCCGCGGTGGGTGCGGCCGAGTCGGTGTACGGTCCGCTGGTCGCCCGGGACGAACTCGGAGGCGCCCGCCCCTGGGGTTTCGCGCTCGCCGCGTTCGGGGCCGGCACCCTGGGCGGGGCGCTCCTGATGATGCGCTGGAAGCCCCGGCGGCTGCTGCTGGCCGGAACGCTCTGCGTCTTCCCGCTGGCGCTGCCGGCGGCGGGCCTCGCGGTGCCGTTGCCGGTGGCCGGACTCTGCGTGGTGATGTGCGTCAGCGGCGTAGCCATCGAGGTGTTCGGGGTCTCGTGGATGACGGCCATGCACCAGGAGATCCCGGAGGAGAAGCTCTCCCGGGTCTCGGCGTACGACTGGTTCGGCTCGGTGGCGATGATGCCGGTGGCCACCGCGCTCGCCGGTCCGGTGGAGTCGCTGGTCGGGCGGAGCGAGGCGCTGTGGGGCTGTGCGGCGCTGATCGTGCTGGTCACAGGGGCCGTGCTGTTCGTGCCTGAGGTGCGTGGTCTGACCCGGGCCCCCGCCACCGCCGAGGTGGCGAAGGGCCGGGGCCCGGCGTCATCCGATGCTGAAGGCCCCGTCGGGCGGCTCGGGTGAGGCGACCGCCGCACCGTCCCTGACCGGCCGGGCGGCACCGGCGAGCCGGTCCAGCGCGGCACCGTGCTCGACCCTGGCGGGGAAGGCGTCGGCGGCGCAACGGCGGGTCAGCGTCGCGATGTCGAGGGGACTCGGGGAGGCGACGAGGACGAGGTTGCCGAAGCGCCGGCCGCGCAGCACCGCCGGTTCGGCGATCAGCGCGAGTTCCTCGAAGACGGCTGCGAAGGTGGCCAGTTGGGAGCGGAGGAAGCCGAAGGGCGCGCCGTCCGCGAGGTTGGCGGCGTAGATTCCGCGGTCCCGCAGCGACCGCCGGGCAGCCTGCGCGTACTCGACGGAGGTGAGGTGGGCGGGTACCCGCGAGCCGCCGAAGACATCGGCGACCAGGATGTCGACGGAGCCGGGCGCGGTCCGTTCCAGCCGGCCGCGGGCGTCCGTGCCGTGCACGGTGATCCCGCTGCCGTCGGGGACCGGCAGGTGCTCGGCGACCAGTTCGAGGAGCCCGAGGTCGGCCTCGGCGACGTCCTGGCGGGAGCCGGGCCTGGTCGCGGCGACATAGCGGGGCAGGGTGAGCGCACCGCCGCCGAGATGGAGTACGTCCAGCGGTGCGCCCGGTGCCGCTGCGCAGTCGATGACGTGCGCGAGCCGTCGCGCGTACTCGAACTCGAGGTGGTCCGGCGCGTCGAGGTCGACGTAGGACTGGGGCGCGCCGTCGACGGTGAGCAGCCAGGCCCTGTCCCGGTCCACGTCGGGGAGAAGCCTGGCGGTGCCCTGGTCCACGTCCCGGATGACCGGTATCGAGTCGTTCACTCCCCCATTGTGGGGTGCCGGATCAGCTGCTCAGGACCGCGGCCACGGCTTCGGTGTGCGACGCCGACTGGGCGAGCCCGGCGCGGGCGGCCGCGGCCCGGCAGCTCGGGTCGAGGGGGTTGCGGCCGAATGCCTTCTTCGCCGCCGCGTCCGGGGCGATGACCTCGACGCGGGCACCGTTCGCGGCGAGCACGGCCGCCTGCGAACCCGGCGAGGCGATGGCCTTGTTGCCGCCGGCCGACGGAGCGACGACGACGACACGTCCGTAACCGGCGGCGAGCTGGGCGTTGGCCGTGGAGTGCACCCCGCCGTCGATCCAGGGCCGCCCGTCGATGCGGGCGACGGGCCATACGCCGGGGACCGCGGAACTCGCGGTGACGGCGTCGACGAGGGACACCCCGCCGTCCTTGTCGAACGTGTGGAGTTCGCCGGTCGTGGCGTCGACGGCGGTGATGAGCAGGGGGCGTCCCGGCCACTCGGGCGACAGGAGGCGGCTCGCGACGGCCGCGCGCCGTTCCTCCGCGGTGATGCCGAGCCGGGCGTCCTGCGCGATCCTGCCCAGTTTCCGGCCGTACGCCTCGGGGGTCCGGGCGGACAGTACGGCCGCCGCGTAGCGCAGCAGGGTGAGTGTGCCGAGCTTGCCGCCCGTCATGCCCTGCGGGTCGGCGAGCTGGAGTTCGTAGAGTTCGGGAAGGCCGAGCAGTCCGGAGGCCAGCTGTGCGCCGACCACCGCCCCCGCCGAGCTGCCGATGATCAGATCCGCCGCGGAGAGGTCCAGGCCCGCCTCCGCGAGCCCGTGCAGGATTCCGGTCTCCCAGGCGCTGCCGGTGACGCCGCCGGAACCCAGTACCAGTGCTGTGTCTGTCATGCCGTCAGTCTTGCGCACGACGCCGGGCCCGCCTCCCGCGGGTGCGGGGGGCGGGCCCTTGGAGCGCCGCGGTTCAGAGCAGGCCGGTGACGGTGCCGGCGCCGACCGTGCGGCCGCCCTCGCGGATCGCGAAGCCGAGTCCGCTCTCCAGCGGGACGTCACGTCCCAGCTCGACGGTCAGGTCGACCGTGTCGCCCGGACGAGCCACCGCCACCGCACCGAGGTCGACGTCGCCGACGACGTCCGCGGTGCGGATGTAGAACTGCGGCCGGTAGCCGGTGGTGACCGGGGTGGTCCGGCCGCCCTCCTTCGCCGACAGGATGTACACCTGCGCGGTGAAGCGACGGCTCGGCGTGACGCTGCCCGGCGCCGCGACCACATGGCCGCGGCGGACCCGGTCGCGCTCCACGCCGCGCAGCAGCAGGGCCACGTTGTCGCCGGCCTCCGCGGACTCCATCGGCTTCCCGAAGGTCTCCAGACCGGTGACGACGGTCTCGATGTCCGGGTCCGGTCCGAGCACCGAAACCCGGTCGCCGGTACGGACGGTGCCGCGCTCGACGGCCCCGGTGACGACGGTGCCCCGGCCGGTGATGGTCAGGACGTTCTCCACCGACAGCAGGAACGGCGCGTCGATGTAGCGGACCGGCATCGGTACGTAGGTGTCGACGGCGTCCAGCAGCGCCTCGACGGCCGAGGTCCAGCGCGGGTCGCCCTCCAGTGCCTTGAGGCCCGACACCCGCACGACGGGAGCGGAGTCACCGCCGTAGCCGTGCGCGGAGAGCAGCTCGCGGACCTCCAGCTCGACCAGGTCGGTCAGCACCGTGTCCTCGCCGTCGTCGACGGCGTCCGCCTTGTTGAGCGCGACGACGATGTGGTCGACACCCACCTGGCGGGCGAGCAGCACGTGTTCGGCGGTCTGCGGCATGATCCCGTCGAGCGCGGAGACGACCAGGATCGCCCCGTCGAGCTGGGCGGCGCCGGTGACCATGTTCTTGATGTAGTCGGCGTGGCCCGGCATGTCGACATGCGCGTAGTGACGGGTGTCGGTCTCGTACTCGACGTGCGCGATGTTGATGGTGATGCCGCGCTGCGTCTCCTCCGGCGCCCGGTCGATCCGGTCGAACGGGACGAACGTGCCGGTCCCGCGGTCGCTGAGGACCTTGGTGATGGCGGCGGTCAGGGTGGTCTTCCCGTGGTCGACGTGGCCCATGGTGCCGATGTTGAGGTGCGGCTTGGTGCGCACGTATGCCGTCTTGGGCATGGTTCATTCCTTGGTGTTCGAAGCTGAGAGAGAAGACCCCGGGGCCCCGCCGACCCTCCCCTTGCGGGGTCCGCCGGACTGTCGGGGGAGGGTCAGCTTCGGGCGCCGCCGATGAGCGCTGCGGCAGCGGTGGACACCGCTGCGGAAGTTGCCGCGGTGACGGGGCTCACGGCAGCCTTCGGCGCGTCCGCGACTGCGGACGGCGCTGCGAGGAAGGCGTACCGGAACATGAGTCCGATCATGTCGGACGGGCCGGGCGGCGTCGAATGGTTTTCGGGCGTACACCGCAGTCGCGGCAGGGGAGTTCGGCCCGAGCCGGACGCCGGGCGGGCGAGGGGCGCGGCATCGGCCGCCCCGCTCCCGCCACGCACATTACGGCGATCGGACACCGGCGTCGGTTACTCTCCCCGCATGCTCGACCCCGTCCCCGCCGCCCGGCCCGCCACCGGCCTCGCCGTGCGCTGCACGAGGGCGCTGCTCTCGCCCTGGTCCCGGTTCTCGCTGCTCGTGGCCGTGCTGCTGGGCGCCGCGGCGACGATGCTCCTCCTCGAACCCCAGCGGCTGCTCGCCACCGGCTGGCCCGACCGGCTCAGCGGTGGCGCCGTCGCGGTGATCCTGTTCGGTGTCGCGTACGGCGTGTGCACCGTGGCCTTCGCTCCCCGGCCGCTGCTCAATCTCGCCGCCGGCGCGCTCTTCGGTACGCAGGCGGGACTGGCCGCCGCTCTGGCGGGGACGGTGCTCGGCGCGGGCATCTCGTTCGGACTGGGCAGGGTGCTGGGACAGGACGCGCTGCGTACGCTGCTGCGCGGGCGGTGGCTCAAGGCCGCGGACGGTCAGTTGAGCAGGCACGGATTCCGCTCGATGCTGGCGCTGCGGCTGTTCCCGGGCGTGCCGTTCGCGGCGGCCAACTACTGCGCGGCGGTGTCGCGCATGGGGTATCCGCCGTTCCTGGTGGCCACCGGGCTCGGCTCGATCCCGAACACCGCGGCGTATGTCGTCGCGGGCAGCGAGGCCTCGTCACCGACGTCTCCGGCGTTCCTGGCCGCGATGGGCTTCATCGTGCTGACGGGGCTGGGCGCGGCCGTCGTCGCCTGGCGCAAGCGCCACCGTCTGACCGCCGAGTGAACCGGTGCGCACGGCGACCCGCACCGGGGCGGTGGGCGGCCCGGGGGTACGCGTAACGCTGTTCATCTGAGGGCGGTACCCTGCCCGCGACCGACCGAAGATCTCCGGGCCCGTCACGGCCCTGCCCTCAATTGACCGCAATGCGCACGCTGCCGACGGCCCTCCATGCCGTCGGCCGATGCACGATCACCTCCGGGATGGCCAAAGCCCCATGAGCTGGTTCGAATCGTTCGTCCTGGGCCTCGTACAGGGACTGACCGAGTTCCTGCCGATCTCCTCCAGCGCGCATCTGCGGCTCACCGCAGCGTTCGCCGGCTGGCACGACCCGGGTGCGGCGTTCACCGCCATCACCCAGATCGGTACGGAGGCGGCAGTCCTCATCTACTTCCGCAAGGACATCGTCCGGATCGTCTCGGCCTGGTTCCGTTCGCTGACCGACCGGTCGATGCGCAGCGACCACGACGCCCAGATGGGCTGGCTGGTCATCGTGGGCTCCATCCCCATCGGCGTGCTCGGTGTGACCTTCAAGGACCAGATCGAGGGCCCGTTCCGGGATCTGCGGCTGATCGCCACCACGCTGATCGTGATGGGCATCGTCCTGGGCATCGCCGACCGTCTCGCCGCCCGCGACGAGGTGGGCGGGAAGCACCGGGCCGCCAAGGAGCGCAAGACGCTCAAGGAACTCGGGGTGAAGGACGGCCTGATCTTCGGTTTCTGCCAGGCGATGGCCCTGGTCCCGGGCGTCTCCCGCTCCGGGGCCACCATCAGCGGTGGTCTGCTGATGGGGTACACCCGCGAGGCCGCGGCCCGGTACTCCTTCCTGCTCGCGGTCCCGGCGGTGCTCGCCTCGGGTGTCTTCGAGCTGAAGGACGCGGGCGAGGGACATGTGTCGTGGGGGCCGACGATCTTCGCGACCGTCATCGCGTTCGGCGTGGGGTACGCGGTCATCGCCTGGTTCATGAAGTTCATCACCACCAAGAGCTTCATGCCGTTCGTCATCTACCGCGTGCTGCTCGGCGTGCTGCTGTTCGCGCTGGTGGCCGCCGGTGTGCTGAGCCCGCACGCGGGTGAGTCGGCGGGCTAGATCCGCACGTACGACACCGGGGCGCGGTCCCTCGCACGCGCGGCACCCGGGCGCCGGGTCAGCGCCTCGCGCGGCGGCGGAACAGGTATCCGCCCAGGACCAGCCCGGCGACCAGGGTCACGGCCAGGACCGCCCAGAGCGGCAGGGTGACGGTGGGAATCCACAGCCGGATGCCGACCGACCCGGTGTTCGCGGCGATGAACCAGATCGCGAGCCCCGCCAGCACCAGGGCCCCGATGGTGCGGAGGCGTACGTTCCGGCCCTTGACGGTCAGGGTCGGCGGGCCGTGCGATCGGGACGTCTTCTCTGCCATGCGTCCAGTATTGAGTGATTCGGGCGATTAGTCCTGACGGGCAGCCGCATTCCTCGGGTACCGGTGCACCGGGCCGTCGACGATGCCCGGCCGCACCCGTACGTCCCAGGATGCGACCTGCCTCCGGCGGGTCAGGGTATGTCGCCCCGCCAGTCCCAGCGGTCGGGGTCGCCGTCCCGCGGCCCGTACTCCGCCCTGCCGCCCGGTCCGAACCGCCCGATCTCGGTGTTCAGCGCCGCTCCCTCGCGCAGCGCCCGGTCCGTCCAGCCGGTCACGTCGAGAAGCAGGCCGTCGAGCGGGCCGCCCACCAACTCCCGGTAGGCGTGCCCCGGCCGGGGCCCGGGGTCGGGATCGTCATGGTCGGCGCCGTACACGCGCCGCTGCCGCATCAGCTCGTCCATGGGGGCAGGATCGCACCCGGCACTGACAATCGCAGTGGCCGGGACGTCACGGAGCGCACCGGCGCCGCCGGGTCCGCCCCGATTCCCGGGACCGTCTCCGCGTCGTTCGCGAAGCCGAGCCGCCGCTCCCGCGTACACGGGCGGCCACAGGTCCCGGATGTTCCGGGCAGATAGGGTCGAAAGTCCCTGCCGCACGATGTCCGTGCGTACCAGCCTGGGACATGCACCGCCGGAACCTGGAGGGAACATCATGACCAGCACCGACCGTCCCGTGATCGCCGCAGTCGACGGCTCGTCGCACAGCCGCGAGGCACTCGACTGGGCCGCCCACGAAGCCGCACGGCGGGGCCTCGGGCTGACGATCGTGCACGCCCGCACGCCCGACCGGCGCGTCGGACAGGACACGCAGCGGCGCGAGGCGGAAGAGCTGCTCGACCGGTCCGTACGAAGGGTGTCCGAGATCGCTCCGGAGCTGCACACCTCGAAGCTGACACCGCTGGACTTCCCTTCGGCGGCGCTCACCTCGCTCAGCCGTGAGGCCTCGCTGGTGGTCGTCGGCTCACGCGGTCTGGGCGGCTTCCGGTCCCTGCTACTCGGCTCCAACAGCCTGGCGACCGCGTCGATGGCCGAATGCCCCGTCGTCGTGGTCCACAGCGGGCCGTCGGACGAGGACGCGGCGGAGACGGCGGAAACACATCCCGACATCGTCGCGGGAGTGGCTGCCGACGAGAGCAGCGAAGCGGTTCTCGAGTTCGCCTTCGGAACCGCGGCGTCCCGGCCCGGTGCGCGACTGCGGATCGTGCACGGCTGGACGATGTTCTCCTCGATGCTCTCGGGCGGCCCCGTCTTCGACCGGGACGCGGCGGCGAACTCGGCCGCACGGACCCTCGCGGAACTCACCGCCGGCTGGCGGGAGAAGTACCCGCAGGTCGAAGTCGTCAGGGAACCGGTCGGCGGCTCCGCCTCACGCACCCTGGTCACGGCATCGGCGACCGCGGCCCTGACCGTGATCGGGCGGCGCCGGGGCGGCGAGTCCCTCGGGCTCGGGCTCTCCCCCGTCGCACAGACCACGCTCACGCACGCGCTCGGCCCGGTCGCCGTGGTGCCCTGCTGACATCGGCGCCGCCCCGCCGTGCGTGCACGCCTCTTGGCCTCGCACGCCGGCGGGCAGACACTGACCCGATGACGCAGCGCGTGGATCTCGCGACCGTGATGGACCGGCTGTCCATCGATGCAGTGATCACCGGCTACGCGACGGCGGTGGACGACGGCGAATGGGCCGACTACCGGGCCCTGTTCACCGCGGACGGCCGAGCCGACTACCGCGGCGCCGGTGGCGTCGAAGGGCCGGCGCACGAGGTCGCCCAGTGGCTGGCGGGGACGATGCGGCTCTTCCCCGTACGCCAGCATCTGATCGTCAACCGCCGGCTCGACCTCCAGGACCTGGGCGGCTACCCGGGCGACCGCGCCGAGGTGGGCGCCGACTACCTCAACCCGATGCGGCTGGAGAGCACCGCGGCCGGTGCGGGCGATGCGGAGGAACGGGACACCGCGCCGAACTTCGTCTCCGGCGGGCGGTACGCGTTCACGCTGTCGCGTACGGACGGCGGCTGGCGGATCCGGACCGTGACCGTCCACGAGAAGTGGCGCAGCGCAGGCAGCCTCTTCCCCGCGGGCTGATCCCGGCCCTCCGGTGCTTCCGCTCCCCCGCACCGGGGAAGAACTGCGGAACGGACAAGCAGGGGGGAGACTGCTGATCAGGCAGGACGAGGAGGCGCGGCATGCGATTTCCGGCCGGTCGGAGCGGGCAGTGGGAGCGGGTGCTGCGGTCCGGCCGGTGGCGCAGCTGTCTCGCACTGCTCGCGGGGGCGCTGCCCGCACTCGCGTTCCCCGCGCCTTCGCTGTGGTGGCTCGCCGGTGTCGGCCTGGTTCCGTGGCTGCTCCTCATCCGGTCCGCCGGCACGGGTCGCCGGGCGGCGCTGGACGGCTGGCTCGGCGGCACCGGCTACATGCTCGCGGTGCATCACTGGCTGATGCCGAGCCTCCATGTCTTCATCGTGGTCCTGGCGGCCCTGCTCGGTCTGCTGTGGGCTCCGTGGGGGCTGCTGGTCTTCCGGATGCTGGGCGGGCCGGTGTCCGCGGCGGCCGTCGTCCTCGCGGTCGTCGTGGTGCCCTCCGGGTGGCTGATGATCGAACTGGCCCGCTCCTGGGAGGCGCTCGGCGGCCCCTGGGGGCTGCTCGGCGCGAGCCAGTGGCAGGTGGCTCCCGCGCTCCGTGTGGCGTCCGTGGGCGGGGTGTGGCTGGTGAGTTTCGTGTTGGTGGCGGTGAATACCGCTGTCGCCCTGCTGTTCGTGTCCCCGGCCGCCCGGGGGGTGGCCGCGGTGAGCATCGTGATGTGCGCCCTGGCCGTGGGGTCGATGGCGAAGTGGGCACCGCGGCCCGAGGAGTCGGGGGTGGCCAGGATCGCCGTCGTGCAGCCGGGTGTGTTCACGGGGGCCCACGGCGTCGAGCGCCGGCTCGCCCGCAGTGAACGGCTGACCGGCTCGCTGGCCGGGCGCGATCTCGATCTGGTGGTGTGGGGCGAGAGCAGTGTGGGTGTGGATCTCGCGCGGCACCCGGACATCACCGCCCGGATCGCCGCCCTCTCGCGCCGGGTGGGCGCCGACGTACTGGTCAATGTGGACGCCCGGCAGACCGACCGATCGGGCCGGACGGGGATCTTCAAGTCGGCGGTGCTGGTGGGTCCGGCCGGGCTGACCGGGGACCGCTACGACAAGATGCGGCTGGTGCCGTTCGGCGAGTACGTCCCGGCCCGGTCGGTGCTCGGCTGGGCCGCTTCCGTGGGCCGGGCGGCGGGCGAGGACCGGTTGCGGGGCACCCGGCAGGTGACGATGTCGCTGCCCGGGGCCGAGGGCGGGCACGGTCTGCGGATCGGGCCGCTGATCTGCTTCGAGTCCGCGTTCCCCGACATGAGCCGTCGGCTCACCCGGGACGGTGCGCAGCTGCTGATCGCCCAGTCGTCCACCTCCTCGTTCCAGCACAGCTGGGCACCCTGGCAGCATGCCTCGCTCGGGGCGCTGCGGGCCGCCGAGAACGGCCGCCCGATGGTGCATGCCACGCTCACCGGCGTGAGTGCGGTGTACGGCCCGCAGGGCGCGCGCGTCGGTGCTCCGCTCGGTACGGACACGAGCGGCGCCGCCGTGTTCGACGTACCGCTGGCCACGGGCACCACGCTCTATGTGCGGCTGGGCGACTGGCCGCTCCAGGGGGCCGCGGCGGTGCTGGCCCTGTTCTGCGCCTCCGAAGGGGTCCGGTCGCTCATGAGGCGTCACGGGGTGCCGGGCGGGGCGGACGCCGCCACCTCTGAACCACGCCCCGGCCAGGCGCAGTCCAGGTCGCGCAGGATGCGTTCGCACAGTTCGTGTGTGCGCAGGGCGTCGGGGGGCGCGGGACGTCTCCCCCCCCCCCCCCCCCCCCCCCCCCCCCTCCCCCCTCCCCCCCCCCCCCCCCCCCCCCCCCCGGGCCCGGCCGGGCCTATCCGGGGCCGTTCACCGAGACGATGTGGCCCTGGGCGTCGACGGTGAGCGAGACCCGCTCGACCCTGTTGGTCACGGCCAGCACCAGCCACACGGCGCCCCAGAGGAAGCAGGTGAACACCATCAGGATGGCGTGCAGCACATGGTTCAGCGGGTTTCCCCGGACCATGACGACCTGTGTCCCGGAGCGCGATTCCACCCGCCAGCCGCTCGCGATCCGCTGATTGACCGCCCAGTCGAGGATCAGGCCGCGCTGCGTCTCGTCGGGCGGCCGCCCATCGGCCGAGTAGTAGCCCGGCGGCGGCTGGAGCGCCCCCCAGCCCTTTGGCTCGTCGTGAGATCTCACGAGGTCACCTCCACGGGCCGGTGGCCCATCACCCCAGCCTGCATCGGAGCGGGACCCGACGCATCCGGGGGCTCACCGGCCACCGCTCCCGGCGGCTGCGCCGGGACAGCCCTCAGGGCGTTGTCTCAGAAGTCCCGTCTGTCTCGCGGGGCGGACGACGCCACTTCTGAAACACGCCCTGGCTAGGCGCAGTCCAGGTCGCGCAGGATGCGTTCGCACAGTTCGTGTGTGCGCAGGGCGTCCTCGGCATTCAGCACCTTTCCGGCGCGTACGGCGTCCAGGAACGACAGCACGCTCTGCTCGATGCCGCGCTGGCGGGCCACCGGCACCCAGTCGCCGCGCCGCCGTACGCTCGGCTGCCCCTTGTGGTCGATCACCTCGGCGAGGTTGACGACCTCGCGCTTGGAGTCCTGGCCGGAGACCTCCAGCCGTTCCTCGGTCGAGCCGCTGAGCCTGTTCATGGTGCCGATGGCGGTGAATCCGTCACCGGACAGCTGCAGCACGACATGGTGCATCAGGCCCTCGCGGATCCTGGCCTGCACGACGGTGTGCTCGACCGGTCCCGGCGCCAGGAAGCGCAGGGTGTCGACGACATGGATGAAGTCGTCGAGCACCATGGTGCGCGGGTCCTCCGGCATGCCCACCCGGTTCTTCTGCATGAGGATCAGCTCGCGCGGGTGCTCGGCGCACTGCGCGTAGCCGGGTGCGACCCTGCGGTTGAAACCGACGGCGAGACTCGCTCCGCGCTCCTCGGCGAGACTCACCAGGCGCTGGGAATCAGCGAGTTCGTAGGCCAGTGGCTTGTCGACGTAGGTGGCGACGCCCGCCTCCAGCAGCCGGGCCACGATCTCCGGATGCACGGTCGTCGGGGCGTGGACGAACGCGGCGTCCAGCCCCTGGGCGATCAGCGATTCGAGGTCGGTGTGGCACTGCGCGGCCGGGATCCGGTGCGCCTCGGCAACCGCGGCCAGAGTGGCGGGGGTTCGGGTCTGCAGATGCAGTTCGACCCCGGGCAGGGCGGTCAGAACCGGCAGATATGCCTTCCGCGCGATGTCGCCGAGCCCGATGCAGCCGACCTTCACAGGGGTCTTCCTCTCACTGTTCGCCGTCCACCGGTGCGGTGTTCGCCTCGCGAGGGGCAGCATACGTGTGCTGCGGCGGCTGCCAGTCGGCTATCCCGTCGAAGGTGCGCAGGACCAGGTTGGGCCCGAGGCGCGAGACGGCGGATACCAGCGCGTCACGCATCGCGACGGCGGGGGCGCTGGTCAGGCGCATCAGACGGGCAGTCCGTTCCGCCTTGCGGACGATGGCGGATGTGCGGGGCAACCGCTCGGCGGTGTACGCCGCCGCCCCGGCGGCGAGGTCACCGCCCGGCGTCAGATGGTGGACCAGCACGATCGCGTCCTCGATGGCCTGGTTGCCGCCCTGGCCGAGGCTCGGTGCCATCGCATGCGCGCAGTCGCCGACGAGGACGGTACGGCCCCGGTGGAAGGACGGCAGGGGATCGAGCAGCTGGTGGACGTCGTTGCGGAGCACCTGGCCGGGATCGGCGGCGGCGATGACGGACGGGATCGGGTCGTGCCAGCCGCCGAACCGGCGCAGCAGCTCCGCCTTCTCGCCGTCGGCGGCGTGGGCCCCGGCGGGGGCCACGGCGGCCCCGTAGGCGTAGATCCGGCCGTCCTTGAGCGGCTGGGTGCCCCAGAGAGCGCCGCGCCCCCAGGTCTCGTGCGGGGCGAAGGGCCGCTCGCGCGCGGGAACGACGATGCGCCAGGTGGTGAATCCGGCGTACGAGGGGCCGGGGTGGTCCGGGAAGAGTGCGCTCCGTACGGCCGAGTTGATGCCGTCGGCGCCGATGACGAGGTCGGCCTCGATGTTCCCGGCCGCCGTGCCGACCACGGCGGGCGCACCGTCCGCCGTCCCCGGGTCCAGCAGTTCCGCGGCGGTACCGGTGCGGACGGTGTCCTCGGGCAGCCGGGCCACGAGGCGGTCGACGAGGCCGGCCCGGTGCAGCAGGACGATCGGGCCGCCGAACCGCCGGGCCGCGGCGGCGCTGTCCGTACGGGAGAGCCAGCGGCCACCGGGGACACGCATGCCGCCCTCGCCCTGCCAGGCGGCGAGGGCCCTGATCTCGTCGCCCATGCCGATGACGTCCAGGGCGCGCTGGGAGTTGGGGGCGAGGGCGATACCGGCCCCGACGGGCTCCAGGGAGGGCGCGCGCTCCAGAACGGTGACCCGCCAGCCGCGGCCGTGCAGGGCCACCGCCGCGGTGAGGCCGCCGATTCCACTGCCGATGACGACGGCATGGGGCTTGTCCATGACTCCTCCACGAAGCATCGAAACCACGCAACTCGTCGAAACCACGGAGCCCGGAACCCGGAACTACATCCGTAGTGACACGTTCACCGTACTACGGATGTAGTGGGAAAGGTAGGTTGGCCCCATGGCCACACGCACCGCCGGTACCTCCCGGGCCGATCTCATCGCCGACGCCGCCCTCGCGCTCCTCGCCGAACGCGGGATGCGCGGGCTGACCCACCGCGCGGTGGACGAGCGCGCCGGTCTCCCCCAGGGCTCGACGTCCAACTACGCGCGCACCCGGCAGTCCCTGCTGGAGGTGGCGGTGCGACGGCTGGCCGAGCGTGAGGCACGGGTGCTCGCCCCCGGTGAACTCCCGGTCCCGGGTATCACCCCGGTCACCGGCGCGCGACACGGTTCGAGCGGCGGCCCGGAGACCGGTCCGGCCGCCGGGGCGGAGGCGCTGGTCGCCGGTCTCGCGCTGGCGCTGCACCGCTATCTCACCCGCCACCTCGAACTGCTCGTCTGCCGCTACGAGCTCGCGCTGGAGGCGACCCGGCGCCCGGAACTGCGGGAGTTCTTCGACGCGACGGGCCGACAGTTCCGCGAACCGCTGATGGCGCTGATGACGGCCGCCGGATCGGCCGAGCCCGAACGGCACACCCTGTCCCTGGTGGCCTGGTGCGAGGGGCTGATGTTCTCGTGCGCCGCGGGGTCGTACAACCGCTCCGTCCCGAGCGAGGAGGAGCTGCGCACCGGCTTCGCGGAACTGCTGAGCGGGATGCTGGGACCGCGGTGGGCGACGCCGCGCTGACCGCCGTCACCCGTGCGGGCCAATCCCGGCCGCCCGGCCCACCGGGGCCATGTCCGCACCGCAGAGTGATCAGGTGCAACGAACCAGAATCACCGTGAGCCTCCTGGTCGGCGTGGCCGTCACGACGCTGTCCGGCTGCGTGTCCGTACAGCCCCGCCCGGACGTTCCGCCGCGGCCCCGGGCCAGTGGGCCCGCCCGGGACCTGACCCCGCAGATCGTGCTGCCGCCCGTCCACGACTCCCTGGAGGCCGTACCGGCCCCCGAGCCGTCCGCCTCGGCGGGCCGCCCTTCGAAGGGCGCGCCGCCGCCGGAGACCCGCCGCCCCGTGCCCCGCGCCCCGCGGCAGCAGCGGCAGCCGCGGTACCCGAATGCCGCACGGCCCAGGCCGCACCGTGCCCCGCCCGCCGTGACCGCGCCCGTTCCGGCCCCGCCGGCCCCGGTCGCCGGTACGGACGTCTGCGCGCTGGGACGGGGCTACGGGCACTGGCCCGCGGGCAGCCCGCAGTCCCGGATCTGCGACGACACCTACGGCCGCTGAGCCCCGAACGGACGAACCGAGCAGTGGCCCGTCCACCACGGACGGGCCACCCTCACAGCTCGCGCAGCCGAAGCTCCAGCCGCGCGATCGCCGCGCGCACCCCTCCCCCGTACCCGTCGTCCGCCCCGTCGTCCGCGAGTACACCGGAAGTGGCGTGGGCCCGGTCCAGATGGAACCGCGCCGCATCGGGTCGCCGGAGCTTCACATAGTCCGCCGCGAGATTGAGGTGCAGCGACGGATAGAAGGCACGCGCCGCCGGCGCATCGGGGTGCTGCGCCGCCCGCTCGTCGGTCAGCCCGTCGGCCGCGGTCAACGCCCGCAGGTCCCAGGCCAGTTCATCGCCGGGATCGTCCTGGGTGTCGGCCAGGTAGTGGGCGAGGGTGCACCGGTGCAGGGCGTCACCGTCCTCGCCGATCTCCGACCAGAGCTCGCCGAAACGATTGCGGGCCTCTTCCCGATCGCCGCCGTGCAGCAGCATGATCGCCTGGCCGATCCTGGTCATGACGGCGTCCCTGGACGCCTCCCGCTGCTCCGTCACCGCAACCTCCCTGCGCATTCGTCCGCCCGTTCCCGTGCGACGCTAGTCGCAGGTGCGGTCAATCCCGCTGAGGCTCGGGCAGACGTCCCCGGCCGGCCGCCGGACGCCCGCCGCCGGCCGGGGCCACGACCGCCTGTCAGCCCAGGTCGGGGATGCGCCAGTCGATGGCCTCGTGCCCCTGCGCGGCCACCGCCGCGTTGATCTGCCTGAACGGGCTGGAGCCGAAGAACTTCTTGGCCGACAACGGCGAGGGGTGCGCCCCCTTCACCACCACATGGCGCTCCTCGTCGATCAGCGGAAGCTTCTTCTGGGCGTAGTTGCCCCAGAGCACGAAGACCGCCGGGTCGGGCCGCGAGGCGACCGCGCGGATCACGGCGTCGGTGAACTTCTCCCAGCCCTTGCCCTTGTGCGAGTTGGCCTCGCCCGCGCGCACCGTCAGCACGGCGTTGAGCAGGAGTACGCCCTGCTCGGCCCATGGCATCAGATATCCGTTGTCCGGGACCGGGAGGCCGAGCTCCTCCTTCATCTCCTTGTAGATGTTCCGCAGCGACGGCGGCGTCTTCACGCCCGGCCGCACGGAGAAGCACAGCCCGTGCCCCTGCCCCTCCCCGTGGTACGGGTCCTGGCCGAGGACGAGGACCTTCACCTTGTCGTAGGGCGTGGCGTCCAGGGCGGCGAACACCTGGTCGCGCGGCGGATAGACCGGCCCCTTGGCCCGCTCCTCCTCGACGAACTCGGTGAGCTCCTTGAAGTACGGCTTCTGCAGCTCTTCGCCGAGGACGCCGCGCCAGGACTCGGGCAGCAGGTCGGTGTCGGTCACTTCAACAACCTCCGGTAAGCAATCAGCTTTTCATCCGAGAACCTACCGGGGACCACTGACAACGCGCCCCGCCAACCCCGCCGGGGCGGGCCTGTCAGCCGGCCTTCGGGCCTACCAGCTGGCCTTGCGGTACAGCTCCCACATCTGCATGACCGTCTGCGGGTCCAGGGCGCGCTCGCCACCACCGATGTCCTCGCCCGACGCGACGTACAGCTTGCCTTGCCACAGCGGCAGCAGCCGCACGTCGTCGACCAGGATCTGCTGGGCGCGTTCGAACTGCTTGCTGACCGCGCCCCGGTCGCTCTCCTTGCGGGTCTGCGGCAGCAGCTCCTTGGTGATCTCGTTCTTCATGTACGGCATCCCCGTGACGCTTTCCTTGCCGAGGAACGGGGCGATGAAGTTGTCCGGGTCCGGGAAGTCCGGGAACCAGCCGCGGCCGAAGACGGGGTACTCCCCCTTGGTGAAGCCTTCCTGGAACGTCTTCCAGGGCCTGCTCTTCAGTGTGATCTCGAACAGCCCGGAGCTCTCCAGCTGCCGCTTCAGCTCGTCGAACTCGGGGGCGGTGGAGGAGCCGTACCGGTCGGTGGCGAACCAGAACGTCAGCTCGACCGGCTTGGTGATGCCCGCCTTGGCCAGGATCTGCTTCGCCTTGCCCTGGTCCGGGTCGCCGTACGCGTCGAAGAAGCTGGTGGTGTGTCCGGCGATGCCCTTGGGGACCATGGAATACAGCGGTTCGGCCGTGCCCTGGTAGACCTTGGCCACCAGGGCGTCGCGGTCGACGAGCTGGGCGATGGCCCGCCGTACGGCCACGTTCCCCGCCGCCGGGTCCTTGGGGTTGAAGACCAGGAAGCGAATGTCCGCGCCGACCGTCTCGACGATCTGCAGGTTGCTGTCCTTGTCCTGGGAGCCCTCCAGGCTGACGACCTCCTCGGCGGTGAGGCCGCGGTAGATCGCGTCGATCTGCTTCTTCCGCAGCGCCGCGACCACGGGGGCCGATTCCTTGAAGTACCGGATGGTCACGGCGTCGTTCTTGCGGTTGGCGAAGCCCTTGTAGTCCGGGTTCTTCACCAGTTCGGCCCGGTTACCCGGCTTGTACGAATCAAGGAGATACGGACCGGATCCGGTGATCTTTCCGTCGCTGCGGATCTTGTGCCTGGAATAGGCGCTGGGCGCCACCAGCGACATCGCGGGCGTGGCGAGAATGAAGGGGAACGTGGCGTCCGGCTTGGTGAGGTGGAAGACGACGATGTCGTCCCCCTTCGTCTCGACGCGGTCGAGCGAGCCGAGCATGCCGACGGGGCCGCCCTTGAACTTGATCTCCGAGATCCGGTCGATGGAGTACTTCACTGCCTCGGCGTCGAGCTTGTCCCCATTGGAGAATTTCAGGCCCTCGCGGATCTTGCACCGGTAGGAGGTGCTGGTGGTGTCAGTGAACTTGCACCATTCCGCGGCGTCGGGCTCGGGGCTCGTACTGCCGGAAGGGAAACTCACCAGGGTCTGGAAGACATTCCGCATCAGCTCCCAGGAGTTGTCCCACGCCGCCGCCGGATCGAGGGTGGAGGGTTCGCTGGTCGTACCGACGACTATCTTCTGCTCGACTTTCGAGCCGCTGTCGGAAAGAAGTCCGCAGCCTGCCAGCAGAGAAAGGGAAGCAACGGCTGCAGCGGCCTGCAGACTGGCCCGGTAGAACACGTGAACGCTCCTCGATCAGCCATGGGTCGGCAGACCATACCGCAGTGCCCCGTCGGGTCAATCCGCAGGCCCGACAGGGCACTTGAGTCAATCAGGGCCAAATCCGCTCAGGCTGTCTCAGCCCACGCCCGCATTCAGGAAGATTCCGCCGTCGACCACCAGGGTCTGTCCCGTGATCCAGTCCGCCTGACTCGACGTGAGGAACGCGGCAGCGCCACCGATGTCCTCGGGAACTCCCAGCCGGCCGAGCGGATATGCCGCGGCGGCCTCCGCCTCGCGGCTTTCGTACAGCGTCTGGGCGAACTTCGTCTTCACGACCGCGGGAGCGATCGCGTTGACCCGGACGACCGGCGCGAACTCGTGCGCCAGCTGAAGGGTCAAATTGACCATGGCGGCCTTGCTCATGCCGTACGCGCCGATAAAGGGCGAGGCGGAGATCGCGGCGACCGAGGCGATGTTGACGATCGCCCCGCCATGCTCCTTCTGCCAGGCCTTCCAGGTCTGCTGCGCGAAGCCGAGCGCCGAGATCACATTCATCTCGAAGACCTTGCGGGCGACGTTGAGGTCGAGCTCCGCGATCGGCCCGAAGACCGGATTCGTCCCGGCGTTGTTGACCAGGAAGTCGACCCGGCCGAACGCCTCCATGGTGCGCTCGACGGCCACCGCCCGGTGCGCCTCGTCGTGGGCCTTGCCCGCCACACCGATCACCCGGTCGGCGCCCAGCCGCTCCACGGCCTCCTGAAGCGCGTCCTCGCCGCGCCCGGTGATGCACACCCGGTCGCCGCGGGCCACCAGCGCCTCGGCGATGCCGTAGCCGATGCCCCGGCTCGCACCCGTGACGAGCGCGACCTTCCCGCTGTCCTGCACAGTCATGATGTCCGCAGCCCTTCGGGTCAGTTGAGCGGTCCGCCGGCGACGTACATGACCTGGCCGGAGACGAAGCCGGCCTCGTCGCCCGTGAAGAAGGCGATGGCGTTGGCGATGTCCTCGGGGCGGCCGACGCGCTGCACCGGGATCTGGGTGGCGGCCGCGGCCTGGAACTCCTCGAAGCCCATGCCGACCCGGGCCGCCGTCTGCGCGGTCATCTCGGTGACGATGAAGCCGGGGGCCACGGCGTTGGCCGTGATGCCGAACTTGCCGAGCTCCTTGGCGAGGGTCTTGGTGAAGCCCTGGAGACCGGCCTTGACCGCGGAGTAGTTGGCCTGGCCGCGGTTGCCGAGCGCCGAGGAGGAGGAGAGCGAGACGATTCGGCCGAACTTCGCGTCCACCATGTGCTTCTGGACGGCCTTGGCCATCAGGAACGCGCCCTTGAGGTGCACGTTCATCACGGTGTCCCAGTCGGACTCGCTCATCTTGAAGAGCAGGTTGTCGCGGAGCACGCCCGCGTTGTTGACGAGGATCGTCGGGGCGCCGAGTTCGGCGGCGACCCGCGCGACCGCGGCTTCCACCTGGGCGCTGTCCGACACGTCGCAGCCGACCGCGAGGGCGGTGCCCCCGGCGGCGGTGATCTTCTCGACGGTGTCCTTGCAGGCCGCCTCGTCGAGGTCGAGTACGGCGACGGCGCGGCCCTCGGCCGCCAGGCGTACCGCGGTGGCGGCGCCAATGCCCCGCGCCGCTCCGGTCACGACGGCGACACGCTGCTCGGTGGTGGACATGCTTGGTTCTCCTCGCCCTTGGATCGCCGCTCAGCGGACGTCGGGGCACCCCCGGCACGGGACCTCGTGTGCACGGAACCTCCCCGATAGCTGAGCAACCGCTTAGTACCTTCAGCAGACGAGACGCTAGAAGCCCTGGCACCCGGTGTCAACGGCCCACGGCCGCCGGGGCGCATGTCACACCCGGCGGCGCCGTTCGCGCAGTGGTCGCGGGCGGCGCCGCGGGGCGGCGGATCAGCGCACCAGCAGGTCCAGCAGCCGCTCGACCTCGGCCTCCGGGTCGGTGGTGAGACCGCTGTGCACGGGGCTCGGCTGGACGACCGTGGAGCGCGGGGCGATCAGCCAGCGGAAGCGGCGCCCGGCGTCGTCACGGGCCGCCTGGCCCGCGTCCGTACCGCCGCGGCACACGCCCTCGACGGCATGCAGGGCGGCCCGTACACCGATCACGTCGGCGGTCGGGTCCAAGGCCCGCAGTTTGGTCTCGTCGAGATGGGTGCGGGCGGCCACGAAACCCCGTGCGCGGCAGTAGACCACCACGCCCGCATTGAAGAACTCGCCGCGCTGCACCCGCGGGACGACGCGCAGCAGCGCGTACTCGAAGACATCGCGCTCGCTCACCGCTGGCCGTCCTTGTCGTTCTTCTTGGTGGGATGCGGCCAGGGGGTGAGGTGTTCGGTGAGCCAGCCGGGGGCCTGGGACGGCTTGGGCCCGGTGGGGCCCTCCATCGTGATCCGCTCGTGGATGGTCGCGGCACGCGGCAGCAGCGCGTCCACGTAGGCGCGGCGCAGCTCGTCGGTGCTGTCGAAGCCCGGCTCGTCCACCAGCCACTCGTCGGGGACATCGGCCGCGACCTCGGTGAGCAGCTCCTCGGTCACCAGCGGGGCGAGCTCGGCCGCAGCAGCCGCGATGTCGGGTGCGAACGGGGCGAGCGCGTGGTCGGAGGCGTTGTAGGGCTTGGCGGCGGAGGCCTGGACGCCGGGCCAGTTGTGGTGCCAGATCATGGTGGCGCCGTGGTCGATGAGCCACAGGTCGCCGTGCCAGATCAGCATGTTCGGATTGCGCCAGGACCGGTCGACGTTGTTGATCAGCGCGTCGAACCAGACGACCCGTCCGGCTTCCCCCGGGTCCACCTGGTAGGCGAGCGAGTCGAAACCGATCGAGCCGGGCAGGAAGTCCATCCCCAGATTGAGCCCGCCGCTGGCCTTCAGGAGCTCCTGCACCTCCTGGTCGGGCTCGGCGAGCCCGATGACCGGGTCGAGCTGGATCTGTACGAGGTCGGGGACCCGCAGCCCGAGCCTGCGGCCGAGCTGCCCGCAGATGACCTCCGCGACCAGCGTCTTGCGTCCCTGTCCGGCGCCGGTGAATTTCATGACATACGTGCCGAGGTCGTCGGCCTCGACGATCCCGGGGAGCGATCCACCCTCACGCAAAGGCGTGACATAGCGAGTCGCTACGACTTCTTCCAACACTTTCCCAGGCCACCAATCTCTTCAGCCTTACAATCCACGAAAGACCTCCCCGGGGGCGTAGAGGTAGGAATCACCGGTCAACGGCGCTGGGGAGAATCTGGGGAGTTTCGGCTGACGAGCCGGTCACCCCGCTCCCCAGCAGACCGTCGATCGTGCCGCGCCCCTTGCTGCCAGCTTCCGGCATGAAGTGAGCATAGTAACCGAGGGTGATCGCCGGTGAGGAGTGTCCGAGCCACCG
The DNA here is from genome assembly GCF_042731715.1 of Streptomyces sp. NPDC059832. NCBI lineage: Bacteria > Bacillati > Actinomycetota > Actinomycetes > Kitasatosporales > Streptomycetaceae > Streptomyces > Streptomyces sp. NPDC059832. Next base: position 2,358 of record NZ_JBHWIY010000013.1, on the reverse strand, counting down.
AGCCAGGGTCACGACGGACTCTCCGGCTTCCAACATGATCGAGGCGTAGGTGTGCCGAAGCACGTGGAAACCGTCCTTCGGGGCCGCTGCCCACTGCCAGGCTTTCGCCCCCTCGGCACGTGGCGGGATGACGCCCGCCTTGGCCAAGGCGGGCTTCCAGGTGTAGGTGTTCCATGTGTTCACCGCGACGGCGTTGCCGAAGCGCGTGGTGAGCAGCAGGGAGAACTTCTTCCTCTCCCCCTCCGGTTTCCCCCACGGCAGCTCCACCTCTACCGGCGGGAACGTATCGATGTGACGCTTGAGTTCCTCGGCTACCGAGGGGGGCAGATCCACCGTGCGGATCTTCTTCCCCTTCGGCAGGGCGGAGTACAGCCTTCCGTGAATCGCCTGTACTTGGCGCCGGACGTGAAGCATGCCGCGTACATAGTCGACGTCCTCCGGACTCAGCCCGAACACCTCGCCCTGGCGGAGCCCGCACCCCAGGCCAACCACGACAGCGATCCTGTTCCGCTCGTTGATGGCATCGCGGACCCGCAGTGCCGTAGCCATCGACCACGCGTCGCGCCGCTCCCGCGGCGACTTGGGCCACCGCACAGATTTCGCGTGCATAGGGTTGCGCACGAGGCGCTTGTCGTCGACGGCCGCTTCCAGAATGGAGGAAAGCTCGGACAGGATGCCGCGCTGGTAGTCGACCGACAAGACCGTCGACTCCAGCTTGGTTATGAACGCCCGCAGATCCGTTGCGGCGATACTCCTGAGCGGAAGCTGACCCAGGTGCGGAACGATATGAAGACGCGTTCTACGCTCCTGACCGTCCTGGGTTTTCGGAGCACCACCTCGCCCCGGTGCCCAGTGCGTCGCGATGTAGTCGGCCAGGTGTTGGATCCGTCACGCGGGTCTACGAACTCACCTCGCTCCTCGTCCGTAGCGGCGCGGCGAAGCCACGCCTTGGCGTCCTCCAGCACGTCAAAGGATCGGTCTCGTACCCCAGGCACGCCGGCGACCTTGTACCGCTTACCCTTACCGTAGCGAGCGGTCTTCTCCCTTCTCCCGGTGACCGGATCCTTCTCCTTCTTGAGCCAACGATCCTCGATATAGCCGGCCAACTTTGCCTCCTTTCAGGAGGGTGCGAAACAGCTCGCGACAACCTTCGAGGCATCAAGCACCGGGGTTACGTCGCTGCAGAGGTGTACTCAGCGGACTCAGAGCAGGGTTGGAGCGGGAGTCTGCGCTTTCCTGCTCATCGACCCAGGCGTCGAGAGCTGTCCGCCGATACATGACCCGGCCACGGGGGCCCAAGCGGAAGCTCGGCGGCCCCTGCCGTCTGTGCCGCCAGACATAGAGCGTGTGCGGTGAAATGCCGAGGTACGCGGCAGCGTCCTTGACGCTGAGGAAGCAGGTCCGTACAGCGCTCGTGGGTTCGGGCACGGCCAGGGGGACGAGCTGTGGTCGTGTAGACATGGCGCACTTCCTGTGAAGGGAACGAAGCAAAGTGGGCCAAGGAGACCCATGTCCGCTACGACTCCACCGCCAAGCGCAGTCGGAGGCGAACACCTGAATAGTCCTGACCATCGCCGGTTTGGCTAACCGGTGATCGTCGGCTGTGTTGCGCGCGCCGCGTCGGTTGAGATCGGCAGGAGCTCGGGGCAGCTTCGGTCATGAATCCATCTGCGAGGCGGTCAAGATTGCGCGCCGCGAGGCATCCAGAAATACCCGTTACCCGGGCCACACTCCTATTCGCGACCCCAGGGTGCGTCGAATAGGTCGGCCGCACAGATGCACAAACAGAGTCCGCCAGAGGCCGCTCTGTAGTCACTCGACATTTTCCCGGACCAGGCGTTCAGTCCCCCGAGGCCGTAAAGCGAGCAGAGCGGATAGCGTAAGAACGAGAGTCTCGCATGGCTGGCATTTCGGACAGTCCTTAGCCTTACCCATCGATCCCCCTCTCCTCTGATCTGGCGTCTTCCGGGACGTTGTACGTTGACATGACTTCGCCCGAGGTTCCAGTCCTTTGCAATTGAATGTCGTCTGCCGTGAGCGAATGCCCGCTGTCTCCCAGCTGAGAGCCGACCGCTTTAGACACGGAGCCTTTTCCAACCTCAGTCTGACAATGCCGGGCCGAGCGTCGGAGCCGGGTGATAGACACCTGCCATGGCGCAGTTCTTGGTACTGGTTGACGGTGAGGCGGGCGGATGGCGGGTCGACCGCGAGGCTCTAATACTCCAGCAGGATTTCGCTGTCTGAGCTGGTCTTTCGCCGGGTGGCGGGAGTGTAGCGGGACTTCGGTCGTGCGGGGGCGGTCTCACGGCGACCGCCCCTCGATCGTGCGACAACGCCGCAGGTAGTGACAGCGGCGGG